>JAJYMO010000084.1 GCA_021786845.1 Pseudomonadota bacterium | reverse complement strand
GTCACTGAAAAAAACCGGGGGTGCAATGCAGCAAGCTGGCTACGCACTTCATTTAGCTTACTCGCCCCTTCGGGGGTTTTGGGCGGAAAAAATTCAAAGCTGAATAAAGGGCGCGCCATATTTATCCCCTTAATAGCGATAATGAACGGATTTGTATGGGCCACTTTTATTGACGCCCAAATAAGTGGCTTGTTGATCACTTAATTCTGTCATTTGTACGTTCAGGGTTTTCAGTTGCAGGCGGGCGACTTTTTCATCCAATTGTTTAGGCAGGGTATAGACGCCAACAGGATAATCTTGCGTACGGGTGAACAGTTCAATTTGCGCCAGCGTCTGGTTGGCAAAGGAGGAGCTCATCACATAAGAAGGGTGGCCGGTTGCGCAACCCAAATTCACCAATCTACCTTTGGCCAGCAGAATAATGCGTTTGCCATCGGGGAAAATCACATGATCGACCTGGGGTTTGATTTCTTCCCATGGGTATTGCTCGATCCCTGCTACGTCAATTTCGTTATCGAAATGGCCGATGTTGCACACGATGGCCTGGTCTTTCATTCTGGCCATATGATCATGGGTGATGACATGAAAATTGCCGGTGGCGGTGACAAAAATATCCGCTTTATCGGCAGCGTAATCCATGGTCACCACGCGATAACCTTCCATGGCGGCCTGCAAAGCGCAAATGGGGTCGATTTCCGTCACCCACACTTGGGCGGACAGCGCGCGCAAGGCTTGAGCAGAACCTTTGCCCACATCGCCGTAACCGGCTACGACAGCAACCTTCCCTGCAATCATGACATCGGTGGCACGTTTGATGCCGTCCACCAGTGATTCACGGCAGCCATACAGGTTATCAAACTTTGATTTGGTGACAGAGTCATTGACGTTGATGGCGGGAAATTTCAGTTCGCCACGTTCGTGCATGAGGTACAGGCGATGAACACCGGTGGTGGTTTCTTCCGTGACGCCGATAATATGCGCCAGGCGGGTTGAATACCACTTTGGCGAAGCAGCGAGTTTGGCACGGATTGCCGCGAACATCGCACGCTCTTCTTCACCGCCGGGGTTTGCCAGGACAGCAGGGTCGGATTCGGCGCGGGCACCAAGGTGCAACAACAAGGTGGCATCGCCGCCATCGTCCAGAATCATGTTGGAATAGCCGCCGTCCGCCCATTCAAAAATGCGGTGCGAGTAATCCCAGTAATCTTCCACGGATTCGCCTTTAATGGCAAAAACCGGCGTGCCGGTGGCGGCAATCGCTGCGGCGGCATGGTCCTGGGTAGAGAAAATATTGCAGGATGCCCAGCGTACTTCTGCACCCAAGGCTTGCAGGGTTTCAATCAGGACCCCGGTTTGAATCGTCATGTGCAAGCTGCCGGTAATGCGTGCGCCATGCAGCGGGCGTGTGGCGGAGAATTCTTCACGTATGGCCATTAAGCCCGGCATTTCAGTCTCGGCAATATTTAATTCGCGTCGGCCCCAGTCGGCCAGGGCCATATCCGCTACGACATAATCAGGGGTGTTTTTATTGCGATGTGGCATCACGCTCTCCTTGGTCAGGCAAAGTAAACGTGAGCGCGGTTGAACGGTTGAATCTCGTCAAGACATTGACGGATAAAGGTCTGAGCCTGGCGGAATGCTCCGTCGCAACGCTCCTCAAACCACTGGCATTCTAACCGCATTTGGGGGGCTTAGGCAACCTTCATGAGCACAAAATTTCACGGTATTCGGGAGTGCGATATGACAATCGACCTGCCGGACGTGCTTTGGCATAACATGATAAGGCATCATGGAAATATCGCATTGAGGCGCGATGGAAACTTAAATGCTTGAACCGAACTCCAACCGGTTGCCTTGGCGTATTGTCGCGATTGGTTTGCCTTGGCGAACGTCTGTTCCGGGCCGTTATTCTTAATATAAAAGGAGTTAATTATGCAGAATATTTCTTCATCATTCCAGATGCCCGTCAAACGACCAAGGGCACAGTTATTGGCACTGCTGGTTTTATCCTGTTTCGGCGGCAGTGCCTGGGCGCAGGCAAGCACTGCAGAACAAGAACAATCGACCGATCCGGTTGCAGCTGAATTTCCTGATCAGTATTTCCCCCAAAACCTTCCTGATCCTGCATTGGCTGCCCAGTTCCCTCAGACATGGACCACCTATGCAGCCAATCCGGGACGGAATGCCGTGTTTGCCTTGTCCGGCAACGCACCTGAATCGCTACGCAGCGGGGTGAGCTGGAAATTTGCCGGTGCAGGGGCCATTCCTTTGGACGGCCCTCCGCTGGATAACAATTTTTCGACGACTGCCTACAATATCGGCATGCCTGTCGGCGTGTCTGTGGTGAACGGGATTGTCTATGAAGGCAGCGATAATGGCTACACCTATGCGCTCAATGCCCTGAATGGCAGGCTCATTTGGGCGCATTACGGCTGGAACATGACCATGAGCAATCCGCTGGTGGTTGATGGACGCGTATTTGTCTCCACAGGCAACGCTTATTTCAATTACGCCAATACCATGCTTTATGTGAAAGGCAAGCGCCCGACTCGCGGTCCGGGTTTGAACACGATGTATGCGCTTGACGCAAAAACCGGCAGAAAATTATGGGCCTATCATTTCCCCGGCGAGGCGATGCCTACCGCTGTCTATGATCAGGGCTTTCTGTACATCGGCACGGGCGACGGCCACGTTTACAAACTCGATGCCGTTACCGGCAAGCTTGCTTTGACCACGGATCTGGTTTCTTTTGTGAGTATGTCATCCCCAGTGCTGGCTGGCGATAATTTGTTTCTGGGCGGCACGAATCCCAACTATTTTTACGCCGTGAACAAAAAAACGGGCGATATCGCATGGAAAATAACTATCCCCAAACTGGTTGCCACAGGTATTGGAGATTGCACGCCTGCGTATGCGGATGGGCTGGTTATTCAGGAAGCCACGGTGGAGACGGGTGATAAAGAAAAACCGGTCGCCAATGTGTTGCTGGCCATGGATGCATCATCCGGCAAGATTGTGTGGCAAAAACAACTTGAAAGCGGTCCTGTTCCCCCTGCGATGAAAACCGCCACGCCCATGATCGTTGGTGATAAAGTGCTTGAGGGTAGCCCAGTCACCGGTAATTATTATGCGTTTGATTTGAAAACTGGTCGCGAGTTGTGGCGGGTTCGTTTGGGTGCGCAAATTCGGTCCGGTGCCGCAGTGGCCGATGGCGTTGCTTATGTGCCCTATAAGTCGGGGGACATCGCAGCAATCAGGATTGCGGACGGCACGTTGTTAGGGCAAAAACATCTGGGCGGCGCATTTGGTCCTTCTTCCCCTGTGATTGTGGGCGGCACGCTCTACGTTTCCAATATCTATGGCTGGGTCATTGCAATTCCGTTATCGGATATTGTGCATTGATTAAAGCGATCATGTCTGCACGCAGGCATGATGTCACACAACAAAAACCCCGCCACTGAGGCGGGGTTTTGAGTGGTTCAAGTACAAACCCTTTGTTGCTTACATCTGTGTTGCTTACATCATGCCATCCATGCCGCCCATGCCGCCCATACCACCACCCATACCGCCAGCAGCTGGTTTGTCTTCAGGCAACTCTGCCACCATGGCATCGGTGGTCAGCATCAGGCCGGCCACAGAAGCGGCGTTTTGCAACG
>JAJYMO010000035.1 GCA_021786845.1 Pseudomonadota bacterium | reverse complement strand
GTTTTCAAGCTGCCTTCAAAATACACTTGCGAACCTTTTTTCAGGTATTCGGCAGCAATTTCAGCCAGTTTACCGAAAATCACCACACGGTGCCATTCGGTTTTTTCCTGTTTCTCGCCATTCTTGTCTTTCCAGCTGTCTGTCGTTGCCAGGGCCAGGTTGACAATGGCGTCACCACTGGGCATGTAGCGTGTTTCCGGGTCGCGCCCGAGGTTACCGATTAAAATGACTTTATTGACTGATGCCATGTGTAGATTCCTCCAATAATTTAATTGCGGCGGGTTCATTCCAGCCGCTTTGCAACACTTTAAGAATCGCGATTTGTTCTTCAGCAATCACACCCGCTTCATACACACCCTCTATGGCCTGCAAAGCAGTTTTAAGTAATTGTGCCTGATCCGGCTCCATTTTTCCAAGATGGAACAGGCGCGTTTTGACTGCAGGGGGTGTCTTCATCCCGATTGCGGCCAGCAACCACAAGGCAATCATCCCGGCACCAAATTCATATACCGCAGAATAACCAAAATGCTGTGATAACACCCCCCCCATGGCGCCCCCAAAAAACAGGCCCAGGGATTGGGACGTGTTGTACACACCCATCGCCGTTCCTTTGGAACCCGGAGGTGCAATTTTGGAGATAAGAGAAGGTAGACTTGCTTCCAGCACATTGAAAGCAATGAAATAAGCCGTTAAGGCTACCACAATCCCCCAGAAGCTGTTCATACTGGCGGCCATACCGATTTGCGCAACCAGCAACAGACCAACTGCAGAGACGAAGACCTGCTTGAGTTTGGCCTTTTTCTCACCATAAATGATAGCGGGTATCATGACGATAAATGCCACCAGCACCACGGGCAAATACACTTCCCAATGCTGGTCGATATTCAAATGGCCCGTGCGTTCCAGCGCAAAGGGCACAGCAACGAACATCGACATTTGTGCCGCATGCAAGGAAAAAATACCGAAATCCAGCCGCAATAATTGGGGGTGCCGCAACACATCCCTCAATTTGGCCGGGCTGGCTTCCGCATCGCTATGAAAGTGAGTGCTGCCAGGATTCGGGATGTACCATTTGACCACAGCGATGGCCAACAGTGACAGCACACCTGTCAGCACGAAGATGCCCGACATACCCAAATACTGGTACATGGCCGGCCCCAGGACCAATGAGGCGGCAAAGGTCAGTCCTATCGTACCGCCGATCATCCCCATGGCCTTGGTGCGATGTTCTTCGCGAGTAGAATCGGCCAGCAAAGCCGTGACCGCTGCTGAAATCGCCCCGGCACCCTGGATGATCCGACCAAGAATAATCGTGTCGATCGTCGTGGCACGCGCCGCAACAAAACTGCCCAGCGCAAACAGCACCAGACCAAAATAAATCACCGGCTTACGCCCAATTTTGTCAGAAAGCATACCGAACGGTAGCTGCAACATGGCCTGAGTGAGGCCATAGGCACCCAACGCCAAACCGACCATCGTGCGATCTTTCCCGCCCGGCAAATGTGTCGCATACAGGGCAAACACAGGTAAAATCAGGAACATACCTAACATACGCAAGCCAAAAATACTGGCTAATCCCACGCTTGCCCGCGTTTCACTTGCTGTCATTTTTTCTGAAAGGGATGAAGTATTTTGCATACGCTCTAGATAATCGCCAAAAGTGGTATATTAGCAGGTTAATTCGTCTTGAGGCCAATGCTTTTTCGCCATGAATGACATCCGCATACGCGGTGCGCGCACGCACAATCTTAAAAATATCAGCCTGGATTTGCCACGCAATCAACTGGTGGTGATCACCGGCTTGTCGGGTTCCGGCAAGTCTTCGCTGGCTTTCGACACGCTATATGCTGAAGGCCAGCGGCGCTATGTGGAATCGCTGTCCGCCTATGCACGCCAGTTCCTGCAGTTAATGGAAAAACCTGACGTGGATTCCATCGACGGTCTGTCGCCCGCCATTTCCATTGAACAAAAAACCGCCAGCCACAATCCGCGCTCCACAGTGGGCACGGTCACCGAAATTCATGATTACTTGCGCCTGCTGTTCGCACGGGTCGGTACACCGCGCTGCCCGGAACATCATTTGGACTTGACTGCCCAGACCGTGTCGCAGATGGTCGACCATGTGATGTTGATGCCCACTGGCACACGCTTAATGGTATTGGCGCCCGTGGTCGCGAACCGTAAAGGCGCCCACCTCGAACTGTTCGATGAACTGCGGGCACAAGGCTTTATTCGTGTACGCATCGACGGTACGGTGCACGACATCGACACGTTGCCCCCACTGGATAAGCAGAAAAAGCACACCGTTGAAATTGTGGTAGATCGTTTGACCGTACGTGCCGATGTGCAGCAGCGTTTGGCGGAATCATTTGAAACTGCGCTGCGTCACGCCAATGGCCGCGCGCTGACCGTCAATATGGACCAGGGTGAAGAGCAAATCTTCTCGGCGCGCTTTGCTTGCCCAATATGTGATTACTCACTACAGGAACTTGAACCTCGTCTTTTTTCTTTCAACAATCCGATGGGGGCCTGTCCAAAATGCGATGGTTTAGGCAACATCTCATTCTTTGACCCAAAACGGGTGGTGGCATTTCCACATTTGTCACTGACTGGCGGCGCCATCAAGGGCTGGGATCGCCGCAATCCATTTTATTTTCATCTGCTGCAAAGTCTGGCTTTGTATTACCAGTTTGATCTCGATACCCCATGGGAAAATCTGCCTGAAACCATACAAACGATTATTTTGAATGGCAGCGGCAAGGAACAAATTCCATTTCAATACCCGGATGAGCGACGCCCGCGTCCACACACTTTTGAAGGTATCTTGACCAGCCTGTCACGCCGCTACCGCGACACCGAATCTGCCAGCGTACGAGAAGAGCTGTCCAAATATCTTAACCACAAGACCTGCCCTGAATGTGACGGCGCCCGATTGCGTCTGTCTGCGCGCCACGTGTTTGTAAGTGAGCACTCACTGCACAAATTGTCTGCCTTGCCACTTAAACAGGCCCTGACATTTTTCTCTACATTGACGCTCACGGGCAGCAAACAAACGATTGCCGAGCGCATCGTACGTGAGATTATCACCCGCCTGCAATTTCTCAGCGATGTGGGACTGGAATATTTGTCACTGGATCGCACCGCAGAAACGCTTTCTGGCGGCGAAGGGCAGCGCATCCGGTTGGCTTCACAAATTGGATCAGGTTTGACCGGCGTGATGTATGTATTGGATGAACCTTCTATCGGTCTGCATCAACACGATAACAATCGCCTTCTGGTGACCTTGCGTCATCTGCGCGATTTGGGTAATTCAGTCATTGTGGTAGAACATGACGAAGATGCCATACGCAGCGCAGATTTTGTGGTGGATATGGGCCCTGGTGCCGGTGTCCATGGCGGCCAGATTATTGCCAGCGGTAAAGCTGAAGCCATTATGGCGAACCCTGACTCGCTTACCGGCGCATACCTGTCCGGTCGCATGAAAATTGACGTACCTCAACAACGCCGTCCAGTGGATATTGACCGCCAGCTGGTGCTCACCGGTGCACGGGGCAATAACCTTAAAAATCTGACTTTCAATTTGCCAATTGGGGTGCTGACTTGCATCACGGGTGTTTCCGGATCAGGAAAATCCACCCTGATCAATGACACATTGTATGCCGCCATGGCGCGCCATTTGCATGGATCTGCGCTCGAACCACAGCCTTATGATGCCTTGATCGGTGCCGATGAATTTGACAAAATCATCAATATTGATCAAAGTCCCATTGGTCGCACCCCCCGTTCTAACCCTGCCACCTATACGGGTTTATTCACCCCTATTCGCGAACTGTTTGCGGGCGTTCCCGCTGCCCGTGAACGCGGTTATGGTCCTGGCCGATTTTCCTTTAATGTCAAAGGCGGGCGTTGCGAAGCTTGTCAGGGTGATGGCGTGGTGAAAGTCGCCATGCATTTCTTGCCCGATATTTATGTGCCTTGCGATGTCTGCCAGGGCTTGCGTTATAACCGGGAAACACTGGAAATTCAATACAAAGGCAAAACCGTCGCTGATGTGTTAACGATGACTGTTGAGGTCGCGCTGGATTTTTTTGCTGCGGTGCCTGCGCTGGCGCGCAAACTGTCCACTTTAATGGATGTGGGGCTGGGTTACATCACGCTGGGCCAAGCCGCCACCACCTTGTCGGGTGGCGAAGCGCAACGGGTAAAACTATCACTGGAACTGTCCAAACGCGACACAGGCCGCACGCTTTATATTCTCGACGAACCCACTACCGGCCTGCATTTCCACGACATCGCCATGCTGCTTAAAGTCTTGCATCGCCTTGCCAGCCACGGCAATACACTTGTCGTGATTGAACACAATCTGGACGTGATTAAAACAGCTGACTGGATTATTGATATCGGTCCGACAGGCGGCGAGCATGGCGGAGAAATTATTGCTGCCGGCACACCTGAAAACGTGGCCTTACATCCAAACAGCTTGACAGCCCGTTACCTTAAACCGATGTTGGCCGTTCGTTAAAGAACCCTCTACCACATTTCACACAGAACCAGATCATTTACGCTATGCTTGCTACTTATACCCTTAACGATGTCCAAAAAACTTTTCCTGCCGCTTTTTTTCAAAGAGGGCAAACGATACTCCATCAGGGCTTGGTCAACAAAACCTGGTTGGTCAATGACCGACTGCATGGCGAAGTGGTTGGCACACGTCCCAAACCCTATCAACAACGCATTGATCTGACTCACCGCAATGGGAAACTGACCATCGACGGTTCCTGCGACTGCCCTATTGGTCGAAACTGTAAACATGTTGTTGCCACGCTCCTGTACAGTCTTCGCTATCCACCCAAAGCATTACAAACCACATCGCCACCCTACGCCGCGATGAAATCTCCACTTCAATCTTCAGAATCAGACCTGACGCCTGATGTCGCCGCATCACTTTGGCTACAACAAATCAATACGGCCACCACCAGGCTTCACACCCCGCAAGAACCCGATAAAACATCTAACCGTTTGCTGTATGTGCTCACCCCGGATACTCAGCACAAAGGTCTGCATGTACACTTGATGCGTGCGCGGCCCAAAAAAGACGGTTTACTGGGCAAGGCCAGCGATTACCCGCATATTTATGACATTGCCATGGGGCGTGGAGGGGTCATGGCGAATGAACTGGATCGAAAATTGTGCGCCAGAATTTTTCAAAACAATCCACACTCATTAGACCATCCTTTACTTGGTGGTGCAGAAAGTGGCGCACTGATGCGCAGCCTGGTTGAATCGGGACGTGCTTACTGGTTGCATACTGAACAAGCACCCTTACAATGGGTTCCCCCACTGGAAGGCCAACTCCAGTGGCTATGCGATGACAATGACCATCAACGTTTAGGGGTGGGCCTACCTGAGCACAACATCATTGTTCACATTGAGCCACCCTGGCGACTGAACACCCACACACAGGAATGTGGTGAATTGGTGACTGGTTTACCTGAAACCATCGCCAATGTATTGCTTCGATCTCCCCCTATTTCCCGTGATCAAATGCCTGAAGTGATCCGTGCCTTACAAAAACAAATGCCAGATATTCAATGGCCGAAACCCAATGAATTACAGGTGAGCGCGCTGGCAGATATTGCGCCCACGCCCCGCCTGGTGTTGTTACAAATCCCTTTTGAACAAGACCCCTACTGGCGTCGGCGCGAGAGTGCCGTCACAAACCTCCCTGTCGCACAAATATGGTTTGATTACCATGGCATGACGGTGTCGTGCGACACGCCAGGAGATACCCTTAGCCAAAGGCAAGATCAAACCCGCCTCACTGCACGCCGCGACACCAGAGAGGAAGCTCGGTTATTAGAACAAATTTATTCGGAAACCGAACTCCTGCCTGTTGAACGCACCTTCCCATCCACCCATTTAAGTCCAAATCTGCCTCGTTCACTCAGCATGGATGGTGGTCAAGAATGGATGCAATTCATCGTGCATGATGTGCCCAGACTAAAGTCGCAAGGATGGGAAATCGACATTCAACCTGAATTTCCCTATCAACTTGCCCAAAGCGAAGGTGATGTCAGTATAGAAATAGAAGAAAGCAATGGCAATGAATGGTTTAATTTGGACCTTGGCATTGATGTGGATGGTCAGCGTATCAGCCTCTTGCCCATATTGCTTGAAACTTTTCGCCAGTTTTCACCCGAACAATTGCGCGCTTTAACTCATCCCGATGCCGACGCCTCCGGAAAAGTGATCTGCAGCTTGCCTGACAAACGGCTTTTAGCGATTCCCCTTGCCCGCTTACAAGGCATTCTGTCCATCTTGATCGAGCTTTTTGATACGGACAGACCGCTGAACAGTGAAGGGAAACTGGAGTTTGATATCACCCAGGCTGCGCGTTTGGCCGAACTGGAAGCCTTTGCCCAGACACGTTGGCTGGGTGGAGAACGATTGTTGGAACTGGGGCGTAAATTACGTACCTTTAAGGGCATCACCCCAATCCCGGTGCCAGAAGGCCTCACAACCACCCTGCGGCCTTATCAGCAAGACGGCTTAAACTGGCTACAGTTTTTACGTGAATACGGGTTGGCGGGAATATTGGCCGATGACATGGGGTTAGGCAAGACGCTCCAGGCGCTCACCCACATCCTGGTTGAAAAACAATCTGGTCGTGGTAACCTGCCGTCTCTGGTGATTGCACCCACCAGCCTGATGTTCAACTGGCATGCCGAGGCCACGCGCTTCACCCCAGCCTTGCGTGTACTCACGCTACATGGCAATGAACGCCATCAACACTTTGATCAACTTAATCAATATGATTTGGTGTTGACCACCTATCCTTTGTTGCCACGCGACAAAGACCACCTGCTGGCACAACAATTTCATTTGCTTATTTTGGACGAAGCACATGCGATTAAAAACCCCAAAGCATTGGCGACACAAATCGTGCACCAAATTCCGGCGCATCACCGGCTTGCCCTCACCGGTACGCCAATGGAAAACCACCTGGGCGAATTGTGGTCGCAATTTCATTTCTTGATCCCCGGCTTACTGGGTAGCGCCGAAAAATTTAAACGTCAATTTCGCAACCCGATAGAAAAGCTGGGCGATGTGCAACGTCGCAGCACACTGACCCAACGGATCAAACCGTTCATGTTGCGACGTACCAAAGCCCAGGTCGCTACCGAATTACCACCGAGAACCGACATCATCCGCAGCTGCGAACTCACGGGTAATCAACGTGACCTGTATGAATCAGTACGAAATTTGATGCAAGACAGAATTCGGCGTGAAATCGATGCCAAGGGTTTCAAAAAAAGTCAGATTATTATTCTTGATGCGCTGCTTAAATTGCGTCAAATCTGTTGCGACCCCCGTTTGCTTAAGCTTGCGACGGCACATAAAGTACAACAATCTGCCAAACTGGACATGCTGACTGATTTATTGCCGGAGATGATCGAAGAGGGTCGCCGGGTCTTGCTGTTTTCGCAATTCACTTCCATGCTCGATCTGATTGAACCCGAACTGCAAAGACTCAAAATTCCCTTCGTGCGTTTAACCGGCGATACCAAAAACCGCGCCCTCCCCGTGCAACGCTTTCAGGATGGCGAAGTACCCTTATTTTTAATTAGTTTAAAAGCGGGTGGCGTTGGACTTAATTTAACTGCCGCTGACACCGTCATCCATTATGACCCGTGGTGGAATCCGGCCGTGGAGGACCAGGCCACCGGCAGAGCGCACCGCATGGGGCAGTTGAATCCCGTTTTTTCCTACAAATTGACCACACTCGGTACAGTCGAAGAAAAAATTCTTCACATGCAAGAAAGAAAACGTGAATTAACCCGTGCCATTGTTGATGAACCCAGTATGGGCGTCGGCGCTTTCACAGCGGATGAGTTGATTGGTCTCTTCGATCCCGACTAACTCAAGTTCATCGGGTAAGGGCCAATGGTTTTTTGGCGTAACTTATGGTAGATTCCATATCAAATTTCCCCTCACTTTCCCGTGATGAAAGCGGGGGAATTCTCGCGGTACAGGGTTGAATACTTACCCTGACTACCGGATAATCCAAAATGGATGGGTACAATCTCTGCTTTTTATGATGCCTTAGCACAATGACTGCGCCGACTCATATTTTTTTGTTTCAGTTTTGTATGTAAACACAAACCTCCATTTGGGGTAGCCAAAACCATGTTGCTCATGATTGATAACTATGACTCTTTCACCTACAATCTGGTCCAGTATTTTGGTGAACTGGGTGAATCGGTAGAAGTGCATCGCAACGATGAAATTTCCGTTGCCGAAGTGCAGGCGCGTCACCCCCGGCACATTGTTATTTCACCAGGGCCATGCACCCCCAACGAAGCGGGCATTTCAGTCGCACTCATCAAGGAAATGGCGGGCAAGATACCTGTACTTGGGGTGTGTCTGGGGCACCAAAGCATAGGACAGGCTTTCGGAGGAAAAATCGTGGCTGCACAGCAATTGATGCATGGCAAAACGTCCATGATTCATCACCATAATACAGGCGTATTTGCCAACTTGCCCAACCCCTTGCGCGCAACACGCTATCATTCGCTGGTCATAGAGCGCGCCAGTCTGCCGGATTGTTTAGAGATCACGGCATGGACGGAAGATGGCGAGATTATGGGGGTTCGCCATAAAACGCTGGCCGTAGAGGGGGTACAATTTCACCCGGAATCTATCCTGACCGAACACGGGCATGCTATGCTGGCCAATTTTCTGGCAGACCGCGTTGCCGCTTAACCACCCCGACCACACTCACCGAATGACGAATTTTCCTCAATTACTCAACCGTCTGCTTGAACGGAACTCCCTCGAACACGCAGAGATGCTGACACTGATGCACGCGGTGATGTCGGGCGAACTCACCCCCGCACAAATCGCTGCAATATTGATTGCGCTGCGTGCCAAAGGCGAAACCATGACCGAGATTGCGGCAGCAGCACAGGTCATGCGCAGCTTGTCGACCAAAGTACCTCTGGATGATTTACCCGACCTGGTGGATACCTGCGGCACAGGGGGGGATGGCACGCACACGTTTAACATTTCAACCGCCTCGGCATTCGTCGCCGCTGCGGCAGGGGTAAAAGTTGCCAAACATGGTGGCCGTTCGGTGTCTTCGACTTCCGGTAGTGCAGACGTACTGGAATCAGTAGGCATTAATATTCACCTCACGCCCGAACAGGTAGGCCAATGCGTGCGTCAAACAGGCATTGGTTTCATGTTTGCACCCAACCATCACAGCGCCATGAAATATGCTGCACCTGTGCGCAAGGAGCTCGGTGTACAAACGCTGTTCAACATCCTTGGCCCGCTCACCAATCCCACTGGCGCACGTCAGCAAGTCATTGGCGTGTACCATCCCTCGCTGACCTCGCGCATTGCCTATGCCCTGAAACAGCTGGGCAGTCGCCATGCCCTTGTGGTACATGGTGCGGATGGCCTGGATGAACTCAGCATCTGCGGTGAAAGTTATGTCGCTGAACTTAAATCAGACCATGTGCTGGAATACCGCGTTACGCCTGAACAATTTGGCTTGCAACGGTCTGATTTGGCCAGTCTGCAAGTGAATGGCATTGAAGAGGCCAAGCAGTTATTCCGCGCCGCACTGACCAACGAACACCGTGCTGCCAGCGATATTGTGGCCCTGAACGCGGGTGCCGCGATTTACGTTTCGGGTATTGCGGATCACCTGGCCGAGGGTGTTCATTTGGCGAAGCACCAGATTGAATCCGGTGCAGCCTGGGAAAAACTTGAACAACTGACCCAACTTAGCCGGGACTTTGCATAATCAACAACCTATGGCGACTACCTGCATGTCCGACATCCTGAATACCATACTCAACACCAAACACGAAGAAATTGCCCGCGCTCAAGCCCACACGCCATTAAGTCTGTTGCGCACCCAAGCAGAAGAAATGCCCCCTGCGCGTGATTTTGTCGGTGCTGTGCGCAGCCGTATTGCACAACAGGTACCCGCAATTATCGCGGAGATTAAACGCGCCAGCCCGTCCAAAGGGTTATTGCGGACAAATTTCCAGCCCGCCGACATCGCGTGTGCTTATGCCCGAAACGGGGCGGCCTGCCTGTCTGTGCTGACCGACCACAATTACTTTCAGGGTGAGGATGCCCACCTCATCGCAGCACGCGCCGCCTGCGATTTACCGGTGCTGCGTAAAGATTTCGTGATTGATGCCTACCAAATTTATCAAGCGCGTCAACTGGGAGCAGACTGCATCCTGCTCATTGTTGCTGCTTTATCCCTGAGCGCACTGCGCGATCTGGAAGCGGTGGCGCATGCACTGGGTATGGCCGTGCTGGTGGAATCCCACAACGAGGCCGAACTGGCGCTGGCTCTGCAACTCAACACCCCGCTCATCGGCATCAACAACCGCAATTTACGCACGTTTGAAACCCGCCTGGACACCACTTTAGGCTTGCTGCACCAGATTGATGACACACGCCTGGTCATTACCGAAAGCGGCATCCATCAGCGCGCCGACGTGACTTTGATGCAATCTCACCAAGTATTTGGCTTCCTGGTGGGTGAAGCCTTCATGCGCGCCGCAGATCCGGGTGCAGAACTGAAAACGCTGTTTTTTCCTGACTCAGTGTAAATTATACTTATTTTGGTTTGATCGCCACCACATCAATCAAAGCCGACATGCCGTGATGATGAGCGCCTTCGCTGATCTGGCTGTCATGTTCGCGCAATTGAACAATATCCAAACCATCCAGCATGTTGCGCACAATAGTTTCCGTGTACAAATTTTCCAATACGCTCGGGCCACCCGTACGGTATTCCAGTTGGCGCGGGGTGTAGCCTTGCAACAACAGCACACCACCGGGATTGAGTGCCAATTTCATCATGGAAAATAAGCGCTCCCGATCTGCCGCGCCAGTAAACTGAATAAAAATTGCCACGATGGCATCAAAATGCTGTTTACCCCAGTCCCAGGTGAGCATATCCGCGCATTCAAAGTGCAATGTCACCCCACGTTCCGCCGCCAGATGTCTGGCCTTGGTTTGTGCCACACTGGAAGCATCCACAGACCACACAGCAAGGTCTTGTTGAGCCAGCCATACCCCGTTGCGCCCTTCCCCATCAGCGACAGCCAGTACCGTCATGCCAGGTTGAAGATGGTGCACCTGTTCGCGCAAAAATTGATTGGGTTCCGTCCCAAACACGTATTCGGGTACATCGTAACGTTGGTTCCACATTGTCGTCTTCTCGCACAACAACTACGATTAAAATGAAAAGGTATCCAAAAGATCCGGGGAAATTTGGGGCAATTGCCAATGTTCAGCATAGGTGACGTGACTTAGATACAGCCCCGCAGCCGAAGCAGTAGGACCGGCCTGATGCCGGTTACGGCCAAGCAATAACTCAGTCATCCACGCTGGAGGACGCTTGCCTTGCCCGACCCAAATCAAACTGCCCACCACATTGCGTACCATGTGGTGCAAAAAAGCATTCGCGCTTAACTCAAACAAAATAAAATCCCGCTTGCGGCTGATGCGCAGGGTATGTAATTGGCGCACCGGCGAATGCGCCTGGCACTCTGCCGCACGAAATGCACTGAAATCATGCTCGCCCAGCAACAGTTCTGCGGCCTGCTGCATCCGCTCATCATTCAAAGTGGCATGGTACCAACCGACACGACCACTGTGAAGTCCGGGTCGGACCATGTGATTGAGCAAAACATACCGATAACTGCGGGAAAGCGCGCTAAAGCGCGCATGAAAGTGCGTTGACACAGGCAAAGCCCACAATACAGCCACACCATCCGGCAAATGGCTATTGACGCCACGCACCCAGGCTGTAATGGGACGCTGGACATCGGTATCAAAATGAACCACCTGTCCTGTGGCATGAACACCCGCATCTGTGCGGCCTGCTGCAACGGTAGCAACTGGTTTACCCGCAACGCTGGATAATGCCATTTCAAGCGCGTCCTGTATGCTGCATGCTTGTTCCTGGTGCTGCCAGCCACAAAAATCCCGCCCGAAGTATTCAATCCCTAATACGATACGCTGCACGCCGATCACTTTCTCATGTTTTTCCTGCGGAATCAAGAATGAATACCCCATTGCCAACCCAGCACCCCCACCACACAAACAATATCTTTCCAACTGAATACATAGCGTTCAAGGACCAAGGGTGCTAACATTTCTGCAGCAAAGGGTTGAATTTCGGATAACTGCTGAATACGTTGCGTAAAAGATGCCTTTTCTTGTAAAAGCTTTTCGGCGTAATGCAAAGTCAATCCAATACGCAAGGCGATACGTTGTGGATTGATGCCCAGGTATTTGAGCGGAGTCAACAATATTAACATCCCGGACAACAATGCCTCACGCGACAAACGGGCCATCAAGCTGGCTAACACGGCCAACATTAACATCCAGCGCCACACGGCCACACTCGCGCCCAACACGCCTGCGATATGAAGCCCCGACAAGCCCTGCCAAAGCGGCACGTCCAAACTGCTCAATACCTGAGCCAACCACATTATTCCAAGTAGCCACCGGCTGCGACGCAAATAACGCAACCACTCATGCCAACCTGCACGCAATAATATGACAGCAAAAAACAGTGTGTCCCATCCAAGCTGGTGAGGGTTCGCCACAGTTAAATTCACCATAAAAAACAGCCACAGCAAAATGGCTGTGGCCGGATGACAATTCAGTTTCCGCCTGTCAGTGCTTGTTAATAACTGTCTAAACACGGGTGAAATTGTTCATCTTAGCCTGGCGCAGCATCTAACTTTTGCAACATGGCCTGTGCGATATCTCGCTGTTCCGGATTCCCTTCAGCAATCACTTCCTGAAGAATTTCGCGTGCATTATCCATATCACCCATTTCCTGATACACCTGAACCAGCTCCAGCTTTGTCTGACTCTCCTGCTCTTCCTCACTCAAATCAGGAACAATGTTCGAATCCCTGCTCAAATCAGGAACAACATTCAAAGGCAGTATTGCATGTTCAGCATCACCGCTTGGCGCAGGAGAGGGTTCTGATTCAAAATTCAAATCAATGCCAGAAAAATCCAGCATTGGCGGTTGATCAAAGACGGGTTTCGCCCCCAGGTCAGCCATGTCGTGGCTGTCGTTGCTCCCATCCAATTCAAATTCCATGTCACCTTCATGCGAATCATCCGCTGACATCACGATCTCTTCCACCACCTCCTCAACCGGGTCATGCGACGGCTCGACCACCAATAACGCATGTGCCGTGCTGTCCCCTTGCAGCTCATCACCTGTATTGACCGGCGCCCAGTTCATGCTGTATTCATTTTGACCCGGCGCTTCATGTGTTGGTTGATGAGAGAATATGTCCGTTTCCTCTTGGGCATCTGTCGGGGTTGCGCTATCTGTTTTATCCAGACTGAAATCGAAGTTTAGCGTATCCGAAAAATCCAGCTCTTGTATCAGGTCCTTGTCATCGTTGATACTGGATTCAGATTGATCCGGTAATGACAGCGGCGTATCGACCGCCACGATGTCATCAACAGGTAGATGATGCTCCGCATCATTTTCAACCTGCACTGCTTCAGCCGGTTCGGTTTCAACCTGTATTTCATCAACAGGTTCGGAAATGCCTTCTGCGGGGCCAGCCAGCACATGATTTTCATCGTAATACATAGGGTTATGCGGATCAATGCCACGCCCCATTTCTGCCACCTGCGCCCACAGGGATGCCGGGACTTCAGATAACTTGCTATACAAATCCGTTGCCAGCGTCTCAAAATCAGGGACCGCATGCCGTCGTGCATAAATTTCCAGCAATTTGACCTTAATTTCATAACGTGCCGGATATTTCAGCATGGCTTCTTTTAAAATTTCTTCTGCCTGCCCATCTCGACCATAGGCCATATAGACCTCTGCCTCAGCGACAGGATCGACATCATGCGTATCCAGTATCCCCAGTCCGGCTTGACTAAAATTGGTCGAAAAGGTATTGGATTTTGTATTGACCGACTCCCCTCTTTGCGTATCGTATGTGGTTTTGGGATTCGTGTTAGCGCCAGCATACATGCTGTCCTCGAACCCACCTAAACCCAGACGCCGTTTGTGTCGACGCACCACCAAACCCAATAAGCCCAGCAACGCCAATCCCCCAATAGCCTCCACGGCGATGATGGGATTAATGACTGCATACCATTTTTGAACACTGGCTACAGGCGCGGGCAAGAGATGTGGCGGTGGCGGTGTGGTCGGTGGTTTCCCGGAAACTTTAGGTGTCACATTTTTGACGATTTGATTCTGTGGCTTAATCTTTACCTCAGCTGAGGGTGGTTGCATATTGGCCAGTTGCTGACTTTTTAACGCCAACAATTGTTTTAAATCACTGACACTTTTCTCCAGCATGGCCGTTCTTGTTTTTTCTTCTTCCAATGCCTTTCTGCTGGATACCGTATCATCCTGATTCATCTGCTTTTGCTCGGCAAGTGTTGGCTGTGTGTTAGCCGTGCCGGGTTGCATCGCCTTCAACAAACCGGAATGAGACAATTTAAGCACATCCGTACCGGCAGCCGGTGCAGGGGTTTTCTGTTGCACCGCAGCAGTCACATTACCACTGGTTTCATTTGCACTTGATTTTTTAACCGTCGAATGCTCAATCTCGCCAGCCAACTTCTGACGATAGTTATGCCAATCTTCAGCTTGCAAATGAATTTCCCGTGCTGCGGAGGCTTCGCTTATCGAAGTAAGCGTATCTTTATCAGGTATACGCAATACCTGCCCTACTTTCATGCGATTCATATTGCCATCAAAAGCCTGGGTATTTTCACGATACAAGCCGACCAGCATTTGATCCAGATGCACCCCTGACGGCTGATTCTGGATGGCAATAGAACTTAAAGTCTCGCCACGCCGAATCTTGACCATTTTCGCCGTTTCGGCAACGGCATTCGGAACAGGTTGTGTTGACAGTGCGTTTGTCTGGGCATTGATTGCCTGCTGCGGCGTAGAACGACTTTCCGGTTTGGGAATAGCATTAACCGTGGTGATGGTTTGGGCATTGGGGCTCACTGGCTGTTGCACCGCAACGGGTGTCTCGCTGACTGAAGCAGGTGCCACGACCAGGTTCGGTGGTGATGGCATGTCCACGGGATCCAGCAACAAAGTGTATTCACGCAACAATTGCCCATTCCGCCAATCCAGCTCAATAATCATATCGAGAAAGGGATCCGTAATTGGTTTTTCACTGCTGAGATGCACAAACATCGACCCATCAGGTTTTGAATGAATACTAAAATGAACGGATTCGAGTGCGGAAGTCATTTCCAGATTGGCTTTATTAAATGCGTCAGCCGATCCCATGCGGGCATGCAATGATTTCAGTTCAGCGCTGTCAGGCACAATCAGCTCAACATCAGCACTTAAAGGTTGTCCAAGTTTAGAATTCACCCATATCTTACCCAATCCCGCCCCAAAAGCCGATGTGTAACACATCAACCATAAGGCGGCAGATACGCCTGAAACGATTCTCTTTACTTGCATTGTCACAACCCCTTTAATTTCGATTTTTTTCTCGTATCAAAATAGACGAGAATCCACCTCATTACTTCAAGTATTTCCAAATCTACTCAGGATAGATTTTTTGTTTCTGCTCAATTTTCTTACGATGGTGGATAATCGACTTGAGCCAAACCAGCAGCAGCACAACTGCACCGCCTGCAAACACATCACTTAAATTAATTTTTTTATACCACTTTGTCATGGACTGCGACCGTGAAACGGAAACCGTATCGGGAGATGCTGTTGCGGCCACCACAAGACTCGCTGGTTTATTTTCATTCATTGCCTGTTTTTTTAACGCCAGCAACTTTTGAATATTTCGGGAATTTTCTTCCAGCAACGCCTTGCGTATTTTTTCTTCTTTCAAGGCATTTTGCCGGGCAGCCATATCATCCCTCACCATCCGCTTCTTCTCTATGGCTGTGGGTTGTGGCTGAATGAAGCTTTTTCCCCGATGCGCAGATGCCGGCAAAACCGCATGAGATAATTTGAGTTCATCCAAACGTTGACCTGGCGAAACAGTTTTTTCTGGCATCATCGCCACAACATGCCCATGAACCTCGTTGGAAGATGAGCGTCGTGCAGCCGAACGTTTCGTCTCAATGGCCAGTTTTTGCCGATACCTGTCCCAAGCTTCTGCCTGGATCTGCACTTCGTGCTCAGCCGCATGTTCGTTTATCGCTGCAAGGTCATCCTGACCAGGCATACGCAAAGTCCGACCCGCTTGCATCCGGCTCATATTACCATCAAATGCCTGTATATTCTTCTGATACAAAGCCAACAACATCTGATCCAGATGAACACCTTTCGGCAGGTATTGAACAGCAATGCCACTTAGCGTCATGCCCTTCTGAATACAAATGGTATGGGTTGCGGATGCATTCGTCTCCAGCGTTGATTTCTGTGTCAAAGGCGTTGGGTTCTGCGGCATTGCATTCGTACCTGGTGCCCGTTGTACCTGTACTGGTAATCGCACTGTACCGGCGACAGTTCCGTTGACGACTGAGTTCGATGCTTGCTGAATTCCCTTATTCAATCCGACAGGATTCAACGACAAACGATATTCTTGCAGGGTCAGGCCCGTACCCCAATCCAGTTCAATCAACATATCGAGAACGGGTGTTGTGACCGGTTGATCCGAGCTCAAATGCACCACCATTGAACCATCCGCTTTCGAATGCAGCTGAAAGCGAACTGTGTTAAGTATGGGGGGGAAATTCAAATGAGCGCGATGAAATGCATCACGCTCACCCATCCTGGCGTGCAGGTGTTTCAGCTCGACAGCATTGGGTACCGTCAGCTCAATGTCTGCACTTAAGGGTTGATCAAGTCCGGAATCAAGCTGAACTTTACCCAGTTCGGCACCCAACACCACCCCATTAAGCATTAACCCCATCGCAGCTGATATGGCAATTACAATTTTCTTTGTTTGCATTGTCTCAACCTTTATATTTATCAGGAACGAAGTAAGGATGTCCCCATTTGCACCGGCTTCTTCGAAAATCGGCTCACAACGATAACCACTCCCTGATCATTCATTCGGTGACACTTCCCGCCCCTATGCGTGCTGGTGGTCAATTTTCAATCATCATCCCGTGCCCTGACAGATGATTTGGTTTATCCGTACCCTGCATCAAAATTAACACCCTGCGCGCCCCACCCAATGACTTTAACGCTGTAAAATAATGCGCAACATACGCCGCAAAGGTTCCGCCGCCCCCCATAACAACTGATCACCCACAGTAAATGCCGACAAAAAATGACTGCCCACGGACAGTTTTCGCAAACGCCCGACAGGTACAGTCAGTGTGCCGGTTACCGCTGTGGGCGTCAATTGCTGCATACTGATTTCGCGTTCATTAGGCACCAATTTCACCCAATCATTGTGCCCGGCAATCATCTGTTCGATTTCATCCATCGGTAAATCCTGCTTGAGCTTAATGGTCAAAGCTTGACTGTGGCATCGCATGGCGCCAACACGTACGCATAACCCATCAACCGGAATTTGTCCGGGCGCGTAACCTAAAATTTTGTTGGTTTCAGCGCTGGCTTTCCATTCTTCCTTACTCTGCCCATTACCCAAATCTTTATCTATCCATGGAATCAGACTGCCTGCCAAAGGCACGCCAAACTGCTGTGACGGGAAATGCGCATCGCGCATAATCATCGCCACGCCCCGATCAATGTCCAGTATGCTGGCAGCAGGATTATCCAGTTGTGCGGCTACGCCCTGATGAATGTGGCCCATCTGGTTTAATAATTCGCGCATGTTTTGCGCCCCGGCCCCTGAGGCAGCCTGATAGGTCATGGCGGTTACCCATTCCACTTTGTCCGCTTGAAACAGACCGCCCAAAGCCATCAACATTAAGGAAACGGTGCAATTCCCGCCAATAAAATCTGTTTTACCCTGTGCCAGCGCTTCATCAATCACCTGCGAATTAACTGGATCAAGCACAATGATGCTTTCTGGCGCCATCCGCAACGTTGAAGCGGCATCAATCCAATAACCTTTCCAACCTGCCGCCCGCAAAGGGCCGTAGATTTTTTCAGTGTAATCGCCACCTTGCGCGGACAAAATAACATCCATATCTTGAAGTGTTTCCAGATCAAAGGCATCCTGCAACACGGGTACAGGTTTCCCCACATCCGGTGCCAAACCGCCCACCTGCGAAGTAGAAAAAAAGACTGGATTGCAAGCATCAAAGTCGCGTTCCTCACGCATACGCTGCAGCAGCACTGAACCCACCATGCCACGCCAACCCACTACGCCCACTTGCATCATCGAGTGATCCGATCCTGTTGTCATATCCATTACAATGCAGCAACCACTGCATCGCCCATTGCTGCACACCCTACGCGTTGATGCCCCTGCGTATAGATATCCTGAGTCCGCAAACCTTGCGTGATGACCGCGCTGACTGCCCGTTCAATACGATCTGCTGCTTCATCCTGCCCAAAGGTATAGCGCATCATCATCGCTGCCGACAAGATGGTTGCCAATGGATTCGCGCTGTCTTGCCCGGCAATGTCCGGCGCTGAGCCATGGATAGGCTCATACATCCCTTTACTCGCCGCATTCAGTGAAGCAGAACCCAACATGCCAATAGAGCCGGTTAACATCGAGGCTTCATCCGACAAAATGTCACCAAAGATATTGCCTGTCAAGATCACATCAAACTGCTTTGGATTACGCACCAACTGCATGGCGGCGTTATCGACATACATGTGCGATAACGCCACTTCTGGGTAGTCGCGCGCGGTTTCGATGACCACTTCGCGCCACAATTCGCTGGTTTCCAGCACATTGGCTTTTTCCACCGAACACAGTTTTTTACTGCGCTTCATGGCGATTTGGAAACCGGTATGGGCGACACGCCGCACTTCCGACTCCGCATAGCGCATGGTGTTATAACCTTCGCGTTCGCCATCGGCGTTGATATGAATCCCTCGCGGTTGGCCGAAATACAAATCGCCAGTCAATTCACGCACGATCATTAAATCCAGACCCGACACCACTTCCGGACGCAAAGTCGAGGCGCCTGCCAATTCCGGATAGACCCGCACCGGGCGTAAATTAGCGAATAAATTCAATTCTTTACGAATTCGCAACAAACCCTGCTCTGGACGCAGCGGTCGTGCCAGGGCATCATAACGCGGACCGCCTACCGCACCCAGCAACACCGCATCGGCTGCGCGTGCCAACGCCAATGTGTTTTCTGGCAAAGGGTCACCAGCTTCATCGTAACCCGCACCCCCTATCGCCGCATAATCCATTTCTATCGGCAAACCATCCAGCGCCAAAATCCGTAACACCTTCACCGCCTGCTCAACCACTTCAGGGCCAATGCCATCGCCCGGCAACACTGCAATCTTCATCAACAATTACTCCATCTGATCAACTAAACAACCAAGGTGCATCAATTATTCTTTGTGCTTCATAAGCACGAATCTCTCCAAGGTGCTGCAAGGTCAAGCCAATGTCATCCCAACCATTTAACAGGCACAACTTGCGGTGCGCATCCACATCAAAGGTTAAAATTTCACCTGCAGGCGTCACAATTTCCTGTTTCACCAAATCCACATGCAGCTGATAACCAGGGTGAGCGAAGGTTTCCTGGAACAAGCGCTCAACCTGCTCTGCGGGCAACACGATAGGCAGCAAACCATTTTTGAAGCAATTATTATAAAAAATATCGGCAAAACCGGGCGCAATCAACACCCTCAAACCATAATCGGCAATCGCCCAAGGCGCATGTTCCCGACTTGATCCGCAACCAAAATTTTCCCGTGCCAGCAAAATCTGCGCGCCCTGATAACGCGGCTGATTCAGCACAAAATCAGGATTTAAGGGGCGTTGACTGCAATCCTGACCCGGCTCTCCCTGATCCAGATAGCGCCACGCATCGAACAAATTCACACCGAAACCACTGCGCAAAATAGATTTCAAAAACTGCTTGGGGATAATGGCATCCGTGTCCACATTGGCACGATCCAAAGGCACCACCAAACCGGTTAATTCTGTCAGTGCGCGCATGATTGAACCCATCTCCATTTGGCTTGCCCGGCCTGACGCACTTCCACGCCAACCCCTACCGTTATGTTGCGAAACACAAAATTAATCATTTGCTTAATCCCGAATTGTCATGAGAACGAAAACTCGTCATTCCCGTGCAGAAATGACGGGGCTAATGGATCATTTGAATGAATCATTTGCCGCCTCTAAAAATCACGTACGTCCACAAAATGCCCTGCCAATGCAGCAGCAGCCGCCATCGCAGGGCTCACCAGATGTGTTCGCCCACCTGCACCTTGCCGCCCCTCAAAATTACGGTTTGAGGTGGCCGCGCACCGTTCGCCAGGCTCCAGACGGTCGGCATTCATCGCCAAACACATCGAGCAGCCTGGTTCGCGCCACTCAAAACCTGCCGCCAAAAATAATTTATCCAGACCCTCCGCTTCAGCCTGCCGTTTAATCAAACCCGAACCCGGCACCACCATGGCCAATTTAACGGAAGCCGCCTTGTGCCGCCCCTTCAGCACGGCAGCCGCCGCACGCAGATCCTCAATTCGGGAATTGGTACATGAACCGATGAACACTTTATCCACTGCAATTGCCGTGATTGGCGTGTGGGCAGTCAGTCCCATATAATTTAACGCACGCTGTCCATCCGATCGCTTCACTGCGTCAGACATGTCATCAGGGTCAGGCACTGCACCGGTCACCCCCACCACCATTTCAGGCGAAGTACCCCATGTGACCTGAGGAACAACATCACTCCCATTCACGGTTACTTCACAATCAAATTGCGCATCTTCATCTGAAACCAAAGTCCGCCACCACGCCTCTGCCTGTTCCCACACTGATCCAGTCGGTGCCGCAGGACGGCCTCGCACATAATCCAGGGTGGCTTGATCCACGGCAACCATACCCGCACGCGCACCGGCTTCAATGGCCATATTGCAGAGTGTCATGCGGCCTTCCAGGGACAATGCGCTGACTGCTGGCCCCGCAAATTCAATTGCATAGCCAGTCCCGCCTGCAGTGCCCAGCTGACCGATAATGGCTAGCGCCAAATCCTTGGCCGTTACGCCAACGCCCAACCGGCCTTTCACCCACACGCGCATACTGCGCGACTTCCGCGCCACCAAACATTGGGTGGCCAAAACATGCTCAACCTCCGAAGTGCCTATACCAAAAGCCAGGGCACCAAACGCACCATGCGTGCTGGTATGAGAATCGCCGCACACCACTGTCATGCCCGGCAAAGTCAACCCCTGTTCCGGACCGATCACATGAACGATGCCTTGACGCACATCATTCATCCCATATTCCACAATTCCAAATTCTGCGCAATTGCGGTCCAGTGTCTCCACTTGAAGCCGTGATACCGCATCGGTAATTCCTTGCTCACGGTTAAGCGTGGGCACATTGTGATCCGGCACTGCGACCGCACTGGTTGCACGCCACACCTTGCGTCCCGCCAGACGCAAGCCCTCAAACGCTTGCGGGCTGGTCACCTCATGCACCAAATGACGATCGATATACAGCAATGCAGAGCCATCCGGTTCACTGTGTACCAGATGCGATTGCCAAAGTTTATCGTACAAGGTTTGTCCACTCATCAATTCTCTCATCCTATCCAACCATTTAGCTAATAATTATACACAAATTTCTCATCTTCCGGCCAACCTGACTTCACCAATAAATCACACCTGTTGCACCCTCTTGAGCGAATCATAGGCAAACAGCCAAAATCACGCTAGAATTCACCATTTCAAAATCACTTTTATAAGGATGAGGACATGGCTGGGCACTTTCCATTCAGTGGCAACACCAATCGCGGTAACGTTACCGCCTTCTATGATCGTTATGGTTTAAATCTGGCCCTGCAGGAAACTTATTACAAATGGTGGTATGACTGGGCAAAAAAAATCGTACTGGCCGATGCCGACCTGCGCACGACCAAAGGTCTTGAATTTTCCTCTTATCCGTATGGTCAGCATTCACATCACGATTTTCATTTACATCAAGGTACTTGGACAACCAGTCTGATTGACTTGGGTGGCTTCATCAAAGGTTCTTTATTTCCCAAGTTGACCCCTGATCAGATGCATGAATTAGATGAAGCCCATCACCATATGCTGCACGAATTGGAAACTCAAGCCAAAAGCTCGCCTCGGGAACCTCATCCTGAAGTGGGTTGGTTTCGCCACTTCTAAATCCAGTAAATCCAGGGCCTTTTTTCTTGCTTGAATCCACTTGCCGCGCGGTATTTACACGCTTCGCGGCGATTAACCCCTACCCGAAAACCGAATTGCTTTACACCAGCAATTTTGAACTATTGATCGCTGTCATGCTGTCGGCGCAAGCCACAGATAAAAGTGTTAATCTGGCTACGCGCGAGTTGTTTCGTCTCGCACCCACCCCCGAAGCCATGCTCACTTTGGGGGTGGGTGGAGTGGAATCGAGCATACAGCGTATTGGCCTGTACAAAACCAAGGCGCGACATGTGCTGGCCACTTGTGAGCAACTGATTACGCTCCATCACAGCACGGTCCCCGGTGATCGCGATGCACTCGAAGCGCTGCCCGGTGTGGGACGTAAAACAGCAAATGTGGTATTGAATACGGCTTTTGGCCTGCCTGTCATGGCGGTTGACACCCATATTTTTCGCGTCGCCAATCGAACCGGTATGGGGCCAGGAAAAAACGTCAAACAGGTCGAGCAAGCGCTGATGAAAATCATCCCAAATGAATACCTGCAACATGCTCATCACTGGCTGATTCTGCATGGCCGCTACACTTGTACAGCACGCAAACCGCAATGTGAAGCCTGTTTAATCGCCGATTTATGTCAATGGCTGGACAAGGTCATTCCAGTAAAATAAACACACGTTCCCGGAAACGGCAGTTGACCGCTCGTCAGACAAGGTAATATTATGCGATTAAACAATCTCTCCATGACTTCACTGTTCACCCGATTGCCAAATACACGACGCGTTGAATTGACGTTTCCAGGATGATTGCTACCGGTTTGGCCACAGGGAAAACAGCAGATCCGGCCCTCGCCGCGCAAGCGGTGACACAGGCCATGACGCGTTTGAATATTTCTCATGCCACCAGTGTATTATTGTTTTTAAGCGATGCGTTCGCCCATGACCCGCGTCCTGCATTACTGGCTGCATCACGTCAAAGTCAATGCATGCAAGTCACTGGTTGCAGCGCCACGGGCATTTTCACCGAGGAAACGTGGGTGCTGGATGCACCTGCTGCCGCCGCAATGGTGTTTTCCGATCCACAAAAATTAGTTCCTTCGCATGCCAGCAACGATTTGTTATTGACCTTGGCCGCGCCCAACGCCATCCAAAAACTGGGGATGAGTATAACCAGTCAATGCTTTGGCGGCATTTCAGGCGATGCCACCGGATATGGGTCCCACAAAGTTTGGCAAAATGGGAAAGTCTGCACAGCAGGGCACAGTGAAATGCGCATAGAAGCTTGTACAGGAAGAATGGGTGTTTCACGCGGGATCAGGGCACTCACGCCTCCCGCCGCGATTACTGGCATTCACGGCTATGAACTGAGCGGCCTGAACGGGAAACCCGCTTTGCATACCCTGCTACGCGAACTGCCACTGGAGGCCCGCGAATTTGACCACATTCCCTTGCACCGCCTCATGGCCGCAGAAATTCAGGGAGAACCCGAGAATGCCATCGCAGAAGGTCGCTACCGGTTAATCCCCATCATCGCCACCCATTCCGAAACGGCTTCTGTCACGCTGGCCTCTCAACTCCCTCTGGGATCACGCCTGTTTTGGGCATTGCGTCAACCCCTGGCCGCTGAATCAGGCATGCGCTCCGCCATTAACCAGGTCGGTAGCCAATTGGCGCACGCGCCCGATTTTGGTATTATGGTGAGTTCTTCCGGTCGAGGGCCCGGCTTTTACAATGGGGATGACCGTGACCTGCGCATTATGAAACAATGTCATCCCAATATGCCTTTTATCGGGTTCTATGGCAATGGAGAAATTACCTGCATTGACAATGTTCACCAACCGCTCGATTACAGTTGCGTTTTTGGTTTATTCCATTACAACATATCACCGGATTGAATCGGCTCAGCACATGTTATGCAACCTGCCGTTACGAGCAAAAATTCATGGCTTCCAAAGAAAACGATACACAAACCCCGGCGCAGCCAACACCAAAAACATGCAAGCTGTGACGGCATAAAACTCCCAATCCTGATGATGAACGGGTTCAATTTTCTGTTCCAGCAGGTAAGCGATGACGCCCACCAGGGCATAATTCACCATCAATTCCACCAAACGCCAACCAAAGGCTTTGCTGGGTGTTTTCAAAGCGAATATGCTAAACAGGCGTTCGTTGGCAAAGGGTAAATTCGCTGCCAACAATGCCAAAATCAGGACGGCCGCCACTGCACTATTCATAAAGATTGCTCCACGGCATATAAACACATCGCCATTAACGGTTGAGGCATGATACCCAATGCCAGCACGGCCAACCCATTTACACTCATCAATATTTTGAAATCAAATGAGGGTGTAATCGGATGGGTATCTTCTGCTTTATCAAAATACATCAAACGCACGACACGCAAATAGTAGAATGCGCCAATCAGGGAAAATACCACTGCAACAACGGCCAAACCGGTATGACCTGTGCTCACCAACGACTGTAACACAGCCAGTTTAGCGTAAAAACCAATTGTCGGAGGTACGCCCGCCAGGGAAAACATGACCAGCAACATCAGAAAAGCATACCAGGGATTACGTTGATTCAAGCCCTTCAAATCATCCAGATTTTCCGCCTCAAACCCGTGCCGGGACAAGAGCATGATCATACCGAACGCAGCCAAACCCGTGATCACATAAGACACCACATAAAACAGGGCGGCACTGTAGCCAGCGACATCCGCTGACAGAATACCCAACAACAGAAAACCCATGTGAGCGACGGTTGAATAGGCCAACATACGTTTTAAATTGGTCTGTGCAATCGCGGTGACATTCCCGATTGCCAAAGACAGTATCGCCATAATGGCCAGCATTTGTTGCCAATCTGCAGAAAACGCCTGTAAGCCTTGCGCTAACAAGCGGATGGCGAAAGCAAAGGCGGCTAATTTGGTGGCAGTACCCACAAACAAAGTCACTGCAGTCGGTGCACCTTGATAAACATCAGGTATCCACATGTGAAAAGGTGCCACACCCAGCTTAAACGCAACACCTGCGACAATAAAGACCAGACCCAACACCAGCACAGCGGGGTTCGCGACGCCCATTTGTAGTAACAACCCAATATGGTTAATGTCTAAACTGCCTGTAGCGCCATACACCATCGACATACCATACAGCAGCATGCCTGATGCCAGCGCCCCTAAAATAAAGTATTTCATTGCGGCTTCAACGGCCAGCGCAGATTCACGTTGCATGGCAACTAACGCGTACAAAGACAAACTCAACAATTCCAGTCCCATGTATAACGTGATGAAATTTCCACCGGAAATCATGACCATCATACCCAGCGTTGCAAACAACACCAGCACAAAAAATTCCCCCCGGAACAACCCGCGAAGATGCAAATATTCGCGCGAATAGACCAGCACCACGGCAACGGTAATGTACAGGAATAATTTCAGCGTATCGGACAACAGGTCATCAATAAACATCCCATGCATGGTGTAGGCTGTTATCCCCGTGGCAGTAGAGAAAGTCAGCCACCCACAAATTGCCAGCGTTAGCAGGCTCAGCAGATAAGTCAAAAACCGGCGTTGGTCGGAAATAAACAAGTCTGTAATCAATATGGCGCAAGTGGCTGCCAACAAAAAAATCTCCGGCAACATCGGCATCAGATCACTCATTCCGAAATTCATGCGTATCCCTTTATGGTTAAGCTTTATGGTTAAGGCAACTTGCTTTGCGCAACATGCGCGAGCAGATTGCTGACTGAACTGTGTATCACTTCTGTTAAGGGTCTGGGGTACACACCCATCGCCAGCACCAGTAAAGCCAGAACGCCCAGGATCACAAACTCCCGGGGTACCACATCCTTCATCTGTGCCACTTCTTTGCGCGTTACAGCACCGAATATCACCCGCTTGTACATCCACAATGTATAGGCCGCACCCCAAATGAGCGTACTGGCAGCAAGGAAGGCATACCAGAAATTCACTTGCATGGTCCCCATAATCACCATGAATTCTCCTACGAAGCCGCTGGTTCCTGGCAAACCGGAATTGGCCATCGAAAACAGCATTAAAAGACCGGCAAATACAGGCATATTTTTGGCCAGACCACCATAATCGGAAATCTGACGTGAATGCAGTCGGTCATACATCACGCCAACACCCAGAAACATGGCCGCAGACACGAAGCCGTGAGAAATCATCTGGACCAAAGCGCCTTCCATTCCAATGGAATTAAACATGAAAATACCCAGCGTCACAAAGCCCATGTGTGAAATAGATGAATAGGCGATCAATTTTTTCATGTCGCCCTGCACCAACGCCACAAGACCGATATAAACCACAGCAATCAATGACAAGGTAACGATAAATCCCGTCAGGTAGTGGCTGGCATCGGGTGTGATGGGCAAGTTAAACCGCAGAAACCCATAGGCGCCAATTTTCAGGGTAATCGCCGCCAGAATGACCGAACCGCCTGTGGGGGCTTCTACGTGCGCATCAGGCAACCACGTATGCACCGGCCACATGGGCACTTTCACGGCAAATGCCATGAAAAAAGCCATAAACAACATAATTTGTACAGACATTGTTAAGGGTAACGCCTGAAAAGCGAGAATTTCAAAACTGCCGTTGGCCTGAAAGTACAAATAAATAAATGCCACCAGCATCAATAACGAACCCATCAGGGTATAAAGAAAAAACTTGATGGCCGCGTAAACGCGCCGGGGCCCGCCCCAGATACCAATAACCAAAAACAAGGGGATCAACATGGCTTCAAAGAAGACATAAAACAACATCGCATCCAGCGCAGCGAACACACCGTTGATCAAACCCGACATAATCAGGAATGCTGCCATGTATTGCGACACTTTATTTTGAATCACACGCCAACCAGCCAACACCACAAGTACGGTCATAAAACTGTTAAGCAGTATCAATGGCATGGAAATGCCATCCACACCCAGATGATAATTGATGTTGAACGACGGAATCCAGCTTGAAAATTCCGAAAATTGCATATTGGCCGTCTGGGTATCGAACCAGCGCCACAAAGGCCAAGTCACCGCAAAACTGACCGATGCACCCACTAAAGCCAAAATACGTGCCAACGGCGCGTTGCGGTCAGAGCCAGTGGCCAACACCAAAACACCTGAAATAATTGGCAACCAGATCACCAAACTTAATATGGGGTATCCCGCTAACATAACTTCCCTATTCATTGATATTCACATCGAGACCACTGCACGACCAGCACACTGACTCATGTTTTGTTAAAAAACAGCTTAAAATCACTGTGTACTGGTTGCATACCCCTGTTTCTTACCATTTTTACACTTCATCGAATCTGCACTCGCGACATGACACAAAATCATTCGACCATACACAAACCCAATTCAAGGAAACCTCATCGCATCTTGTCAACGCGATATACAAACCTGTTTCAGTCCAGTTTCATCCATATACAAACCACGTGACTAACGCAAAAGCACCAAAAATCATCGCAAAGGCATAATGATAAATATAGCCTGATTGCCAGCGACGTATCTGTGTGGACATCCATCCCACCAAATTAGCCGTGCCGTTAACAAAAAACCCATCAATCAGACGCACATCACCGATTTGCCACAATTGTCGCCCCAAGGCACGCGCACCACCGGAGAAGAACCAATCGTTAAATTCATCAAAACCATACTTGTTTTCCAGTACACGGTAAATAATGTGGAATCGCTTTTGCAGCATTGCCGGAATATCCGGCCGCTTCATATAGAAAAACCATGACAAAACCACACCCGCCAAGGCGAGGAACAGAGGTAAGGAGGTCAAGCTGTGGATGGCCATGTTGCCTGCGCCATGAAACTCCTCGCCCAATATTGTCATGGCAGGGTGCAGGGTGGAATTGATCAAAATAGCGCCATTAAAATAAGACCCAAACAACATGGGTTGAATAGTGAAATAACCGATCAACATTGAAGGTATCGCAAGTAAAATCAGCGGGATTGTTACCACCCACGGCGATTCATGCGGTACATACGTATGCGCATCATGTTCATGCTCCTCTTGAGGCTGTGCCTCATTGTGAGCGGCGTGATGGTGAGCATCAGCATGTGCACCGACCCCATGCAGAAAACGTTCCTTGCCATGGAACACCAGGAAATACAGCCTGAACGAATAAAATGCCGTGACGAAGACACCCGCAACCACTGAATAGTAGGCGAATGCAGCGCCCGGCATGCCTTGCTCCATTGAAATATGCACTGCGTCAATAATACTGTCTTTAGAATAGAACCCTGAGAAGAAAGGCGTCCCGATGAGTGCTAGCGTACCCACTAAAAAGGTCAACCAGGTAATCGGCATATATTTCCGCAAGCCCCCCATATGACGAATATCCTGCTCATGATGCATCCCGATAATGACCGAGCCTGCGGCAAGAAACAACAATGCTTTAAAAAAAGCATGCGTCATCAAATGGAATACGGCCACTGGATAAGCCGAGGCGCCCAGGGCAACAGTCATATAACCCAGCTGCGAAAGCGTTGAATAAGCAATGACACGCTTGATGTCATTTTGTATGATGCCAAGGAATCCCATAAACAGGGCTGTGATTGCACCGATCACCAGCACAAATGACAATGTGTGTTGCGACATCTCAAACAATGGTGACATACGCGCCACCATAAAAATGCCCGCCGTCACCATGGTCGCAGCGTGAATCAAGGCTGAAATGGGCGTGGGGCCTTCCATCGAATCGGGTAGCCAGACATGCAAGGGGACTTGTGCAGATTTTCCCATGGCACCAATAAACAGCAGTAGCGTAATAGCGGTTATCAGTGCAATCGAGTTTCCCGACCACAAGGAAATGGTCTGATTGGCCAGCGCAGGCGCATGGGCAAACACGGCGGCATAATCCAGCGTGCCAAAATGAGCCAGCACCAGGGCAATACCCAGCACAAAACCAAAATCACCGACGCGGTTGACCATAAACGCCTTAAGATTGGCATAAATCGCCGTGGGGCGGGTATACCAAAAACCAATCAGCAAATACGAAACCAGGCCAACCGCCTCCCAACCAAAAAATAATTGCAGGAAATTATTGGACATCACCAGCATCAGCATGGAGAACGTAAACAGGGAAATATAACTAAAGAAACGTTGATAACCCGGGTCATCGCGCATATAACCAATGGTATAGATATGCACCATCAGCGACACGAAGGTCACCACCAGCATCATCATGGCCGTTAATGAATCAATCAGAAATCCGAGTTGTAAATGTACATCTCCCACTGTCATCCACGTATATAGTGCGCCATTGTAAACATGCCCGGCTTGAACATCGCGAAAAATAAGCCATGACGCCCAACAGGATACTGTCACACCTAAAATAGTCACTAAATGCGACAAAGTACGGCCAATCGCCCAACCAAACAAACCCGCTACCAGGGCGCCCACTAAAGGGGCGAGGGGGACCAACAAATAAAGATTTTGCATAATTGTCCTATGATGACGCGACCATTTTAATGTTCATGGCTGATAGAGAGATTAACCCTGCAATTGATCCAAATCATCCACATGAATGGTGTTCAACTTACGGAATAACACCACCAGGATCGCCAAACCAATCGCAGACTCCGCTGCTGCCACAGTCAAGATAAAAAACACGAAAATTTGTCCGCTCGCATCGCCTAAATAATGCGAAAAGGCAATAAAATTCAGGTTGACTGCCAGCAGCATCAATTCAATCGCCATCAACAGAATAATTAAATTTTTTCGGTTAAGAAAAATCCCCAACACACTGATTGAAAACAATATCGCGCCCAGAATCAAATAATGTGACAATGACAACATCTTCTATTCTCCACTTATCTTGGTCGACGAAGCACGTTCAGACGGCATATTGATCACGCGTAACCGTTGATCTCGCTTCACCTTCACCTGTTTGGACGGATCCTGATGTTTCGTGTGCTTGCGCCGCCGCATCGTCAACGCAATAGCCGCCACAATAGCCACCAGCAGCACCACGGCCGCCAACTCAAACGGATACACATATTCGGTATACAACAAAAGACCCAATTCACGGGTGTTGCTGTAGTTGGCCGCATGCGCCAACGGCGCAGGAACAATACTCAAACCAAATGAACGACTGCCCAGCACCACCGCCATTTCTAATGCCAGCATCGTGGCGACAAAACCTGCGAGGGGTAAATAACTCCAGAATCCTTCACGCAGTCGATCCAGGTTAATGTCCAGCATCATCACGACAAACAGAAACAACACCATCACTGCCCCCACATACACCATGACCAGGGCAATCGCTAAAAACTCCGCTTCCAAAGTGAGCCACAGGCCTGCGGCGCTAAAAAAAGCCAACACCAAAAACAGGGCTGCCTGAATCGGGTTACGGGTGGTGATCACCCGAAAAGCGGCAAACAGCAAAATGGCTGCAAAAAGATAAAATACGATTGTTAAAAAATTCATACGGTTTCACCCAGTGTTTAGCGGTATTTGGCATCGGCAGCTCGTGCTGCCGCAATTTCAGCTTCGTATTTGTCCCCAACAGCCAATAACATCTCTTTGGTATAAAACAGATCACCCCGCTGTTCACCGTGGTAATCAAAGATGTGCGTTTCTACTATTGAATCAACCGGGCACGATTCTTCACAGAACCCACAAAAAATACATTTGGTTAAATCAATGTCGTAGCGCGTAGTTCGGCGCGAACCATCCTCACGTTGCTCCGATTCAATCGTAATCGCCATCGCTGGACACACCGCCTCACACAATTTACACGCAATGCAACGTTCTTCACCGTTAGGATAACGCCTCAAAGCATGCAAACCGCGAAAACGCACCGACTGGGGTGTTTTCTCATCAGGGTATTGCACAGTAATCTTGTGCGCAAAGAAGTGTCGCCCGGTAAGCAGCATGCCCCGTAACAATTCTGTCAGCAGTAAACTGGAAAAAAATTGTTTAATCGCTTTCATTTAAAACCTCTCCAACGCCACATCGCAACCGCCATGCTGTATCAATGAATCAAGAACGCAAACGGAGTTTGCATGACTGCGCCAACCAGCAACAACCAAACCAGCGTAACTGGAATAAACACTTTCCAACCCAGACGCATAATCTGATCATAACGATAACGGGGAAACGTTGCACGAAACCAGAGAAACAGGAACAGGACAAAACCAATTTTACCCAATAGCCAAAAAATACCGGGTAGCCATGTGAATGGCGCAACATCAAATAAAGGATCCCAGCCGCCTAAAAACAGCAGCGATGTCAGCGTCGCAATTAAAATCATATTGGCATATTCAGCCAGAAAAAATATGGCAAACGCCATGCCGGAATATTCAACGTGAAAACCGGCAACGATTTCCGACTCACCTTCGGCCACATCAAACGGTGCGCGGTTGGTTTCAGCCAGCCCGGAAATTAAATATACGATGAACATGGGAAACAGTGGTAACCAATACCATTGGAATACGCCACCCAGCTGTGCATTAACGATATGAACCAAATTCAAACTGTGTGCGGCCATCAGGACGCCCACCAACGCAAATCCCATGGCAATTTCATAAGAAACAATCTGCGCTGCCGACCGCAAACTGCCTAAAAAAGCGTATTTTGAATTGGACGCCCAACCTGCAACCACCACGCCATAGACGCCCATGGAAGTAATCGCCAGGATGTACAATAAACCTGCATCCACATTCGCCAACACCAGCTCGGGTGAAAACGGGATGACCGCCCATGCCGCCAATGCTGGCGCAATGGTCAGCACAGGTGCCAAAATAAACAAATATTTGTTAGCGCCCGATGGGACAATGATTTCTTTCATTAACAACTTGACCGCATCGGCAATGGGTTGCAACAAACCTTTATAACCCACGCGGTTTGGCCCGATACGCACTTGCATGTAACCGATCACTTTGCGCTCGGCATAGGTCAAATAAGCCACGGCCACCATCAACGGCGCTACAATCACCACCACTTTTATCAATACCCAAATTGCAGGCCAGGCCACACCCAACAACCCTTGAAAGTAGCTCATCAGACTTGCTCCACGCTAATTTCACCCATCATTGCTCCCAACATGGTGCTGATTGATAAAGCAGCAGGAATCCGCACACAATTCGGTGCAACACGCTCATCTGCCACGACTTTCACCTCAGCCGAATGATTTCCCTGCCGTACACGGGCTTGCGCCCCTGAATCCATACCCCACTGTTTCAACAGGCTGGGGTGGACCGATGCCACCTCCAGCTCCGCTGTACGTATTTGCTGTAGCACCACGGCATGCCGCACTACCGCATCCGTGCGGTACAACGGCACATCGCCCAACCGTGTCAGGACGTTACCCACTGCAACGTCATTCACAGCCATCTCCGACAAGGCATTATTTAATATCCCGTCAGCAAGTTTTTCTTCTGGCAAGACCGCTTTGCGTATGGCTTCCACATCGTCATAATCGAAGCCAGACAATCCCAACAGCGTACCCAACACACGCAAGACTTTCCATGCCGGCCTTGCCTCACCCAAAGGCGCAACCGTTCCATTAAAAGATTGCACCCGCCCTTCTGTGTTCACAAAAGTGCCCGCTGTTTCGCTAAACGGTGCGATCGGCAACAACACATCCACACCATCCAAATGAGCAGGTTTGTAGGCGGCCATCATCACCACCATATCAGCCTGTTTCAGCGCAGTCAGAGCGAGCGCCGGGTTGTTGCAGTCATTTTCCGGCTCAATGCCCAACAACAAATAAGCTTTTCGCGGCACCGACCAGAAACCCGCAAGCGCTTCGCCGGTATTCAGCGGAACGGCTTGTGCAATGTATGCGCCCACACTGTTCGCCGCCTCACCCAACACACCGAACCTGCCACCAGACAGTTCAGCAATCGCCTGCGCCAGCACATGCAAATCGCCATATTGCTCATGGTGCAGCGCCAGATTTCCCAACAACACAGCTTTACGCTCGCCGTGCATGAAGTCTTTCGCTATCCCCTGCGCCAATTCATCGGGCACCACCTTGCTCAATACTTGACCAAGGTCAGGAGGCAAAGCTTGTCCGGACAATTCCGCCACAGCCACCAACACCTGGGCCAAACAATTCACCATCGCCTGCGGTGGCACAATGGCCTTGTGCGCAAGATTCATCAACAGATCGTCATCGACAGGATTAATCACACTAAACCGGGCACCGTGCCTGACTGCGACACGTAAACGGTGTGCCATCAGCGGGTGATCCTGCCGCAAGCGGCTCCCAACGAGCAATACACTGTCCAGCGTATTGAGTTCGGACACCGGCATCCCTAACCAGGGCGCGCCCAACCTGTTGCCATCACGGCTAAAATCAGCCTGTCGGGGACGCGCATCCATATGCGATGAGCCCATGGTACGCACCAGCTTTTGCAACAAAAACAATTCTTCCAAAGTTTGATTCGGGTTAGCCAGGGCGGCAACGCTGTCCGCACCATGGTCGCGCTGAATGTCTTTCAATCCATTTGCCACGTATTCCAGGGCAGTTTGCCAACCCACACTTTGCCAAATTCCACCCTGTTTTAACATGGGTTGTGTCAAACGCTCAGGTGAGTTCAAGCCCTCGTAAGAAAAACGATCCTTATCCGACAACCAGCATTCGTTAACCGCTTCATTTTCCAAAGGCAAAACCCGCATCACACGATTGCTTTTGACATGAACAGCCAGATTGCTGCCCAGGCTGTCATGCGGGCTGACAGAACGCCGACGTGACAATTCCCATGTCCGTGCTGTATAGCGAAAAGGCTTGCTTGTTAAAGCGCCCACGGGGCACAGGTCAATAATATTGCCTGATAATTCCGAGTCGATGGTGCAGTCAATGTACGGCATAATCTGGGAATGCTCACCACGGCCAGTCTGCCCCATTTCCTTGATACCCGCGATTTCCTGACCAAACCGGACGCAACGGGTGCAATGAATGCAACGGGTCATGTCTGTCGCGACCAGAGGACCCAAATATTTTTCCGTGACCACGCGCTTTACTTCCTGGTAACGGGATGCCACGCCACCATAACCCACGGCCAAATCTTGTAATGAGCACTCACCTCCCTGATCGCAGATCGGGCAATCCAGGGGATGATTAATCAGCAAGAACTCCATCACCCCTTTTTGGGCTTTAATCGCATAATCCGAGCGAGTAAACACCTTCATGCCATCGGTGATCGGTGTTGCACATGCCGGCAACGGCTTGGCCGCTTTTTCCACCTGCACCAGGCACATGCGACAATTCGCAGCGATTGATAATTTTTTGTGATAGCAAAAGTGTGGAATATAAATTCCCACCTGTGCTGCCGCATCCATAATGGTGCCACCGGCTGGCGTTGTTACTTTTTGACCGTCAATTTCGATTTCCAGCATTTTTTTCACCTACACCATACATTTGCCGTGTTCGATATGATATTCGAACTCGTGCCGGTAATGTTTCAACATTGCTTGTACCGGTGCCGCAGCGGCATCGCCCAAAGCGCAAATCGTGCGGCCACCAATGTTATGTGCCACATCGTCCAACAGTGCCAAATCTTCCATACGGCCTTGACCGTGCTCAATGCGATGTATCACGCGATACAACCAGCCTGTGCCTTCGCGACAAGGCGTACATTGGCCGCACGATTCTTCATAATAAAAATACGACAACCGCTCCAGCGCCTTCACCATACAGACCGTCTCATCCATGATAATGACTGAACCAGCACCCAGCGCTGAACCGGCTTTAGCGATGGAATCATAGTCCATGGTGCAATTCATCATCGTTTCTGCTGGCACCACCGGGGTTGAGGACCCCCCCGGAATGCATGCTTTAAATTGGCGCCCGCCACGCATCCCGCCAGCCATTTCCAGCAACTCGGCGAACGGGGTACCCATACCCACCTCGTAATTACCGGGGCGATTCACATGCCCCGACACGGAAAATATTTTGGTTCCACCACTATTTGGTTTGCCCAGCTCGAGAAATTTTTGCCCGCCTTCACGAATAATATAAGGAATGCTGGCAAAAGTTTCCGTGTTGTTAATGGTTGTGGGTTTGCCATATAAGCCAAAGCTCGCTGGAAACGGCGGTTTAAAGCGGGGCTGGCCCTTTTTTCCTTCCAGCGATTCTAATAATGCAGTTTCCTCGCCACAAATGTATGCGCCATAACCGTGATGGTTAAACAAATCAAAACTAAAATCTGTCCCGCAAATCCGCTCACCCAAATAGCCGCCCGCACGCGCTTCGGCCAACGCCAGCTCCATACGTTCATAAGCTTGCCAGATTTCACCATGGATATAGTTATAGGCCCGCTGAACGCCCATCGTGTAAGCAGCAATCGCCATGCCTTCAATCAGCGCATGCGGGTTCAGCATCAAGATGTCGCGATCTTTAAAAGTGCCCGGTTCACCCTCGTCGGAATTACACACCAAATATTTCTCGCCCTGGTAATGGCGTGGCATAAAACTCCATTTTAGACCCGTCGGGAAACCTGCTCCACCGCGACCGCGCAGGGCCGATTTTTTAACTTCTGCGATGATATGTTCTGCTGATATTTTTTCAGTCAACACTTTGCGCAATGCCGCATAACCGCCATTCGCCACATAAGTTTCCAGCTTCCATGATTCAGGAAGATGCGCTGTATTGAAAATAACCTCACCGCCTACTCTTACCATTTCATGACCCTCAGCCGATTCGTCATTTTTAAATTTGGCATCATTTTACTTCACCGCATGATTTTAATTCATCCAGTAATGCGTCAATTTTATCCGGTGTGAGCTCACCTTCCATACGGTGATTATTGACCAGGCACAGCGGGGCATCACCACAAGCGCCCATACATTCACCTTCTTTCAGGGTAAACTGACCATCAGCCGTGGTTTCGCCAAAGCCGCACCCCAAACGGTGCTGGAGATGTTCGGCAATTTCTGGCGCGCCCATCAACATACAAGAAATATTGGTACAGAGCGTGACTTTGTGTTTTCCTACCGGTTGCGTGTCATACATATTATAGAAGCTGGCCACCTCATACACCGCAATCGCCGGCATGTCCAAATAAACCGCAATTTCATCCATGACCCCGGTGGATAACCAACCCTGTTCCACTTGTGCGATGCGTAAGGCCGACATCACCGCAGACTGCCGCTGATCAGCCGGATATTTTGCAATTTCATGATCGATTTGCGCCAACGATTCTGGGGATAACATTCAAGCACCTTTATCTTTTCATGAGACCTTTATACAATGAACACAGCCACATTATGTAAATAATCTCTTTACAGAACAAACACCTCTAAAATATTAACGATCAATCTCACCAAACACAATATCTTGTGTGCCAATAATGGCTACCACGTCTGCGATCATGTGACCGCGAGCCATTTCATCCAGCGCAGCCAAATGAGCATACCCTGGCGCACGGATTTTCATACGATAAGGCTTGTTCGCCCCATCCGATATCATATAAATGCCAAACTCACCCTTGGGATGTTCTACCGCCGCATAAACCTCGCCCTCCGGCACATGCATGCCTTCAGTAAACAGTTTAAAGTGATGGATCATGGCTTCCATGTTTTGCTTCATGTCTAACCGGGAAGGGGGTGCCACTTTGGTGTTGTCCGACATCACCGGCCCGGGGTGGTGCCGCAACCACGTGATACATTGCTTGATAATACGGTTGGATTGCCGCATTTCTTCCATGCGCACCAAATAACGATCGTAACAATCGCCTGTTACACCCACTGGAATATCAAACTCCATGCGGTCATAAACCTCATAGGGCTGTTTTTTGCGCAAATCCCAAGCCACACCGGAACCGCGCAGCATGGGTCCTGAAAAACCCAACGCCAAGGCCCGCTCTGGACTGACCACGCCTATCCCCACAGTACGCTGTTTCCAAATTCGGTTATCTGTCAGCAATGTTTCATATTCGTCCACATACGTATCAAAACGACGGGTGAAGTCTTCAATAAAATCCAGCAACGAACCCTGGCGATTTGCGTTCATTTCTCGCACAGCGGCTGCATCATGAATTTTGGAGGGCTGGTACTGGGGCATGGTGTCCGGCAAATCACGGTAGACACCACCTGGACGGTAATATGCAGCATGGAGTCGAGCACCGGAGACTGCCTCATAACAATCCATCAAATCCTCACGCTCACGAAACGCATAGAGGAATACTGTCATGGCACCCACGTCCAAAGCATGAGCGCCCAGCCAAAGCAAATGATTCAGGATGCGGGTGATTTCGTCAAACATGACCCGAATATACTGCGCCCGTTCCGGGACAGCCAAATTAAGCAGCTTTTCTACTGCCATGACATAAGCATGTTCGTTGCTCATCATGGACACATAATCAAGACGATCCATATAAGGCAGATTCTGCAAAAAAGTTTTACTTTCTGCCAGTTTCTCTGTGCCGCGATGCAGCAAGCCAATATGCGGGTCGGCACGCTCAACCACTTCGCCATCCAGCTCCAGCACCAAGCGCAAAACACCATGCGCTGCGGGGTGCTGTGGGCCAAAATTCATGGTGTAATTACGAATTTCTGCCATGGCTCATGCCTCTCCATAGTTTGGTTCGCGCACAATACGCGGCGTAATTTCACGTGGCGCAATGCTGACCGGTTGATAAATCACTCTGCGTGTTGCCTCGTCATAACGCATTTCCACCTCACCTGACACCGGAAAATCCTTACGGAATGGATGGCCCACGAAACCATAATCCGTCAAAATGCGGCGCAAATCAGGGTGTCCTTCAAAAACAATCCCAAATAAATCAAATGCTTCACGCTCATACCAATTGGCAGATGGCCAAATAGAAACCACACTGGAAACAAGCGGAAAATCATCGTGTTCGACAAATGTGCGCACGCGTACCCGCCGATTTTTCGAAATTGAAAGCAGGTGATAGACCACAGCAAAACGTCCAGCCTGCCATTCACCTTCGCGATAGTGGGCGTAGTCCACACCACACAGATCAATTAATTGTTCAAAACGCAAAGCGGGGTGATCACGCAGCGTGGTCATGACCACCAGCAGATCCTTCGCATGGATTTCTACCGTCACTTCATCCAGCACTTCAACTTGACGCAGCGCTTTCGAACCCAGTGCAGTCAGCAACGACACCGATAAACTTTCCAATGATGCATTCATAGCCACACGCCCCAAAAATTATCGTGCAATGGTATTGGTACGTTTAATCCGGTTTTGCAACTGGATAATGCCGTATAACAACGCCTCTGCCGTCGGTGGGCACCCCGGCACATAAATATCCACCGGCACAATTCGATCGCAGCCCCGTACCACGGAATAAGAGTAATGGTAGTAACCGCCACCGTTGGCACATGACCCCATCGAAATCACCCAGCGCGGCTCTGCCATCTGATCATAAACTTTGCGCAACGCCGGTGCCATTTTGTTACATAAAGTACCCGCCACGATCATCACATCTGATTGACGCGGACTGCCCCGAAATACCACACCGAATCGGTCCAGATCATAACGTGCAGCCCCGGCTTGCATCATTTCCACAGCGCAGCACGCCAAACCAAAAGTCATGGGCCACAATGAACCTGTACGCATCCAGTTAATCAGTTTGTCAGCGGAGGCGGTGACAAACCCCTGCTCTAAAACGCCTTCTATTCCCATTCTAGCGCCCCTTTTTTCCATTCATAGACAAAACCAACCACCAGAATACCTAAAAACAGTACCATCGCAAGATAGCCAAACAAACCTATTTCTGGCAAAACGATCGCCCAGGGAAACAAAAATGCAATTTCCAAATCGAACAGAATGAATAATATCGCCACGAGATAGTAGCGCACATCGAATTTCATCCGCGCATCTTCAAATGCATTAAATCCGCATTCGTAGGGTGATAATTTATCTGCGTCAGGACGATTGGGCGCCAACAACCAACCCATCAAGATGGGAATGATCCCTACCAGCAACCCGACCAGAACAAATACCAGTACAGGAAAATAATTATCCAGCATGACAAACCTCCTCTGTTACAGCCATTGTTCAGACGCAAGTTTGCAGCCTGCAGTGCTCAATGAGCTCGCCACCCAACAAATTTTAAAATTTGTTGCGCCACTCCGTACGAGGGATATGGTGTCATAGGTGTCGCACATAAAACATCTGCAAAATCAGCTCGCTACAGAACTTGGGGCTCATTTGTTCAGAACGACCCTTACCACATCATGATTAATTCAATTGCGCCTTAAATCTGTTTCGCTTTAAAACAATTCTGGTGCCGACGGCGAGACTCGAACTCGCACAGCTTACGCCACTACCCCCTCAAGATAGCGTGTCTACCAATTTCACCACGTCGGCCTGTTTGACAAGACGGAAAGATACACCGTCCCGATGCAACAACTCCTGATTACTTGGGAATTTCCCCAGCTTTTGACTGGCCGTTGCTTGAAGCCGACTTATTTCCCCCCGCAGGCGGTGCACTCACAGAGACTGGGGCGACGGGTTTAACTGTTGGCAATGCCTTGGGTAAAGGAACCTGCATTTGCAACGGCATTTGCGTCTGCATCACGCCCACTGACGTATGCTGCCGACTCGAAAGATATGTCAACAAAAGACTGGTGATAAAAAAAATCGTCGCCAAAACGGCTGTTGTTCTGCTCAAAAAGTTGGCTGAACCTGAAGCACCGAACAAACTGCCCGAAGCCCCACTCCCAAACGAAGCACCCATGTCAGCGCCTTTACCTTGCTGTAGCAATACCATCACTACCAAAGCGGTCGCCACCATCAGGTGCACTATCAAAACCAGCGTTTCCAAATTTTAACCCTTTCAGCCACCCCATTCAAGAACAGGCTGCCTCACAAATCGCAACAAACTCTGCGGACACCAAAGAAGCGCCGCCCACCAAACCACCATCTATATCCGGCATCGCGAACAATTCCGCCGCATTATCGGCTTTCACACTACCCCCATACACAATGCGCAATTCCTCGGCCAACCCAGCATGATGCTGAGACAACCTTTGCCGAATATAAGCATGCACTGCCTGCGCCTGCCCGGGACTGGCAGTTTTTCCAGTGCCGATTGCCCACACGGGTTCATACGCCACCACAGTTTGCCAAAAACCGTCAATGCCGGACACTTCCAGCACCGCGTCGATTTGCCGCGCAATCACAGATTCTGTCACACCCGACTCACGCTCCTGCAGAGTTTCCCCCACACACAAAACCGGTATCAACCCAGCCACTTTAGCCGCCTTAAACTTGGCAGCCACCACAAAATCCGTTTCCCCATACATGCCGCGCCGCTCGGAATGCCCAATTAACACATGACGACACCCGAAATCCTGCAACATACTGGTTGAAATCTCACCGGTGTAAGCGCCTGACTTGTGTTGACTCACATTTTGCGCACCCCACGCAATAGATGAGCCGCTCAGGGAGGATTGCACTTGCGCCAGGTAGGGCGCGGGCACACACACCAACACTTCCAGACGAGCACATTGCGCACCGAGCTTCGCATCCAGTTTTTCACGCAGTTGCGCAAGCAAAACCTGATTGGATTGCAGGCTACCATGCATTTTCCAATTACCCGCGACCAGTTTTTGCCGCATGTCCCACCTCGATAATCAAACGCGCTATAGTACACACTTTTTGGTCGTTTGGTCAATTGTTGTGCGAGATTTGCTGCTTGCCGGGACAGGCACGCAGCAATCAAGTCAGCCGACCCTACAAATCGTCACAATTTTGTCATATCTTTAAGATAAAATCTGCGGAGTAATATTAATATTTTTTCGTGTGGTGATATTCCGCCTGATTTGAAGTCACACCTGACCTTATACTCATCACATCAACCATGGAGATTAAATGATGATCAATCTAACCACCTCACGCACCTTGCTTACAGCCCTGGCTTTAAGTTCCACCCTGATGTCCGCTGCCCACGCAGGCGAAATGACCGGTGCCGGTTCAACGTTTGGCTACCCCATTTACGCCAAATGGGCCGAAGCCTATAAGGCCAGTAGCGGCGTCAGTTTGAATTATCAATCGATAGGTTCTGGTGGGGGCATTAAACAAATCGAAGCCAACACAGTTGATTTTGGTGCCACAGACATGCCCCTTTCTCCCGAAACTCTGGCGAAAAATGGTCTCACGCAATTCCCCACAGTGATTGGTGGCGTGGTGCCCGTGGTGAATATACCTGGCGTTGCGCCAGGAAAAATGCACTTGAACGGCAAAACCCTGTCCGATATTTACATGGGGAAAGTGATTGCATGGAATGATCCTGAAATTGTGGCCCTGAACAAGGGTTTGGCATTGCCCGCCACACACATTACGGTTGTACATCGTTCTGATGGCTCGGGCACCACGTTTATTTTTACCAATTACTTGAGTAAAATCAGCCCGGACTGGAAAGAAAAAGTAGGCAATGACACTGCTGTGGCCTGGCCTGCGGGTGTCGGCGGCAAAGGTAACGAAGGAGTAGCGTCTTTTGTCAAACAGATCCGGGGTTCTGTCGGTTATGTGGAATACGCTTACGCCAAACAAAATAAAATGGCCTATGTGTTGATGCAAAACAAAGCCGGGCAGTATGTTGCACCCTTCGCAGCCAACATTCAAGCTGCGGCTGCCGGTGCGGACTGGGCTCATGTGCCTGATTTCTACGAAATTCTTACCAACGAACCTGGCCTGCAGAGCTGGCCAATTACCGGCGCCACCTTCATACTGATGCACAAAACCGCCAGCAAACCCGAAAATGCGAAAATCGTGCTGAAATTTTTTGACTGGGCCTATGCCAATGGTGACCAACTGGCCGCAAGTCTGGATTATGTCACCTTGCCTAAATCAGTCACCAAACTCATTGAAACAAGTTGGACACAGAACATTCGTGACAACAGCGGTAAAGCAATCTGGTAAAATCATGCCAGGATAAATGGGTGATGGTGCAAGCGCATATCACCCATTTGGCAGCTGACGCAAGCGACCACTTCAAAGTCTTAACAATAAATTAATGTTATAGCGATACTGTTATTTTTACAATTTTTTTTGTTTGTCACGCTATAATCGCACCTAATTTCGTTAATGGAAATATCAATGCTCAACCAGTCCTCGGCGAATAAAAGCACCAGCCTGCGTTTTGCGATCCAGGACACTGTGTTTATCAACCTCACCCGCTTTTTCGCGTTGGTGGTATTCATTTTACTCTTGGGTATTCTTCTGTCACTGATCATTGGAAGCTGGCCCAGCTTACATAAATTCGGCTTCGGTTTCATCTTTGGCAAAGAATGGAATCCGGTCACAGAGCAATTTGGCGGTTTAGTACCCATTGCAGGAACGCTCATCACTTCTTTTATCGCTTTATTGATCGGCGTACCCATCAGTTTTGGTATCGCATTATTTCTGACCGAGCTCTCGCCCAACTGGCTTAAACGCCCTCTGGGTATCGCGATTGAGCTACTTGCCGGTATTCCCAGTATCATTTATGGCATGTGGGGACTGTTTGTTTTCGCCCCATTTTTTGGCGACCACGTCGAACCCTGGCTCATTGACCATTTAGGCAGCTTACCCATACTCGGTTTTCTTTTCCAGGGCGCCCCCATGGGCATAGGTGTATTAACTGCCAGCTTAATTTTGGCCATCATGGTGATTCCTTACATTGCCTCCGTGATGCGCGATGTATTCGAAATTGTCCCGCCTATGCTCAAAGAATCCGCCTATGGCCTGGGATCGACCACTTGGGAAGTTGCACGTTTTATCGTTCTGCCTTATACCCGAATTGGTGTCGTGGGTGGCATCATGCTGGGTTTAGGCAGGGCATTCGGTGAAACCATGGCCGTTACCTTCGTTATCGGCAACTCACATGACCTCAGTTCTTCACTCTTGATGCCCGGCAACACCATTTCTTCGGCTTTGGCCAATGAATTTACTGAAGCCGTGGGTGATATGTATACATCTTCATTAATTGAACTGGGCCTCATCCTGTTCTTCATTACCTTTGTGGTATTGGCCATCTCAAAACTCCTGTTACTGCAAATGCGCAAACAGGAAGGCACGAAAACCTAGGATTACCCATGCTTTCACACTATGCCCAGCGCAAGCTGATAAACCGGTTTAACCTGATGATTTCTGCCGCAGCCATGCTGATTGGTTTGCTGGCCTTAGGCTGGATTTTATGGGTTTTGCTGGATTTTGGATTCAAGGGACTAAGCCTGAAACTGTTTACCGAAATTACTCCCGCGCCCGGAAGCGATGGGGGCCTGCTTAATGCCATTGTCGGCAGCCTGGGCATGACAATACTGGCCACGGTACTGGGCACACCGATAGGCATCATGGCTGGCACCTATCTTTCTGAATTTGGGCAACAGGGTTGGCTGGCGCCGGTCACGCGCTTCATCAACGACATCTTGCTGTCGGCGCCCTCGATTATTATTGGTTTGTTTATCTACGAAATCTACGTCACCAGCGTGCACCATTTTTCAGGTTGGGCTGGCGTATTCGCCCTGTCATTATTGGTCATTCCGGTGGTCGTACGCACCACAGAGGACATGCTGAAACTCATTCCGGACACCATGCGTGAAGCCGCAGCCGCTTTGGGCGCACCACGCTGGATGATTGTCACCTTAATCACCTGGCGTGCCGCCAAGGCGGGGATGCTGACGGGTGTGCTGCTGGCGGTAGCCCGTATCAGCGGAGAAACAGCACCGCTCCTGTTTACCGCATTAAATAATCAATTTCTTAGCACCAACATGAATGCGCCCATGGCCAATTTACCGGTTGTCATCTTCCAAATGGCGATGAGTCCTTATGATGACTGGCAATCTTTGGCATGGTCTGGCGCCTTGTTAATCACGATTGCCGTCCTGGTATTGAACATTCTGGCCCGTTCTCTGTTTAAACAAAAATAACCCTATTAGAAAGCACCGCTTCATTTTCGCGAGTACCTTATGGCACACCACATCAAATTCAGTCTGCGCAATGTTGATTTTTACTATGGCAAAGACCATGCACTCAAGGATATTAATCTGGATATCCCCAGCAACCAGGTGACGGCCTTTATCGGCCCTTCCGGTTGCGGCAAATCCACCTTGTTGCGCACCTTGAATCGCATGTATGACCTTTATCCGGGGCAACGTGCTGAAGGGAAAATTTTGCTGGATGATGTCGACATACTCGACAAAAAAACCGATTTAAACCATCTTCGCGCCCGGGTTGGTATGGTTTTTCAAAAGCCAACCCCCTTCCCCATGTCAATTTTCGATAATATTGCTTTTGGGATCAAACTGTATCAACGACTGTCACGTTCAGAGTTGTCTGACCGTGTTGAATGGGCACTTAAAAAAGCAGCGCTGTGGAATGAAGTGAAAGACAAACTGGGACAAAGTGGATACAGCTTGTCAGGTGGGCAACAACAACGCCTTTGCATCGCACGTGGCATTGCCGTCAAACCCGAAGTGCTTTTACTCGATGAACCGGCCTCCGCGTTAGACCCAATCTCTACAGCACGCATCGAAGAACTGATCCATGAACTCAAAACTGAATACACCATCGCCATCGTGACCCACAGCATGCAGCAGGCGGCTCGTGTATCAGACTATACTGCCTATATGTATCTGGGTGAAATGATGGAGTTTGGCCGCACCGATGTGATTTTTACCAACCCCAGTAAAAAAGAAACCGAAGACTATATTACGGGAAAATTCGGCTAAGGCGCCAAGAAATAATAAGTTGGACAATGATGGGGCTGCTCGCGGATTGCCGCGTATTCGGGCGTCTGCAGCGTTGCAAGGCTTGCATCCATCCCGAATATGCAGCAACGTATGTGACAATTATCTATTAACGAGCCCTAGGAGCCTGTCGGCCTTGAAGAATCGGAGCGAAGTGGTTCAAGCAGGCAAGCCGCAAAGCGGCTGTTCGCAAAATTCGGCTGGGCGAGGGCAGATTTTGCGAGTTTTCGCCGAAAGGCGAAATGCCTGCTTACCCCATTTGCCGGTTTTGCCGATCAATAGTTGTTCTATTGACCAAAAAAGCGGTGAAATATGCACCGATCAGGCGGATTTGCAGCCGATTTCCTTTAAGTCCGACAGGCTCCCAGGTATTGAACAATAGGCGCGTTAACCTTTTGCGGCGGCCCTGACGGCCTTAACCACATGCTCCGCATACGCCGCAGATTGTGCTGCCTCTGCGCATTCTACCATTACCCGCACCAGGGGTTCTGTGCCAGAAGCGCGTAATACCACCCTGCCACAGTCTCCCATGCCCGCCTCCACCTCCACAACCGCTTGCTGTATCGATGCAGACTTTAAATCCACCTGTTTGTCTACTTGCACATTGATCATGGTTTGCGGGTACATGTACAGATCCGTCGTATAATCAGCCAGCGACATGCCGGTTTCCCGCAGCGCATGCAACACCTGTAACGCCGCTATAATGCCATCACCGGTGGTGTGCTTTTCCAGACACAGAAGATGTCCTGATGCCTCGCCCCCCAACTGCCATTCATGTTGACCCAACATTTCCAGCACATAACGATCACCGACACTTGCGCGCACAAAAGGGATTGCCAATCGCCCTAACGCATGTTGCAAGCCCAAATTACTCATCAAGGTACCTACCACTCCGCCCTTTAGTTTTCCAGTATCCTTGCGATAGCGAGCAATCACATACAATAATTGATCGCCGTTATATATACGACCGTTTGCATCAGCCATCATGACACGATCACCATCGCCATCCAACGCAATGCCGAAATCAGCCTTATGCTGCAATACCGCTACGCTCAGGTGGACTGTATCAGTTGCCCCACAATGGTCATTGATATTGGTGCCATTGGGCTGATGATTGATAGAAATGACTTCTGCACCCAACTCATGCAACACGGAGGGTGCAATATGGTAAGTCGCACCATTCGCACAGTCGACAACGATCCTTACACCCCGCAAATCCTGTTCGAAGGGAAAAGTACTTTTGCAAAATTCAATATACCGGGCAGGCGCATCATCAATGCGTTTCACCCGGCCTAATTCAGCCGACGAGAAAGTCACCAATTCCCGTTCTAATTCTGCTTCAATAGCACGCTCAATTTCGTCCAACAGTTTTTCACCCGTGGAAGAAAAAAATTTGATGCCATTATCTTCATAGGGATTATGTGAGGCTGAAATCACAATACCTGCCTGCAAACGCAATGCTTTGGTTAAATAGGCCACTGCCGGCGTCGGCATAGGGCCAACAAGACGCACATCAACGCCTGCCGCACACAACCCCGCCTGCAATGCTGCCTCCAGCATATAGCCAGACAGACGGGTATCCTTACCAATCAGTACCACAGGATGCTCACCGGGCTTCAGGGTACAACGCTCACGAACCAGCACCTTTCCTGCTGCATAACCCAGCCGCATGACAAAATCAGGTGTAATGGGGTAAACACCGACCCGACCACGAATACCATCCGTACCGAAATATTTTCTGCCCATCAACATCCCTCTAAGGCTTGCCAAACAGTCAAAGCATCACGACAGGCCGTCACATCATGCACGCGCAGCACGCGCGCACCGCGCTGACAGGCGTACAGGTTGGCGGCGATGCCTGCCGCCTCGCGCTCTGTCACTGCTCGTCCAGTCAACTGGCCCAACATACTTTTACGCGACACACCCACCAGCACCGGGGCGCCCAAATGATGTAACATCCCTAACTGTTTAATCAACAATAAATTATTCGCCAGGGATTTACCAAAGCCAATGCCCGGATCAAGCAGTATCGAATCCTGTCTCACGCCTGCGCCGATGGCCAACTCCAGGCGTTGCTGCAGAAAGTCACGCACTTCGGTCACCACATCGCCGTACTCAAGTTGCTGCTGCATCGACTCCGGGTTGCCGCGCATATGCATCAAACACACCGCCACGCCGCTTTTTGCCACCAGATCCAACGCGCCGGGTGCACCAAGCGCCTGCACATCATTCACCATGTCAACCCCTGCAACAATGGCTTCATGCATGACGCGTGGATTACGTGTGTCGACAGAAATAACACAGGATGTACCTTGCAAACCAGCGATGACCGGCAATACACGTGCAATTTCTTCTTCGTCACTCACCGGGGCAGCGCCGGGACGCGTGGATTCGCCCCCCACATCAATCATGTCCGCACCAGCGTCAATTAAACCATACGCATAATCAATAGCCGCTTGCACGGAAGACCGTTTGCCCCCATCAGAAAAAGAGTCCGGTGTGACATTCACAATCCCCATAATACGGGGAACAGCCAAATCCAAAGATTTATGACGACAAATCAAACGCATATTAAAGAAACTGCCCGACCAGAAAGCCACAAGCCAGCAACAGCTGGCTTGTTAAACAGGAAAACGGAGAAACTGTCACACCTACACGCCAGCGGCAGGTGTCGCTGTCGGTGCAGCATTAGGTGGCGTGGTGCCACTTGACGAAACCGAAGGTGTGCCAATATTAACCGGTTTGGGAAGACGGGGTGGCAAACCGGACATGATGTCTTTGATTTGATCCGCATCAATGGTTTCCCATTCCAGTAAAGCATGGGTCATGGCCTCCACTTTGTCGCGATTGTCTTCCAGAATTTTACGCGCCAATGCGTATTGTTCATCAATAATGCGACGAATTTCGACATCCACTCGTTGCATGGTGGCTTCGGACACGCTTTTATGGGTGGTCACGCTACGGCCCAAAAATACCTCGCCCTCATTTTCGCCATAGACCATTGGACCCAAAGCGGGTGACATTCCCCACTGCGTCACCATGCGGCGCGCCATCTCGGTGGCACGTTCAAAATCATTCGATGCCCCAGTCGTCATGTGGTTCATGAATATTTCTTCAGCAATTCGCCCACCGAACAACACCGAAATATTTTGCAGCAACTGAGCACGATCCATGCTGTAACGGTCTTCCGTAGGCAATTGCATGGTTAACCCCAACGCGCGCCCACGCGGAATAATGGTGACCTTGTGTACCGGATCGGTTTTGTCCAGCAGATAAGCCACCACGGCATGTCCGGATTCGTGATACGCCGTATTGCGACGCTCCTCCTCTGGCATCACCATGCCCTTGCGCTCACTGCCCATCATAATCTTGTCTTTAGCGCGTTCAAAGTCATCCATGTCAACCAGACGCTTATTGCCCCGCGCCGCAAACAGGGCCGCCTCATTCACCAAATTGGCGAGATCCGCACCTGAAAAACCCGGCGTTCCTCTGGCCAAAATATCCGCACGCACATCCGTTCCCATAGGGATTTTACGCATGTGGACCAGCAAAATTTGCTCGCGACCACGTATGTCGGGCAAGGAAACCACCACTTGACGATCAAAACGACCAGGACGCAATAAAGCGGGATCAAGCACATCAGGCCGATTTGTGGCCGCAATCACGATCACGCCAGCAGAGCCTTCAAAACCATCCATTTCAACGAGCAATTGATTCAACGTTTGCTCACGCTCATCATTACCACCGCCCATGCCAGCGCCACGCTGCCGACCCACCGCATCAATTTCGTCAATAAAAATAATACAGGGCGCATGCTTTTTAGCCTGCTCAAACATATCGCGCACCCGCGCCGCGCCCACACCGACGAACATTTCGACAAAATCAGAACCGGAAATACTAAAAAAAGGCACTTTGGCTTCGCCGGCAATGGCCTTGGCCAACAGGGTTTTACCGGTCCCAGGACTACCTACCATCAATACACCGCGCGGTACGCGTCCACCCAATTTTTGAAATTTTGCTGGTTCACGTAAAAAATCGACCAGTTCAGCCACTTCTTCTTTGGCTTCATCGCAACCCGCCACATCTGCAAAGGTAATTTGATTGGTCGATTCATCGAGCATGCGTGCTTTACTTTTACCAAACGAAAAAGCACCCCCTTTACCGCCCCCCTGCATCTGGCGCATAAAAAATACCCACACGCCGATCAGCAACAACATGGGAAACCAAGAAATGAAAATATTCATCAGGAAAGAAGGCTCTTCCTCAGGACGCGCTTGAACTGCCACGCCACCTTTGAGCAAATCCGATACCATCCAGGGATCAGCCGGCGCATAGGTGCTGAAATGGTGTCCGTCGGTTCGCACCCCTTTAATCACATGGTTCTCAATCACCACTTTGGCAATTTGGCCTTGCTTGACCTGATCGAGGAACTGGGAGTAATCCATTTGCACCTGAGGCGTCTCGTGGGTATTAAACTGATTGAATACTGTCATCAGTACCAACGCGACCACCAACCAAATGGCTATATTTTTAAACATGTTATTCATCTATCCAGCTCCTGATGAGCGTCCACAAAAACGGTGTGGCGTATCGTTTATTTTAAACAGAATGCTTCACGAAATCTTTGCAACCATGACAGCGCTTACACACATTCTTCTACCCAAACCGGGCCACGTTCAATCCTTCACCATGGATTTTAGCCCCTTACCCAGCAAATAGACCTCATTGCTACGGTCACGCGAGGCTTTCGGCTTGCGGCTCAACACCTGATTGAAACTTAAGCGCATGTCGGCAAGATAGTCTGAAAATCCCTCACCCTGAAACACTTTCACCAAAAAATTTCCTTCAGGCCTCAGCCAGACACGGGCAAACTCCAGCGCCAATTCACACAAGTACAGGCTGCGTGCCTGATCAACACTACTCACACCGCTCATATTGGGTGCCATATCACAGATTACAAGATCAAGACGACGGTTTTTTAAAGCCAATTCCATTTCATCCAGGGTAACCTGTTCCGTGAAATCGCCTTGAATAAAATGCACCCCGGGAATCGGATCCATCGGTAACAGATCCAAAGCAATCACTTGCGCACCTTGACGACTGGCAAATTGAGACCAACCGCCTGGTGTAGAACCCAAATCGGCGAGCATACAACCAGGTCGTATCAGGCCATCCTTTTGACTGATCTCTTCCAGCTTGAATGCGGCACGTGAGCGATATCCCTGTGCTTTGGCGAGTTTCACATAAGGATCGTTGAGATGCTCACGCATCCATGCTTTGCTGGTTTTAGCTGGCTTCATTCTTTCGCGAGCAGCACCAGCCCGAGCAAACTTTCAATCAGATAGATAATACTTGCAATACCATGCCAATGTGCAAACCGGTCGCTGAATGCACTTTGCATCACCGCTTTGGGCCAGGCTTGCACCTTGAGCGCTTCGATGACCGGTTGAATACCGAAATAACCGGCCAAAGTCATCAGGAGCATAATCAAAGCAGCCCAAAACCAGGCTTGTTTGAGTGCTCCACCACCAAATCGGATCAATCGGTGAATCAGCAAATAAAACCCGCAGGCCATCCCCAGCAAAGCAATCACGGCAAACATTCCGCCCGCCAGATTACCGGCAAGTTGCTTGTCTTTCAGATGCCAAAACAACACGGGGGCAGCAATATAACCGATCGCCCACAGGCCACCCACCCAAGCGGTCACAGCGATTCTGGCAAAAAATTCTGCGAAACGGGATGAACTCATTTATAAGTAGCGCACGTCCAGCACTTCATACTGGCGCACGCCTCCAGGTGCCATCACATCCGCTGTGTCACCGACGTATTTGCCAATCAACGCACGTGCAATAGGCGAACTGATGGAAATCTTGGATTGTTTAATATTTGCTTCATCATCACCCACAATTTGGTAGGTGACCGCGTCGCCACTTTCCGCATCTTCAAGCTCTACCGTCGCACCAAAAACAATCCGCCCTTCCGCATCAATACTTGCAGGGTCAATAATTTGGGCCGTGGACAACTTGGCTTCCAGTTCAGCAATACGACCTTCAATAAAACCTTGCTTCTCTTTCGCTGCATCATACTCAGCATTTTCGGACAAATCGCCTTGGGCACGCGCTTCAGCAATGGCAGTAATCACAGATGGGCGCTCAACCGTTTTTAAACGGTGTAGCTCTTCCCGCAGCTGTTGTGCGCCGAAAACAGTTAAGGGTACTTTGGTTATCGCGTTCATTTCATACTTTCCAGGGCGCGCACACGCCCATGCAATTGCTGTAAATCGTACACAGTCAGTTCACTCATCGCACGCATACCGATGCATGCCGCCCGCGCACCTTCCAGTGTGGTGTAATATGTCACGCGTTGCGCCAGAGCCACACGACGAATTTCTACCGAATCGCGGGCAGCACGCTTGTCATCCACCACATTGACAATGAAATTAATTTCATTGTTTTTAATCATATCGACGACATGTGGGCGGCCTTCAGCGACTTTGTTCACCACCCTTACCGCCAAACCCGCCGTTTGCAACGCCGCTGCCGTACCACGGGTTGCCACCAACACAAACCCCAAAGCCAGCAATTCTGCACCAATTTCAACAATTTTAACCTTGTCGGCATTGCGCACACTCAAAAAAGCCTGTCCGCCTTTGGGTAATTTAACGCCCGCTGCCAACTGCGATTTGACAAATGCCTCAGCAAAGGTTTCGCCTATGCCCATTACCTCACCCGTTGATTTCATTTCCGGGCCCAATAAAGTGTCCACACCCTGAAACTTGGCAAATGGAAATACGGCCTCCTTCACCGAATAATAAGGCGGGATAATTTCATCCACCACACCCTGTTCCACCAAAGACGTACCCGCCATACATCGAGCAGCCACTTTCGCCAGCTGCACGCCCGTGGCTTTGGACACAAAAGGCACGGTACGCGAAGCGCGCGGATTCACCTCTAACACATAGACAGTTTCATTCTGGATCGCAAACTGCACGTTCATCAAGCCGATCACATTGAGTGCACGAGCCATCGCGATCGTTTGCCGGCGAATTTCATCCTGCAGTGCGCGGGAGAGGTTATAGGGAGGCAAAGAACAGGCTGAATCACCCGAATGCACACCAGCCTGCTCAATATGTTCCATGATACCACCGATGACAACCATTTCGCCATCGGACACGGCATCCACATCGACCTCTACCGCATTACTCAAAAAACGGTCCAGTAACACAGGGGAATCATTCGATACTTTTACTGCTTCACGCATATAACGCTGTAAATCTTCCTCAGCACGCACAATTTCCATTGCCCGTCCGCCCAGCACATAGGATGGCCGCACCACCAGGGGGTAACCAATTTCTGATGCCAAAACAATGGCTTGATCTGCCGAACGCGCGGTACGGTTAGGTGGTTGCAATAACCCCAGTGCGTGTAACATTTTTTGAAAACGCTCACGGTCTTCCGCACAATCAATCATATCAGGCGTTGTACCAATAATCGGCGCACCGCAAGACTGTAAATCACGAGCCAGTTTTAGTGGTGTTTGTCCACCATACTGGACAATCACGCCCACCGGTTTCTCAATCCGTACAATTTCCAGCACATCTTCCAAAGTCAACGGCTCAAAATACAGACGGTCCGAAATATCATAATCGGTGGACACTGTTTCAGGATTGCAGTTGACCATGATGGTTTCAAAACCATCTTCGCGTAGCGCAAGTGCAGCATGGACGCAGCAATAGTCAAACTCTATCCCCTGCCCAATGCGATTCGGTCCACCGCCAAGCACCATAATTTTACGGCGACTGGTCGGTTGGGCCTCGCATTCCTCTTCGTAGGTGGAATACATATACGCCGTGTGCGAAGCAAACTCTGCCGCACAGGTATCCACCCGCTTGTACACTGGGTGGATGTGCTGCGCCCAACGTCGTTGACGCACTGCATCTTTATCCACGCCCAGCAAACTCGCCAAACGCCGGTCAGAAAATCCATCCCGTTTTAAACTGCGTAATTCCGCAACATCCAGGCTGTCCAGCTGACGACCGGTCAAATTCGATTCGGTGTCAACCAAAGCGCGAATTTGTGCCAAAAACCATGGATCGATGTGCGAAAATACCTGCACTTCTTCCAAACTCATCCCCACTCTAAACGCGTCAGCCACATACCAAAGCCGCTCCGGCCCAGGATTGCCAATTTCCGCTTCAATCACGTCACGATCCTGACTCAGCGTATCCAAACCGTATACACCGGTTTCCAGGCCCCTGATGGCTTTTTGTAACGATTCGCGGAAAGTGCGGCCTATCGCCATCACCTCACCCACTGATTTCATTTGCGTCGTCAAACGATCATTGGCTTGCGGAAATTTTTCAAAGGCAAAACGGGGTATCTTGGTGACGACATAATCGATACTGGGCTCAAACGAAGCAGGCGTCACGCCGCCAGTAATATCATTGGTCAATTCATCCAGCGTATAACCCACCGCCAATTTGGCGGCAATTTTAGCGATGGGGAAGCCGGTAGCCTTGGACGCCAATGCCGATGAACGCGACACGCGCGGATTCATTTCAATCACCACCATGCGTCCATCACGCGGGTTGATACCAAACTGCACGTTGGAGCCGCCTGTTTCCACGCCAATCTCTCGCAGCACGGCAATCGAAGCGTCACGCATGTGCTGATATTCGCGGTCAGTCAACGTCAATGCGGGCGCTACCGTAATTGAATCGCCAGTGTGCACCCCCATTGGGTCAAAATTTTCAATTGAGCAAACAATAATGCAGTTGTCCTTGCGGTCACGCACCACTTCCATCTCAAATTCTTTCCAGCCGATGAGCGATTCCTCAATCAACAGCTCATGCGTGGGCGAAGCTTCAAGACCGCGCTCGCAAATTTCAACGAATTCTTCGCGATTGTAAGCAATGCCGCCACCGGTTCCACCCATGGTAAATGAAGGCCGAATGATGGTTGGAAAGCCCATCACTGCCTGTACCTGCAAGGCTTCTTCCATGCTGTGCGCAATCAGGGAACGGGGTGAATGCAAACCAATACGTGCCATGGCCTGCTTAAATTTTTCCCGGTCTTCCGCCATATCGATGGCATCACGCGACGCACCGATCATTTCCACGCCATAACGTTCCAAAACACCATGCTTGGCCAAATCCAGCGCGCAATTCAGCGCAGTCTGCCCGCCCATGGTCGGCAACAATGCATCAGGACGCTCTTTCGCGATAATTTTTTCAACCACTGACCAGGTAATGGGCTCAATGTAAGTCACATCGGCCATGTCAGGATCGGTCATGATCGTTGCCGGATTGGAATTAACCAAAATCACGCGATAACCTTCCTCACGCAGAGCTTTGCATGCCTGCACGCCGGAATAGTCAAATTCGCACGCCTGACCGATAACAATCGGTCCCGCACCAATAATCAGGATACTGTGTAAGTCTGTACGCTTGGACATAGGATTGTGTGAGTTGCCGCCTTTAATTGACAAATTTTTGCCCAACACTCGTTAGGGCTTGTTAATATTCAGGATGCTTTATCCTTTTTCCTTGCTGGTTTAAAACCCCGGCCTTCAGGCCGGCAGGAGCGCCGGACCCAGCCCTGAAGGGCGAGGTTTTAAAGGCGCGGTCAGGGAGGGGATGCACACCCCTCCCTGACTAAACATCCACCGGCCTGAAGGCCGGTGACCTCATTGCTGGCGAAAGGTACGCATCATTTGCACAAAACGATCAAACAAACCGGCTACATCATGCGGCCCAGGACTGGCTTCAGGGTGCCCCTGAAAACCGAATGCAGGCACATCGGTACGCTCAATCCCTTGCAAAGAACCATCGAACAGCGACACATGCGTTGCGCGCAAGATGTCGGGAAGTTCTTTTGAATCAACAGAAAAACCATGATTCTGACTGGTAATCATCACTCGCCCGCTGTCCAGATCTTTGACCGGATGGTTAGCACCGTGATGACCAAATTTCATTTTGACGGTTTTTGCACCGGAAGCCAATGCCAGTAACTGATGCCCCAAACAAATACCAAAAACCGGAATACCGCTGGCCAATAACTGCGTAATCGCCGTAATGGCGTAATCACAAGCTTCCGGGTCACCAGGGCCATTAGACAAAAAGATGCCATCCGGATGCAGAGCGAGCACAGCTTCAGCACTCGACTGAGCAGGCAGGACCGTCACGCGACAACCGCGCCCCGCGAGCATGCGCAATATATTGCGTTTCACGCCATAGTCAAATGCGACCACATGCCAGGGCTGATCAGCAGGCGTTGCAAAACCGCCCTCAAGCTGCCACTCGCCTTCGGTCCATTCATAAGGGGCTTTCACAGAGACCTCTTTGGCCAGATCCATGCCGACCAGACCAGAGAATGATTGCGCCTGCCGCAAGGCATCCGCCTCATCAATTTCACCTGCCATGATACAGCCAGCTTGTGCACCGCGCTCGCGCAACAGGCGCGTCAAACGCCGCGTATCAATATCTGCAATCGCCACCACATGGTGTTGTATTAAATAATGCTCTAAATGACCAGAAGACCGGTAATTACTTGCCAATAATGGCAAATCCCGCACCACCAAACCCGCTGCATACAAGGCAGCAGATTCACAATCTTCCGTATTGACGCCAGTATTACCAATGTGCGGACAAGTCAAAGTCACAATCTGTCGTGCGTATGAGGGATCAGTCAAAATCTCCTGATAGCCAGTCATGGCGGTATTAAACACCACCTCACCCACTGCTACACCCGATGCACCAATGGCCGAACCACGGAACACCGAACCATCAGCCAACACAAGAACAGCGGGACGTCGTTGCGACAAGGATTACCTCAGCCAGGAAATTGAAGACACAAAGAAACGGACAAGGTTCACACCACGCCCGCATTCTATAAAATAGTGGTGCAATTTTAGCCCAAACGGCTTCAATTGTCCAGCAATGAGGTCACCGGCCTTCAGGCCGGTGGATATTTAGTCAGGGCGGGGTTCGGCGCTCCTACCGGCCTAAAGGCCGGGGTTTTAAACCAGCAAGGAAAAAGGATAAACGCGCCAATCATTTCATCGCATCCTTTTGGCAAATGGATTGAACAGGCCATAGACGGTTGATGATGCTGTGTCAACTCACCTCATTCGAGGTAAAATAGCCGGAACAAGTTTTTTAGCAAATGATCACGGGGATTTCCATCATGCAAGCACGCGTCAAATGGGTAGAAAACAGGGCATTTTTAGGACAGACCGGCAGCGGCCATGCGGTACTCATGGACGGCGCGCCTGAAAGCGGCGGCAACAATCTCGGTCCTCGCCCCATGGAGATGTTGTTGTTGGGCGCAGGAGGCTGCACAACATTCGATGTGGTGAGCATACTCCAAAAATCGCGCGCCAAAATCACCGACTGTGTGGTAGAAATTAACGCAGAACGGGCAGAAACCGATCCCAAAGTATTCACCCACATCCACATGCATTTCATCGTCACCGGCCATGCACTTAAACCAGAACTGGTTGAGCGCGCCATTCGTCTTTCAGCGGAAAAATATTGCTCTGCCACCATTATGCTGGGGCGTACCGCCACGGTGAGCCATGATTTTGTGATGATAGAAACGCAGACTGAAACGCAAACCGGGCGAGCTTGAGCGGACTCAAACTTATCAACCTTACTCACTCAACAGCAAACCTGTACCCCACACCGGCTTCAGTCAAAATATAACGTGGTCGTACAGGTTCCTTTTCGAGTTTGTGCCGCAGTTGACTCATGTAAATTCGCAGATAATGTGCATTGTCCATCTGGTTTGGCCCCCACACTTCCTTTAATAAAAAGCTGTGAGTCAACACTTTTCCCTGATGTTGAGCAAGCACTGAAAGTAGCCGGTATTCAATCGGCGTAAGATGAATTTCTTCCCCCATCTTCGTTATTTTGCGGTGGATGAGATCAATGGTCAAATCAGCGATTGAAAAAGTTCCGTTACCTGCCTGCTCATTGGATATCGCCCGCCTTAACGCAACCCGGATACGAGCCAGCAACTCTCCAGTGCCGAACGGCTTGGTCAAGTAATCATCGGCTCCAACGTCCAGCGCAATGATTTTTTCCTTTTCTTCACTGCGCGCTGACAAAATAATGATCGGAATCGTGCTCCATTCGCGTAATTTTTTGACCACCTCCACACCGTCCATATCTGGCAGACCAAGGTCAATGATGACCATATCCGGCTTGCGCGAAGCAACCGCTTTCAGACCTTCGCCCCCAGTTTCAGCCTCAAATACGTGGTATCCCTCCGCTTCAAGCGACAAACGCAAAAAACGACGGGTTTGTTTCTCATCTTCGATAATGATCACAGTATGCGAAGTCACGCCCTGCTCTCCATATCCAGCGTAGGCGGGATACCTAACGGCAATGTAAAAGTAAACCGGGCACCCCTTACGGGCATATTTTCAGCCCAGATTCTCCCTTTGTGCGCTTCAATGATCGCGCGACAAATGGTCAGTCCTAACCCGACACCCGGTGTTGAAGATTCCCGTACCCCACGGGTAAATTTTTCAAATATGGTCTCTTCGCTTCCGGGCACAAGTCCCGGCCCATTATCCGTCACCGAAATACGCGCCTGGCTTCCGTCAACGCTGGCCTCAATATGAACAGTGCTGTTAGGCGGGGTGTATTTGGCAGCATTTTCAAGCAAATTACAGAAAACACTTTTGATCAGTACTGCATCGAATTCCAGCAGAGGAAAATCAAGGGGTAAAGAAATGTCTAAGTGATGACCGGACATTTGCTGTTCACACGCTGCAAGTGCGCTGCCAATCACTTCTTCCAAAGGTTGCCACTGCAAATTCAATTTAACGTTACCCGCCTGAAGTCGTGCCATGTCGAGCAGGTTATTGACCAGCGCACTCATGCGGGAGGTCTGGTCACGAATCGCAATCGCGAGATCAAGTTGCTGCCTGGGCAGCGCAGGTTTGGTCAGTGTCAGCGAATCAGACAGTCCGGCAAGGTTGGTGAGCGGTGTGCGCAAGTCATGCGACAACGCGGAAAGCACTGAATTGCGCAGTCGCTCTGATTCAATTCTCACCGATGCGTCTTGTGCCACCTCAATATAATGAACACGCTCCAGTGCTGTCGCAATGAGCGCAACGAATCCATCCAGCTGACGGCGCTGTTCCGGAATCAGCAGCCAACTAGAATGCGATGGTTCTACCGCCAGTATGCCACGTGTACGCATGGGCGCACGCAGTGGAAGATACAAGACCGAGCTGCCGGGCAAAGTATCTGTGCTGAATCCCGCCGCCTCAATATGATCAAAGGCCCATTGGGCAATACCCATATCAATCGCAAGGGCTGATGCCTCGCCCGTATCAGGCAAATGAAGTCTGTCTTCAGCATCGGAGATCAAAATGGCCACTTTAACGCTGAATGTCGCCTCAATAAACTTGTGACTGATGTCCACAATTTGTTGCGGCAGAAGCACCGACGACAGATCACGTGCCATTTCATACAGTGCACGTAAACGGGTTTCGCGATGACTGGCCACACGCACCTGATAACTCAAATTGGCCGTCAATTGCCCGATAATCAGCGCAACGATGAGCATTACTGCGAATGTCAACAGGTATTGTACATCGCCAACCGCAAACGAAAAACGCGGTGGTACAAAAAAGAAATCAAACAGGCCAACACTCAGGAATGACGCGAGTACTGCAGGACCACGCCCATACTTGACGGCAACGAATACAACTGCCAACAGGAATAACATCACGATATTAGCAATATCGAAATAGGGCAACAGCAAAGCAGCTACGCCTGTTGCTGCCGCACAGGCAATCACTGCCCAGGCATAGGACATCCAATATATCTTTGGGGTAGCTTCTCGGGCCACAGCAGGCTTCGTGCTGATGCGTTCGTCCGGCACTGCGCAGGCAAGCTGGATCACATCCCTATCCGTTGATAAACGTGCGAGGCGATCTGCAAAGGAAGGCCGAAAAAAATTCCAGGCGCTTGTGCGTCTCCCACCGATGATGATTTGAAAGAGATGATGGTTGCGCGCATAATCGACCAAAACAATGTCAGGATTTTGACCAGCCAAAACAGCTGTTTCCGCTCCCAGATCCTGAGCAAAATGCAAGGTTTTGAGAATGCGGTCACGCTCAGCCCTCGGCTGATGCTGCAGGTGCGGCGTTTCCACATACACAGCATGCCACTCAACCCCGAACTGCGTTGCGATTCGGCTGGCTTTTCTAATCATTTTTTCGGCACCGGGTTCCGGTCCTACACAGACGAGCAAGGAGTCCTGCGTATGCCAGGCACCTCCAATGGAACGTTCCTGCCGGTATATACGCATCTGATCGTCAACCCGATCAGCGGTACGTCTGAGTGATAATTCCCGCAGGGCAATCAGGTTCCCCTTACGAAAAAAATTCCGGATCGCCCCTTCAGCCTGTTGTGGAATATAAACCTTGCCTTCCTTCAGCCGCTGCAATAACTCATCGGGTGTAATATCTACCAAAATAATTTCATCTGCCTGATCAAAAACTTTGTCCGGTACAGTTTCCTGAACACGAATGCCGGTAATCCCACCAACAATATCGTTGAGTGTTTCCAGATGCTGAACATTTACCGTGGTAAAGACATCAATACCGGCAGTCAGCAGTTCTTCAACGTCCTGCCAACGTTTCGGGTGACGCGAACCTGGAATATTGGTATGTGCCAGTTCATCAATCAGGATCAGTGGAGGATGTCGTGCCAACGCCCCATCCAGATCAAACTCAGAGAGCAGTTTGCCGCGATGCTCAATTTCCTTGCGCGGCAACACCTCCAATCCCTCCATCTGCGCCATGGTCTCAACCCTGCCGTGGGTTTCAACAATGCCCACCACTACGTCAAGTCCGCGATCTCTCAGCTGACGTGCTGCAGACAGCATTGCGTAAGTTTTCCCGACACCGGCAGACGCGCCAAAAAAGATCTTTAGTTTACCTCGAAGTGCTTTCTCCTGTTCGCGCTGCACCATGTCTAGCAGTTTGTCTGGATCTGGGCGTAATTCGTTCATACGGTTTAGCCTATACAGGGGTTAATGGTATGCGTCGCATTTTTTAGTGTAGCGTATCAAGCGCCAGATTAAGCGCCAGCACATTCACCCTTGGTTCACCCAGTATGCCAAATTGCCGTGGTTCCGTGTGCTGTGCAATCAAACGATTGACCGCAGCGACTTCCAGTCCCCTTGCATGCGCCACTCGGGAAACTTGGTATTGCGCCGCTGCCGGACTAATCTCCGGATCAAGTCCGCTTCCGGAAGCGGTGACCAGTTCGACAGGAACTGGCGCGTGATTGTCCGGGTCGGCATCCCGCAATGCTTGCAACCGAGCCTTAACTTCATCTATCAGCGCCGGATTAGTCGGACCGAGGTTAGACCCACCGGAGGCCAGACCGTTATATGGCATCGGTGATGTCGCAGAAGGACGACCCCAAAAATACTTCGGATCACTGAAGGCTTGACCGATGAGTCGGCTACCAACGGCTTTGCCGTCTTTTACAACCAGACTGCCGTTTGCCGTATTGGACATAAAAATCTGACTGAATCCTGTCATGACAAAGGGATAAACGATACCGGTAATCACTGTAAGCACGACAAAACTCATCACCGCAGGACGAAATTCTTTCAACATGATAGTTTCCTTTTTTAAATTAACCGGAGTGCAGAGAGCGTCATGTCAATCAGTTTAATGCCGGCAAACGGGACCACAATTCCACCCAACCCGTAAATAAACAGGTTATTGCGGAGCAACGCTGCCGCACCGATCGGACGGTATTTCACCCCCTTAAGTGCAAGCGGAATGAGCGCGACAATAATCAGCGCATTAAAAATCACTGCCGACAAGATCGCACTGGCGGGGGTTGCCAGATGCATCACATTCAACGCACCCAATGCGGGGTAAGTGGTGATGAAAGCTGCCGGAATAATCGCAAAATACTTGGCTATGTCGTTAGCAATGCTAAAGGTGGTCAGCGAACCGCGCGTCATCAACATCTGCTTGCCGGTTTCCACAATCGCAATCAGCTTGGTGGGATTGGAATCCAGATCCACCATATTGCTAGCTTCTTTGGCAGCTTGGGTGCCGGAGTTCATTGCCACCGCCACATCGGCTTGAGCGAGCGCGGGCGCATCGTTGGTGCCATCTCCGGTCATCGCGACCAGTCGTCCCTCTGCCTGATATGCGCGAATAAGTTTCAGCTTCTGTTCCGGTGTGGCTTCAGCCAGAAAATCATCTACTCCTGCTTCTGCGGCAATAGCGGCTGCAGTCAGGCGATTGTCACCCGTGATCATAATGGTCTTAATCCCCATACGACGCAATTCGGCAAAACGCTCCTTGATACCGCCTTTGACGATGTCCTTGAGTTCGATCACGCCCAGAATACGATTCCCCTCAGCGACAACCAATGGCGTACTGCCTCGACGTGCCACTTCGTCGACAGCAGCCTCCACCTGCGGAGGGAAATCTCCCCCGAATTCTTTGACATAAGCACGCATCGCATCGCTGGCGCCTTTCCTGATTTGCCTGCCGTCCAGATTCACCCCACTCATTCGGCTTTGTGCTGAAAACGGCACGAAGGTCGCGCCGAGCGACTGAATATCCCGTTCACGAAAGCCGAATTTTTCCCTGGCCAGGACGACGATGCTGCGTCCTTCTGGTGTTTCATCTGCCAACGAAGCAAGTTGCGCCGTATCGGCAAGTATTTGTTCGGTCACGCCGCCCGCCGGGATGAAGCTACTCGCCTGACGATTTCCCAGGGTAATCGTGCCTGTCTTATCCAGCAGCAAGACATCCACATCTCCCGCAGCTTCAACTGCGCGCCCGGATGTCGCAATCACGTTTTTCTGCATCATTCTGCCCATGCCCGCCACACCGATGGCTGACAGCAAGCCGCCGATGGTAGTTGGAATAAGGCAGACCAATAAAGCGATCAATACCGTCAGTGTGACGGGTTGTCCCGACTTGGCGACTTCTACACTGTAGAAGGAAAAAGGAAGTAAAGTCACGGTCACCAGCAAAAAAACGATCGTCAGTGCCACCAATAAAATGGTCAGCGCAATCTCATTAGGCGTTTTTTGACGTTTGGCTCCTTCAACCATCGCAATCATGCGATCAAGAAAGCTCTCCCCAGGGTTAGTCGTAATTCGAATCACCAGCCAGTCTGAAAGTACCCGTGTTCCGCCCGTGACAGCAGAAAAATCCCCACCTGATTCGCGAATCACTGGCGCAGATTCTCCAGTGATCGCGCTTTCATCGACAGACGCCACGCCTTCAATGACATCACCATCACCCGGTATGAATTCTCCCGCATTGACCAGTACGATATCGTGCTGGCGCAACTTGGTGCTGGAGATCAATGAGAATTCAGCGTCATGACGTGGTGCCAGTAACTTTCTGGCGGCAATGTCCTGCTTGGCTTTGCGCAAGGAAGCCGCCTGGGCACGGCTTCTTCCTTCGGCGATCGCTTCAGCGAAATTAGCGAACAACACCGTAAACCAGAGCCAGCCTGTCACCGCCAGGATAAATCCGGCAGGCGCTTCACCTTGTCCGATAAGCGCCTGAAAATACAGCACTGTTGTCAAGATACTGCCCACCAGAACCACGAACATCACGGGATTTTTTATCTGCTGCGCAGGGTTTAGTTTTTTAAAAGCATTCAAGAATGCCTGCCACACAATCTCGCCATCAAACAGCGCAACCGGTTTAAGTCTTTCATTCATAGCAATTCTCCTAATGTGCGCCGACCATGGCCAGTTGCTCAACCACCGGTCCCAAGCCCAGCGCTGGTACGAAATTGAGGGCTCCCACCAGAAACACAGTTCCAATCAAAAGCATCACAAAAATGGGGGTATGGGTAGCCAATGTACCTGCGCCTGACGGAATACGCTTCTTGGCGGCCAGTGAACCGGCAAGCGCCAGAACAGGAACCATCAACCAGATACGGCCAAAGAACATGGCCACCCCCAGCGCGATATTGTAAAAAGGCGTATTGGCTGACAACCCGGCAAAAGCACTGCCATTGTTGCCTGCAGCGGACGAAAAGGCATACAGGATTTCGCTAAAGCCGTGCGCACCGGGGTTTCCCACTCCAGCCTTGCCAGCTTCTGCCATGACGGCCACGGCCGTACCGCAGAGTATCAAAAGCGGCGGAATCAGAATCACCAGCGAAGCCATTTTGATGTCGAATGACTCGATTTTTTTGCCGATATATTCGGGGGTACGTCCGATCATGAGCCCGGCTATAAATATCGCAATGATCGCGTAAATGAGCATGCCGTATAACCCCGAACCGACCCCGCCAAAAACGACTTCGCCCAACTGAATCAGTGACAAAGGAACCATGCCTCCCAGCGGCATAAATGAATCATGCATGCTGTTGACTGCACCACAGGAAGCAGAGGTGGTGATGGTCGCGAACAAGGCAGAATTGACAATGCCGAAACGGGTTTCCTTTCCCTCCATGTTTCCGCCAGCCTGGGTGCTGGAGGCCGCCTGATCAATGCCTAGCGCAGCAAAGGCGGGATTACCGGCTTGTTCCGAAGTTTCAGTGACAGCGAGCATGGCGACGAAAACCAGTGTCATAGCGGTGAGGATAGCCCAGCCCTGGCGTGTGTCTCCGATCATTTTCCCGAAGGTATAACACAGGCCGGCAGGAATCAGGAACATCATGATCATCTGCAGAAAATTGGTCAGCGGAGTAGGGTTCTCGTAAGGGTGCGCCGAATTGGCATTGAAAAAACCACCACCGTTAGTGCCGATCATCTTGATCGCTTCTTGCGAAGCAACCGGCCCAAACGGAATCGTTTGGGCCTGCGTCGTCGCCTTTTCCGTCACAGGGTTTCCTGCCGCGTCTTTCACCGGATTACCGGCAGCATCCATTTTCGGATTATCATAGACTTGGGATTCAACAGTATGAATAATTTTGTTGGCGGCAAAATTTTGCACCACACCTTGACTGACCAGCACGCACGCAAACAATATGGAAAGCGGTAACAGAATGTAGAGCACACTGCGCGTCATATCCACCCAGAAATTACCGACAGTTTTCACGGAGTGGCGGGCGAAGCCCCGAATCAGGGCCACCGCAACGGCCATACCACTGGCTGCAGACAAGAAGTTCTGAACAGTAAGTCCCGACATCTGAGTGAGATAACTCATCGTTGACTCACCCGAATAAGCTTGCCAGTTGGTATTGGTCATGAAACTGACTGCGGTATTAAATGACGAGTCAGGAGACACTGCGCCGAAATGCTGCGGATTGAATGGCAAAAAACCTTGCAAACGTTGCAGGGCGTACACCGCGACCATCCCAAGCAAACTGAACCACAACAAGGCGATGGCATAGCGAACCCAGCCCATTTCCTGACCGGACTCTATTCCACACAAGCGATAAAGACCTTTTTCCACCGGAACAAACCAGCGCACAAACCCTGGTATATCGCCTTCATAAATTTTGCTCATATACCAACCCATGGGCTTCGCGAGCAGCAACAGCGTACCCAGAAACAAAACAATTTGCAGAAATCCATTCGTAGTCATGAGAATAACTCCGGTTTAAGTAATGCCGTAACAAGATAGACCAGCAAACCCAAAGCGACGATGCCGCTCAATATATAGAGCCATGTCATGATGATCTCCCCAATTTTTCGCAACCATATACCAGCAGAATTGAGGTCACAAAAAATGCGACGATTAACACAAGATAAAATAGATCCATCTGATTTCTCCCCCATGAAAATTTGGATGAAGTGATCATAACCAATGAAAAATAAAAATAATGTAAAGATTGCTGGGGAAAGTGTAAAGATTACGTAAAGGTGATAAACCGTGTTTCAGTGTATCAACATAGACTTTTGAAAATGTGAAGATGTTTTGGTGGTTGAGATTAAGGTAGACAAACGTTTGCTGTCAGCATGATGCAGTGGGCAAAATGAACTGATCGCCAGCGATATCAACCTGTCTCAGGAAGCGATCTGATTTGCGCGGCTCGCGTACTTTTCCAGTGAAATGGCAAATGGTTAATTCAGCAATTTCGGCATTATGCCCCTGAGAACCTGTCGAACTTAAAGGAAATATAGCCCAGACAGATCACGAGAGTTTGACTTGGAATAACTCACAAAATTCAGATGACTTTATTGCCGGGGATGTCGCAAATTAGAAGGCAAAGTCGTTGCATTAAAATTGCTGCGCCATGGATTAATGTCCAATCCACCGCGACGGGTATATCGCGCATACACGGACAACTTCGTCGGTCGACAAGCGTGTTGAATGTCGATAAAAATTTGTTCTGCGCATTGCTCATGAAAAGCATTGTGTGTGCGAAAACCCACTAAATAGCGCAATAAACTGGCTTGATCAATGGGTGCGCCGAGATAATAGATTTGTACACTTGCCCAATCGGGCTGCCCTGTCACAGGACAATTTGATTTGAGCAAGCGGGATACCAGCGTTTCCTCGACCTGTGGGGCGCTCGCATCGACCTGCAATATTTCTTTGCCAACTTGCCCCACTTCGACATCGATGTCCAGGCGATCCAGCAGCAGCCCAGCCATTTCAGTCAAACTTTGTCCGGCCACTTCCTCTGGTGTTTGCAAATACACATCTACCCTTGCACCCGCCACCCGGGACAAATCGGCTGCAATCCGGTTTTTCACAACACTCATGTCCTGCATCGCAGTCTGACTATAACCGTTCAGATACAATTTCAGGGATTTCGATTCAATGAGTGCAGGAGAGTCTGCCGGAAAGATGATTTTTGCTAACGCAACCTGTGGTTTGCCGCGCATATTCAACCAGGACAGCTCATAGGCATTCCAAATGTCTGCGCCCAAAAAGGGCAAAGTTCCCAGGATACCCAGTTCTGCCCGCATGGGTGCGCGGGGTACCGCATACAGCACCCCTGCGTCATGTGCACCGTCATATTCTGTCGGCTTGCCCAACAAACTGGTTTCGAGATGGGTATCAGGCATTGGGGACGGTCACCGCATAGGGTAAATTCCACAGACTCAGCAACTCACCATCAACCGCTTTAAGACTTAACGGATAGCCAAGGGCGCTACTCACCTGAATCACCGCTAACGCATCCCAACCTCCCGCTGGAGCTGGCTGCGCGTTCACAATCATGCCTGTCGCCTGGCCGGGAACATCGGGGCTAAAAATTTCATCGCCGGGGGTCATCGGCATTTGACTATGGACGCCATACATCCGACGTTTCAATTTCCCCAAATAATGCATACGGGCAACAATTTCCTGACCGGTATAACAGCCTTTTTTGAAATCAACCCCTTGTATCAAATCAAAATTAACCATTTGCGGTACAAACTGCTCTTGTGTGGCCGACACGATGGATGGAATACCGGCCTGAATCTCCAGCCACTGCCATTGCGCGGCATCAATCAGACTGGCCTCTTGCGCCAGGGTAGCCAGCACATTTTCCGCCATATCCTTACGCACCACCAGCTGAAAACGCTCCTGATCAAGCCGCAGTACGTCAAGAAACCCATTCTCCGCTGAACGCATCGCTGCAGACGGAACGGAAACGGATAAACGCGCAATCAAAGCCTCAGCCCCTGATCCCGCCAAACCGATCCGCACCCATTGTTCACGCACATCACTCAAGCTGACTTGAGCTCGCAGCACATACATGGTTAAACGTTTCTGTATACTTTCCTGCAAATGGGCTGGCAATTGAATGAACCACTCACCAGCACGCCGCCACATCAAAAAACTGGCCAACAAACGCCCTTTTGGCGTACACATCCCATTGTACTGCACTTCAGAATTCGCTAATTTTCGTACGTCATTGGTTAATTGACCTTGCAAAAACAATTCAACATCATTACCCCTGACGCCAATTAAACCAAGATCAGACAAATCAGCATACACCACGCTTTCGCTCAAGCCCTTAGTCCACATCATTATTCCATCCCTCATCACATTCCAATCCACAGAGCGCGCTGAGTCTCATACAGAAACAGCAAACGGAAGCATGCAAACAGTGTTCACACACAAAACTTGACTCACTAAACAGCATTCTACCGTAATCGAGTAGGGGACGGAATTACTTCCATCGCCCTCTCACACCACCGTACGTGCGGTTCCGCATACGGCGGTTCACTCAATCAACACGCTGGAAGCGTTGCTGGGTGTCCAGCAACGAAACCAATCCCGTTTGCCTCAGGCTTCCTCCAGATTCGCAGTCGCCCGCGACACCCTTGCCGTTCGGCTAACTCTTCCCCTTGTCGGGTGAGTAGAGGACTTTCACCTCCAGGCAAGTGCGCCCTGCCGGGCGCACTAAACAAAAAGCCGACTCAAAGAGTCGGCTTTTTTAACCACCACTGAAAAAAACAGTGGTTATCACACGCTAATAATTTTTTAGTTAGCGGCTGGTGCAGCAGCAGATGCGGCAGCAGGTGCAGAAGTGTCAGCAGCAGATGCAGCAGCTGGAGCGGAAGTTTCAGCAGCAGGTGCAGCGGCAGTGCTTTCAGCAGCAGGTGCAGCAGCTTCAGGAGCAGCTGTTTCATCTTTTTTTCCGCAAGCGGTCAGGGACAAGGCCATCAATGCAGCGAGGAGCAAGGAACGGGTCATTATAGATCTCCAAATAATATTAAATAAAAAAACAAGTGAACTTGCACACGCCAGAACAATAGCGCAAGTCTGGACGAAACGAAACTTTTTCGTTCGTTGGGGAATTATACGCAAAAAAAATGTTTTGTGCGCGTCATTTTCATAATTTTTCACAGAAAACAAGCGCTACTTTGCCCCTTTGATTTACGGGTTTAAAACCTCAGCGATTCGGTCAACAGGCGCATCAGACTCCGCTTTAAAAGAACGACAATCTGGAGAATCTGGCATTCCTCCCACACCGGTCAACCGCAAGGCTGGCGGCTTCAGTGTTTCTTGCATCACAAAAAGCACTGAAATTCGCCAAAAAACAGCCTTGCGACATGGTAGAATTATCAGTGTGATGCATTTCAATTCGAATATTATATTGACTTTCACGTGCCCAGCCAGCTATGGCACACCAAAATCAATTCGCGAAAAACTTGCATTGAACACCTGATTTTTATCTATCACACCACTTGGGAAATATTATGTTCAATCATAAAAACACCATCGCAGTAACCGACCCTGCCATATGGGAAGCCATGCAACATGAAAAACAGCGCCAGGAAGATCACATTGAGCTCATCGCCTCAGAAAACTATACCAGTCCTGCTGTCATGGAGGCTCAAGGTTCAGTCTTGACCAACAAATATGCCGAAGGGTATCCCGGGAAACGCTATTATGGCGGTTGTGAATACGTCGATGTGGTAGAACAAATTGCCATTGACCGCGCCCGGGCATTATTTGGCGCTGAATATGTCAATGTACAACCCCATTCCGGTTCGCAAGCCAATGCTGCCGTGTACCTGTCCGTACTCAAACCCGGCGACACCATTCTGGGAATGTCTCTTGCGCATGGTGGACACCTGACTCACGGCGCGCAGGTCAATTTTTCCGGCAAACTCTTTCATGCCATCAGCTATGGGTTGCATCCTGATACGGAAGAAATTGATTATGATGAAGTTGCCCGATTAGCAAAAGAACACCGCCCAAAAATGATTGTGGCGGGCGCATCGGCTTATGCTTTAGTCATCGACTGGCAAAAATTTCGTGAAATTGCTGACAGCGTAGACGCCTATTTGTTTGTGGACATGGCGCACTATGCCGGATTAATTGCTGCGGGCGCCTACCCCAGTCCGGTTGGAATCGCTGATTTTGTCACCACCACCACACATAAAACTTTACGTGGACCTCGCGGTGGCTTGATTTTGGCAAAAGCCGAATTTGAAAAACCCCTCAACTCAACCATTTTTCCCGGTACCCAAGGCGGCCCGCTCATGCATGTCATTGCTGCAAAAGCCATTGCACTGGGCGAAGCCATGCATGAGGACTTTAAAATCAGTCAGCGACAAGTGATCGCCAACGCGCGCATCATGGCAGATATTTTGCAGCAGCGTGGCTTGCGCATTGTGTCCGGGCGCACTGACTCACACCTGATGCTTGTGGATTTACGCTCCAAAAATCTCACGGGTAAAGAAGCAGAAGCCGTACTGGGCCACGCGCACATAACTGTGAACAAAAATGCCATTCCAAACGACCCCCAAAAACCTTTTGTCACCTCCGGAATTCGTATCGGCACGCCAGCCATGACGACACGAGGTTTTGGTGCGAATGAAGCGCATCAACTGGCGCATCTGATTGCGGATGTGCTCGACGCACCCGCAGATGAAGCGATGATTGCTCGCACTGCCGCTGCGGTGCAGACGCTTTGCGCCAAATTCCCTGTTTACGGCTAAAAATCAAAATGAAATGTCCTTTCTGCGGCAACACCGATACCCATGTGGTGGATTCACGCGTATCCGAATCCGGCGACTCGATTCGCCGCAGAAGGCGTTGCAGCGAATGCGACAAACGGTTCACCACTTACGAGACCACCGAATTGCGCTTACCGCAGGTGGTCAAATCCAATGGTAACCGGGAAGAGTTTTCATCCGGAAAATTACGGGAGGGCTTTACGCGCGCATTACACAAACGCCCCGTACCGACCGAATATGTCGATCAGGCCATTATGGGGGTAATCAAACACGTACTCTCGCTTGCCGAACGGGAAATACCCTCTCGCCAGGTCGGCGAACTGGTGATGCAAGCACTGAAACCCCTGGACAAAGTCGCTTACATTCGTTTTGCATCGGTCTATAAAAGCTTTCAGGATGTGGATGATTTTCGGCATGTCATCAAAGACCTGGATTCATGACCACCCAACCGGTATCGCACCCTGACTGGACCGTATCTGATTATGCGCACATGGCGCACGCCCTGCGTCTTGCGGAATTGGGCCTGTATTCCGCTTCACCAAATCCTCGCGTAGGTTGTGTACTGGTGCGCGACGGCATCATTGTGGGTACAGGCTGGCATCAAAAAACGGGTGAAGCACATGCTGAAATTCACGCACTCAATGAAGCGGGCGCGCGCGCGCATGGCGCAACCGCTTATGTCACACTAGAACCCTGCAGCCATCATGGGCGTACCCCGCCCTGCGCCGACGCACTGATTAAGGCCGGTATCCATCGGGTAATTGCTGCGATGCAAGACCCCAACCCACAAGTCGCCGGACAAGGTTTGGCGCGCTTGAATGCGGCAGGCATTACAGCAGAATGCGGCTTGCTTGAAGCACAAGCGCAAGAACTTAATCTGGGATTTATCCAGCGCATGAGGCGGCAACGCCCCTGGTTACGCATTAAAACCGCCGCCTCACTGGACGGACGCACCGCACTGGCCAATGGGATAAGTCAATGGATTACCTCAGCCGATTCCCGCCATGACGTCCACCGCTGGCGCGCGCGCTCCTGCGCGATATTGACGGGGATCGGCACGATTTTAGCCGATGATCCCCGCCTATCAGTGCGCGATGTGGAGACACCACGCCAACCAATGCGCGTCATCGTGGACAGCCAACTGCGCACGCCCATGCAAGCCGCCATCTTGCGAGAAACCAATGTGCTCATTGCCTATGCCCACGCACCTGACTCACAACAACAGGCCTTGCGTACAACCGGAGCAGAACTCATCGCCCTGCCAGACAACCAGGGCCAGGTTGATTTGCGCCAATTGCTTGGCCTGCTGGCGCAACGCGGCATCAACGAAGTGCTCACCGAAGCAGGTGCTGCACTCAACGGCGCTCTGATTCAGGCACAACTGGCCGATGAATGGATTGCCTACACCGCACCGATCTTGCTGGGAAACAGTGCACGCGGTCTGTTTAACCTCCCCGCTTTCGCTGACCTGACCTCGCCCATCACGCCCGAAATTCGCGATGTGCGTCACATCGGTTCAGATTTACGCCTCATCGCACGATTCAACTGGCAAAAATAGGGGGCTTTCAACCGTGCTATGGGTCAATTTACTCGTCTTTCTGATTCTTATTCTGCTGGCAGCGGAAATTTTCGTCAACGCACTGGAACATTTGGGTGAAGCGTTGCACATTTCTGAAGGGGTAACCGGGTCCATATTTGCCGCTGTAGGCACCGCTTTACCAGAAACCATTGTCCCTTTGTTGGCCATTGCTGCAGGCGGAGGCAACGCTTTGACCAATCAGGACATTGGCACAGGCGCCATTTTGGGCGCGCCATTGATGCTGTCCACGCTGTCGGTGTCATTACTCAGTTTCACGGTATGGCGGAAGCGTGGCATCAAGGGTACTTACACCCCTGAACGCAGTGGATTAACCCGCGACCTCAACACCTTTCTTGCCGCATTCTGCCTTGCTTTGCTCAGCATGTTCGTGCCACATGATCAGGGTGCCGCACGCATAATGATGGCGTTTATCCTGGTCTTCATTTATTTTATTTATGTTCTGATTACCTTGCGCGCGTCCAAAAATCTGGTAGAAGCGGGCCATGGCACGAAAACGGAATCGACTTTGTTGCTGACACAAACAGGCCTACCCAAACACCTGATCGTCATCCTGTTACAGCTGTTGGTCGGCTTGGGTCTGCTGGTCATGGGCGCCAGGGGGTTTATCACGAGTATTCAACAAGCGGCCCCCCTGCTTGGCATTTCCGCCTTGCTACTTTCACTCATGATCGTACCTGTTGCCACCGAACTGCCAGAAAAAATCAACAGCATCCTTTGGATACGCCGTGATAAAGACACGCTGGCTTTTAGCAACATCACTGGCGCCATGGTGTTTCAAGGCACACTGCTGCCTGCCATGGGGATTGCGTTGACACCATGGACAGCACAACCCGCCACTTTACTGAGCATGCTCATCACGTTAACGGCAGCTGCCTGGCTGCGCCTGTGTCTGGCGCGAGGTCAGCTGCATATCTGGCAACTGTGGGTAAATGGCGCATTGTACGTGTTGTACCTGAGCCTGGTTCTACTTCATGCCTAAGGGCTCGTGAATGAATAACTGTCACATACGCTGGGGCCGCTTTGGGCGCAGGCCAAGGCGCAAGATGCGCGGTTGTGTCATTCACAACAAGCGGCTTGCAACACCGGGATGTGCCCAAAGCGGCCCCAGCCCACTGGGTTGCTGCATATTCGGGCATCTGCGGCGTTGCGAGGCTTGCAAAGGGAATCACCATTCGCTGCGCCTCGCGCCTTGCATCCATCCCGAATACACAGCAACGTATGTGACAGTTATTCATTCACGAGCCCTAAACGTTCTAACCGGTAGCGCAACGCCCTGAAACTCATCCCCAACTGTTTTGCTGCCGCAATTTTATTATCATGAGCAAGCGCCAACGCTTCCGCAATCGCTGAGCGTTCCAATCGATCCAGATAGGCGGACAACGGCCATTTAGCACGACCATTCGCCGCATGACACTCGACCGCCACCTCAGTGACCGGCAATTGCAATGCTGTCGCATCGATAGGTTTTTCGCCATTTAAGGCCAGCACCCGCTCCAGAATGTTTTCCAGCTCGCGTACATTACCAGGAAAATCATAAGCCTTTAATGCGGATAACGCTGACTCACTCAACACAGGCACAGCGATTTGCGTCACGTCTGCCAGACGTTGCAAAATATTCCTGGCGATCAGTGGAATATCCCCCTTTCTGTCACGCAATGCGGGCATAGTCAGCGCAATGACATTGAGGCGATAAAATAAATCTTGACGAAATATGCCCCTTTCAACACATTGCGTCAAATTCTGGTGCGTAGCACTGATGATACGAACATCGACGGAATCTTCTTGCGTCGCACCCAGCCTGCGTACCCGTTTTTCCTGAATGACACGCAGCAACTTCACCTGCATCGTCAATGGCAACTCTGCCACTTCATCCAAAAACAGGGTCCCCCCCTGGGCGGCCTGAAAAAAACCATCCCTATCACTGTCCGCACCAGTAAAGGCGCCTTTACGATAACCGAAAAATTCGGATTCCATCAAGGTTTCAGGAATCGCGCCGCAATTAACCGCCACAAAGGGTGCTTTACCACGCGAACCCTGCGCATGAATCAGGCGGGCGGCCAATTCTTTGCCACTGCCCGATTCTCCGGCAATATATACTGGGGCTTGGGTACGCGCGAGTTTGGCAATCATCTCCCGTGTTTGCCGCATCGGCAACGATTCGCCAATCAAGCCTCTCACACCAGACACTTTCACATCAAGCGCTGGCGTGATATTGAGTTGCAAAGCCGATGCGACCAAAGCGCGTAACTGTTCTAGCGTCACAGGTTTGTTAAGATAATCAAACGCACCGGCCTTGAGTGCGCTCACCGCATTATCGGTATTACCATGCGCAGTCATCACAGCCACCGGCACAGTCGGTCGTTCTGTCTGGATATAACGCACCACTTCCAAACCTTCACCATCCGGCAAACGCATGTCCGTCAAACACAAATCAAAAGATTGTTGCGCCAATTTCGCCAGGGCCACACTCACATTACTTGCTTTCACCACGTCCAGACCCATACGCAACAGCGTGATTTCAAGCAATTCGAGAATATCCGCCTCATCATCCACTACTAAAACTGTAGGGGAATGAACACTCACTGCTGATCTCGACATGCCCGCTCCAGACTCAAAATTCTAAAATTTCCTCCTGCAGATCCGCTCACGTATTCCAGACTTGCACCATTAGCGAGACACAATTCACGTGAGATGTACAATCCCAACCCAGTCCCCGCAGCCGTATCTGTGGTAAAAAAAGGTTCAAACAGGCGAGGTAAATGTTCTGCTGACACCCCTTTACCATCGTCTGCGCAATGTATCGCAACACCGTCACGCATATCAGCTACCCATATTCGCACGCTACCCGAAATTCCCTGGCCATATTTCACCGCATTGGCACACAAATTAGTCAGCACTTGACGCAAATGCTCAAGGTCAAAGCACAACACGGCCTCTGGCGGGCACTCCCAAGTAATGCAATGGCTCGGGATACGAGAAACCATGACAAAATCGCTCATAAAATCATGCATGAATTGAAACAGCTCTATACGCTCAAGTTTTATTCGATCACGCCGATTGAGCGCCATCACATCCTGAATCAGGTGATTAATTCGTTGCGTATTATTCAGTACAATTTGCAATAAACGCCCTTGCCCCTGAAAAGCATCTTCAGAGAGCAGTTCAGCGGCATGACTAATCGCTGCCAAAGGATTGCGTATTTCATGGGCGATATTCGCCGTTAATTGCCCTAATGCGGCCAATTTTATTTGCCGCGCCTCTTCATAAACGCGTGACATATCCTTTAATAACAGCACCGCCCCAAAAATACGGGCTTGACCCACCGCTATGAATCGCGGCTGGAAGTGTTCATTTCGCTCACCCAAAATAACGGTTGGAAATTGAATTTCGTGATTCAATCGCCACTGTTCCAGATATTGCCCCAGTGCAGGGAAATATTGCGCAAGTGTTCTGTCTTCAGCTTTGTCGCAGCCAGCCAACAAATTGTGGGCATGACGATTACTTTGCCGAATCCGTCCCTCACTGTCCAGCACAATCACCCCATCCTGCATATCATCGATGACCAGTTGATTAATCTGTGCCAGATTCTGTACATCCACAGACCGCAAAACTGCCAGGGCTTCACTCCGTCGAGCGCGTTCAACCAACACATACGCGCCGCCAGAAATCATAAAAAACGCCATACCAAACATACCAGCCTGCCCAAAACTGGACATTGTTTCAGCGCCAAACCAGATATCAAATACTTGGGTAATGAGCACGCTGGCTGTCGCAAGTGCCGCATAGAACATCACCATACGCGCGCGCATGACCAGCACATTGAACACCAGGGATACCATCATCAACCAGGCCAGGCCGCTCTGCACGCCTCCACTGGTGGCAGTCATCACGGCAATTAAAACAATCTCGATGACAAGCTGCGAATGAATTTGGATCTTGAATCGGGGCCAGCGCCAGGCAGCAGCAAACACCGCCATGACTGAAAACCCTACATAAGCGATACTGGAAAACAAAAAATATTGAGGGTCAATTTGACCAAATGGACGCAGGTGAGCACCCAGAAAATTAGTCGAATATAAAGCGACAGCGACAACGCTTCGATACAAATTCAAATAGCGCAACGCACTCCAGTTACGCCCGGTTCGCTCACCAGTGGCATCCGGCTCCTTCCGCGCACTCACATCAGCGTCATTATCGACCATCGTGTCGAGCTTCTCGCGCATGTTCAGGACAGCAATACCAGGCATCTTCATTGCCTGTCGCCCCATTGCGCGGCACATACACACCACACTGTGCACATTTCACTGTATCCACTGATTCGATACCCCTGTGCTGCTCGCGCTGCGGGTGGCGACCCACCGACCTTGGCGTAGAAGGCGCCAGCCAACGGCGATAAACATAAATCAACAATACGACAAACAGGATGACATCAAGCACAATTCTACTCCCGGCGACAAGCTCACCGACCTTCAGGTTAGTGGATGTTCAGTTCTGGTTAGAACGTACGATTGACCGCAAAATGCGCCAAATTAACCAGTTGCTGTTTAAATGGCGTATCCGGCAAATTGACCAAAGCCGCTAGCGCCAGGTCAGCCTCCGTTCGTGCACAAGCCCGGGTGTAATCCAGGGCACCACATGAACGGATCACTGCAAGAATCTCGTCAAGCTGCTGCAACCCCCCCTGTTCAATGACCTCACGCGCCAAAGCAACCTGATGCGCATCCCCGTGGCTCAGCACATACAATAACGGAAGCGTGGGCTTACCTTCTGCCAGATCATCCCCCACATTCTTGCCAATTTCAGACAAGTCACCTGAGTAATCCAGCACATCGTCAATCAATTGAAATGCCGTGCCAAGGTGCATGCCGTAAGCGGCCAGAGCAGACTCCATCATTAAATCAGCTCCGCCTGACAACGCACCCAAGCGAGCAGCGGCTTCAAACAGTTTGGCTGTTTTGTAGCGGATAACATGGAGATAGTCTTGCTCACTGATTTCAGCATTGTTGCAATTCATTAATTGCAAGACCTCACCCTCAGCGATCGTGTTGGTCGCATCGGACAATACTTGCATGACACGCATCTGCCCCACATCCACCATCATCTGAAATGCGCGCGAATACAAAAAATCGCCGACCAGCACACTCGCCGCATTACCAAATAACGCATTGGCCGTGGCACGACCACGTCGTAAAGCAGACTCATCGACCACATCATCATGCAACAAAGTGGCGGTATGAATAAACTCAACCACTGCAGCCAACGCATACTGTTGTTTACCTGAATAGCCCATTGCCCCAGCGGTTAACAGCACCAAAGCTGGACGCAAACGTTTGCCGCCACTGGCAACGATGTATTCAGCAACCTGATTCACCAATACCACATCCGAATGCAGACTGGCGCGGATGACCTCATCAACACGCAGCATGTCTGCCGCCAAAAACGCCTGTAAGCCTTGCATGGATGACTTTCAACCTTAAATTAACTGCAGAATAGTAGGAAGCATGGGGCCCTTATGTCAAGCAAAAAGACACTCCCTCAGCTAAAACTTGAATTTTAATTTCAATCACTCTATAATAGCAGGTTCACTCTCAGTCTTTATTGGAGAATTCCATGTACGCGGTCATAAAAACCGGTGGCAAGCAGTATCGCATTGTTGCCGGCGAAAAACTTAAAATAGAACAGATTACCGCAGACGTTGGCAGCGAAATCGTATTGGATCAAGTGTTCATGCTGGCAAACGGCGACGACGTGAAAGTCGGAACACCCCTGGTTGACGGTGCGCGCGTCACAGCGACTGTAATCTCTCACGGCAGACACGACAAAATTCGTATTTTCAAAATGCGACGTCGTAAACACTACCAGAAGCATCAAGGTCATCGTCAGAATTACACAGAAATCCGCATTGACGGCATTTCAGCTTAAGGAGCGCAAGCATGGCACATAAAAAAGCAGGTGGCAGTTCGCGTAACGGCCGCGACTCACATTCAAAACGTTTGGGCGTTAAACGCTTTGGCGGCGAACAAGTCCTGGCGGGCAATATTATTATTCGCCAGCGCGGCACACAATTTCATCCCGGGGTCAATGTCGGCATCGGCAAAGACCACACCTTGTTTGCCACGGTGAATGGTGCAGTTCAATTCGTGGTCAAAGGTGCATTGCGTCGCAAGATGGTCAATATCATCCCCGCAGCTTAAACCCAGGCAGGCCCGCGTGTTTCAAGCACGCGACAGGTAGATGAAATTCATTGATGAAGCCAATATTAACGTCACCGCCGGAAAAGGCGGTGACGGTTCTGCGTCTTTCCGCCGCGAGAAATTTATTCCTTTTGGTGGCCCAAACGGAGGGGATGGTGGACGGGGTGGTAGCGTCATTGCGGTTGCTGACCGCAACATCAACACACTCATTGACTTTCGGTTCAAACGCATTTTTCGCGCACGCAATGGTGAAAATGGACGCGGCTCGGATTGCTATGGCAAAGGTGCCGATGATATCATTTTGCGTGTACCGGTAGGCACACAAATATCGGATGCTGTCACCGGCGAAACCGTGGTGGACCTGGCACATGACGGCCAAAGCGCTGTCATCGCCAAAGGCGGCAAAGGTGGGTTGGGTAACCTGCATTTCAAAACCAGCACCAACCGTGCGCCCCGCCAATTCACTCAAGGCGAAGAAGGCGAAAGCCGTGACCTTCGGTTCGAGCTGAAAGTCCTGGCAGACGTCGGTTTGCTGGGTATGCCGAATGCAGGAAAATCCACTTTTATTCGTAGCGTCTCCGCAGCGCGTCCCAAAGTAGCCGATTACCCATTTACCACCCTTGCCCCCAACCTGGGCGTGGTGCGCGTGGACATCAACAAAAGCTTTGTCATCGCTGATATCCCTGGCTTAATCGAAGGTGCCGCTGAAGGAGCCGGGCTGGGGCACCAGTTCTTGCGTCATTTGTCACGTACCCACCTTCTGCTGCACCTGGTGGACATTGCACCCTATGACGACAGCGTTGATCCTGTGCACGAAGCACGCACTATCGTCGAAGAGCTGCGAAAATACGATGAAACCCTTTACCAAAAACCTCGCTGGCTCGTCCTGAACAAGACTGACCGCATAGAAAATCATTTACGTGCACAAGCCGTCGCCGATTTCATCAAGGCTTATGGCTGGCAAGGGCCTGTATATGCCATTTCAGCACTGACTGGCGAAGGTTGCCAGGCGTTGGCCTACGACATCATGCATTTTCTGGATGAAGAAAAACGACTGGAGGACCTGGTGCCACCCAGTACAACACCCACTCAGACGCCACCATTAACGGATGAGATTATCCATGGCGCAACACACTGACGTCAAACGTCTGGTCGTTAAAGTGGGTAGCGCACTGGTCACCAATGAAGGTCGTGGTTTAGACCTGACCGCATTGCAAAACTGGTCACGTCAAATTGCAACATTGATTCAACATGGGCACCAAATCATTCTGGTTTCCAGTGGCGCAATTGCCGAAGGCATGCAAAGGCTCAACTGGACCATCCGCCCCACCAGCATTCATGAACTGCAAGCCGCCGCCGCTGTGGGACAAATGGGTTTGGTGCAGGCTTATGAAACCAGCTTTCGTCAGCACGGCCTGCATACCGCCCAACTCCTGCTCACCCACGATGATCTGACCGACCGCACCCGTTATCTCAATGCTTTATCCACCCTGCGCACCTTGCTCCGACTTCGCGTGGTGCCCATCATCAATGAAAATGACACAGTTGTTACCGATGAAATTCGCTTCGGTGACAATGACACCTTAGGTGCCCTGGTGGCCAATCTGGTTGAAGCGGATGCACTGATTATTCTCACCGACCAGGACGGGTTGTTTACGGCGGATCCGCGTCGCGATGCCACAGCCACCCTGGTGCGTAGCGCCCAAGCCGGTGACCCCGCTCTGGAAACCATGGCAGGTGGTGCCGCCAGCCAACTTAGCCGTGGCGGAATGCTTACCAAAATACTGGCTGCCAAACGTGCCGCCCGCAGTGGCGCCCACACCATCATCGCCTCCGGGCGCGAGCCTGATGTACTGATACGGCTTGCCCAGGGCGAAGCCATTGGTACCCATCTGCAAGCGGCCAACATGACGCTTCCAGCCCGCAAAACCTGGCTGGCTGACCATCTTCAAGGACCAGGCAGCCTGGTAATTGACCAGGGCGCAGAGCACGCCCTGCTGCAAGAAGGCAAAAGCCTGTTACCCATTGGCGTGCTCAACGTAGAAGGGGATTTTCCACGTGGCGCGGCAGTGGCCTGTCTTAATGCCACAGGGCAACTCATCGCACGCGGACTCATCAATTATTCTGCCAGCGAAGCGCGCAAAATCATGGGACAACCCAGCCAGCA
>JAJYMO010000092.1 GCA_021786845.1 Pseudomonadota bacterium | reverse complement strand
TCTGTTGCCTTCATTCACCCTGTTTTCGCTGTGGTCAATTCATCAATCCAAAACCAGCCACCTTGAAATGATGATAAATTGATGTCAGGCTAAGGCAGTAAGACGAGTACCCTTATCACGGAGCACAGCAATGAGGTCACCGGCCTTCAGGCCGGTGGATATTTAGTCAGGGAGGGGTGTGCATCCCCTCCCTGACCGCGCCTTTAAAACCCCGTCCTTCAGGGCGGGGTTCGGCGCTCCTGCCGGCCTAAAGGCCGGGGTTTTAAACCAGCAAGGAAAAAGGATAAACATGGCGATTCGCATTAAAACCACCTGGTTCAAACAAGAAAATGAACCTAAAGGTCCAGAGAAACAGGCTACCGTCCTGGCGACCACCATTTGGAAGCTGGCAGACAGAGCCGTCACCGATCTTTCCAAAGCCGAATATGACATCATTACCCCTCAGCGCGGCTTCGGTTTGTTGGCTGAACTGTCCGCTTTCATGATACACATGAGTGACCGCATGGTGTACCGCCGCATCACGGACACCGATCGCCAAACACTGATACAGGTCACCGCAGTCCGTTTAGCAGAAATACTGGAAGACAACATCCATGAAATCATCAATGATCACGAGCACCCCTACCAAGCCGCTTTCATCGATTTGGTCAACCGGCGCGGCAATGATTATGCCGAATTCGAGTTTTCGCCCGAGCAACCCAGCTTTCTGGTTCTGCGCTACCTGGGCAATTGCATTCGCGACATCATGCAAAGCAACGATCAATCCTGGGTTATCGACCAAATTATGGAAGTGCAAGCCCCAGACATGGTGCCCGATCTGATCAAAACTGTGGAGGGTCTCTTTCCTCATTCGCCCAACCAGGAGTTGCCAAAAACATGAACAGGCCATTTGACCCTTTTGATCTGGATGAAGATGCGCCTTATCAGGCTTGGCGTGAGGCCAAACTCAGTCATTACCCCACACGCATTGCGGATGTGGTGGTGGAAGTCGACAATCCCTATGTACTCACCGCTTCCGAACGCCATGCGATTTTACAGTGTTGCAGCAAAACCAACTTTGTCATCTACGCCAGCCACAACACCCTGCCAGACAAAGCAATTCCGCGCAAATTCGGATTACAATTTGGCCTTAAACGGCTGGATGACAACATGCTGGCGGACGATGACGCCATCACTTCCCTTTGTGTTGCCGCAGAGGGAAATCAGCGCGGCGATTTTATTCCCTATACGGACCGGGCAATCGGCTGGCACACCGACGGTTATTACAATCCTGTTGAGCGCCGTGTTCTGGGGATGGTGTTGCATTGCGTCATGCCGGCGGCCAACGGAGGAAATAGCGCCCTGCTCGACCACGACATTGCTTACCTGCTGATGCGCGACGCAAACCCTGAGTTTATCCGCGCATTCATGGCACCCAACGCCATGACCATTCCCGCTCGCAGGGACGAAAATGGTATCGCACGCCCCGCTGAAACCGGACCTGTGTTTTCAGTCCTGAACAACAACCGGCTCCACATGCGTTACACAGCGCGTACCCGTAGCATCGAATGGCATCCTGATCCTGTCACCCTGGCTGCCGCAGCTTTTCTGGAACAGCTGCTAAACAGTGACTTGCCTTACCTCTTTCACGCAAGACTGGAAGCTGGCATGGGTTTACTCTGTAACAATGTGCTGCATAATCGCACTGCTTTTAGCAATGACGACTCGCATCAGCGGCTGCTCTACCGTGCCCGGTATTATGACCGTATCGACAATACGTAACCCGAAATCAAAGTGGTTCGGTGGCACGCAGCCAGACCGGTAACAAAGGTACAAAAAGATGGACATCTCACGCCATACTGACGTCCTTGCAATCACCAACCGACGCTTTGATGACTTCTCGTGCGGTAAAAGTCTCCTGCTCCGTCAATGTTTCGACTACCAGCACGAACTGACCGCTCGAAATCGCATCGCGGACCAGATCCGAAAGCCACCCCTTCTTCTTTTTTCCATTGTGGGCCGTCGCACCCTCCGACACCCCAATTAAACCACCGACGCTAGCACCCCAACCCAGCAACATAAGCGGCGCAATCAGCGGACTGGCGACGAACAGGCTCACGCTTGTCGCCACCAGCGCCACTTCAACCAGTGCGCCGAGGCCAGCGCCAACAGCGGTCCCGATTACGCCATCTACCAAGACATCTTTCAACACACCATCGCTCCTGGTTTGCTGCGAGGACGAGGTAGTCGAAGCAGGTTCAGTTCCAAAAATCTGAATATGTTCGCGGGGCAACCCTCGCTCAACAAGCTTGGAAAATGCCTTTTCGGCCTCTTTGCGCTGGGCAAAAAATCCCGATACATGATGGCGATATTTGTCCATTTTTTCTCCTTGTACGCGAATCGCGCAAGATGGGTAAGTTTTCAGCCTATCCATTGGGTGCTGTAGCGTCTGTACGACATCACACATTCCGCTAAGGGGACGCAGCAATTTATTGCTGCGTCCGGCAGTGTCGTCATGCGTTCACCAAAAGCCATTTACAGCGGCCCGTCAAGGCAGCACCCAATACGGGGTAAGAAATCAGGGCGCCCAATCGCGAGTCATTGCAAAATCAGGCAATAGCACAAGCAATTTGTACAGATCGAGTCCATCATTCGGGCTATTGCGAGTCGAGCCCAAATTTTTCATGGGTCCTGGTAATGAAGGTGTAAAATTTCGCTTTAGACCCTATCAATATACCCATTACAAACATGAACCATTTCTCCCTGCCTGCCGCACAACAACTTATCCTGCAGCACACTGCCCGTTTGGATACGGAAATCATTCCGTTGGCGCATTCCTTAAACCGCGTTCTGGCGAAAGACATACTGGCCAATCGTGATCACCCGCCTTACGATGTGTCAGCAATGGATGGTTACGCGGTGCGCGCAAAAAACCTGTCGACATGCCCCATCCTTTTAACCGTCACCGAAGACATCAGGGCCGGTGCGCTGCCCGTCATGACAGTATCGGACGGACAATGCGCGCGCATCATGACCGGCGCGGCCTTGCCACATGGCGCAGACACGGTGATTCGTGCCGAAGATACCGAAACCGTATCACCCGATACGGTCCAAATCAATGTTGGGGCTACGCTGGGTACAGACATACGCAAACAAGGCGAAAACCTGCGCACAGGCACAATTGTTCTGCAGGCAGGCATGACGATTACCCCCGGTGTTTTGGGGATTCTGGCGATGGTAAAATGCGCGCAGGTACCTGTTTACTGCCAACCCAGGGTAGCGATTCTGTCCACTGGTGATGAATTGGAAGGCCTGGATGACCCATTCGATTCAAACAAAATTCCCGATGCAAACAGCCACACCTTGTTTGCGCAGGTATCAGCCTTGGGCATTACACCCACACTGCTTGGCATTGCGCAGGATAACCCGGTGGCGCTGGCTCACGCTATCCGGCGCGGATTAGATTATGATGTCTTGCTCATTTCCGGCGGTACTTCCGTCGGGGTGCATGATTATGTGCGGCCCACTCTGGCCGAATTGGATATACAGATGCATTTCTGGCGAGTGGCCATACGCCCGGGTCATCCCTTCGCTTTCGGCACCTCCCCCAAAAATCAAGTGTTCTGCCTGCCGGGCAACCCGGTGTCCAGCATGGTATGCTTTGAACAATTTGTCGCCCCGGCCCTACGCCAGGCCATGGGACAGCGTCGACTGTTTCGCCGCACCTTGACTGCCCGCTTGTCCCATGCCATTGGGCACCGACATCAAAATGTAGAATTTGTACGCGTACAGTTGGCCCAGGACCAACAGGGTTATGTGGCCACAGCCACCGATTCGCAAAGCAGCGGAGTATTATTGTCCATGGCGCACGCCGATGGCTTGTTGATTGTTCCTGCGGACAGCAACGGTCTGGCTGCAGGCGAGGCTGTTACGGTACAATGCCTCTATGACATGGACTATCAAAATACACCATTTGGAGCACTGATTTAAGCATGAGCATCCCTCGCATTGGTATTGTCACCATCTCTGACCGCGCCAGTCGTGGCGAATATCAAGACCTCGGTGGTCCGGCCATCATCGAATGGCTGGAAAAGGTACTGGTATCACCCTGGCAAGCCGAATCCCGCATCGTGCCCGATGAGCAGCATCAAATCGAACGGGTATTACAAGAATTGGCCGATCAGACACGATGTTCCCTCATCGTCACCACTGGGGGAACAGGGCCTGCTTTGCGTGATGTGACCCCGGAAGCCACTGAAGCCGTCTGCAATAAAATGTTGCCCGGTTTCGGTGAGTTAATGCGAACAGCATCATTAAAGTTCGTTCCCACCGCGATATTATCACGTCAGACCGCTGGTATACGGGGACACAGTTTAATTGTCAACCTGCCCGGAAAACCCTCCGCGATTGCGGATTGCCTGAATGCGGTATTTCCAGCCATTCCCTACTGCATTGACCTCATCGAGGGTGACCAGGTCGACACCGATCCGCAACACTGTGTAGCGTTTCGGCCTGCTCACGCAAAAAACTCCTCAATCTAACCGGGAAAGTTCACTTAAGCATGCGTTATCTCCCCTTGTTTCACGATGTCCGCAACCGCTGCTGTGTGCTCATTGGCGGCGGCGAAGTGGCTGTTCGAAAATTTACGCTCCTGCGTTCCGCTGGCGCCCTGGTGCGCGTCGTCTCCCCGGAAATTCACACTGAAATTCGTGCTGCGGTAGACGGTCAAAACGTCATTCACCTGGCAGAAAAATTTCACCCCGAACATCTGGATGACTGTGTATTGGTCATTTGCGCCACAGACGATGAAGAAGTCAATCGTCTGGCAGCGCAGGCCGCCAGGGCTCGCCACATTCCCGTCAATGTCGTAGACCAGCTCGAATTATGCAGTGTCATTGTTCCGGCCATCATTGACCGTGACCCCATCACCATTGCGGTGTCGTCGAGCGGCAGCAGCCCCGTATTGGCGCGCTGGTTACGCACCAAAATTGAAGCACTGGTACCCGCCTATATTGGAAAGCTGGCGACATTCATGGCTGAGCGGCGTGTTGCCATTCAGGATAAATTTGCCACCATGCAACAGCGCAGACGTTTTTGGGAAACGCTGCTGGAGAGCAACATTCCTTTTGCCATGAGCCAGGGACGGAACAGCGATGCGGCCACACAATTTGAAAGCCTGTTAAATCAAACTGTTGCCACACCTGAAACGGGCCGGGTATTTCTGATTGGGGCAGGGCCTGGCGACCCGGATTTAATGACGGTGCGTGCGGTGCAACGTTTGCAGCAGGCTGATGTGGTGGTGTACGACCGGCTGGTGGCGCCTGCCATCATTGAATTATCCCGACGCGATGCAGACCGGATGTATGTCGGTAAAAACCACAGTGCTCACAGCGTGCCACAGGAAGAAATCAGCCAGCGTTTGGTTGATCTGGCGCGCTCCGGTAAAATTGTTGCCCGGTTGAAAGGTGGCGATCCGTTTATCTTTGGCCGGGGGGGCGAAGAAATACAGGCCCTGGCGGCAGCGGGCGTGCCTTTTGAAGTCGTACCCGGCATCACGGCTGCACTGGGATGCTCCGCCTACGCAGGCATACCGCTCACCCACCGCGATTACAGCCAATCCGTGCGTTTCATTACCGGACACACCAAAGACGGCAAGGCAAAACTGGACTGGGCGAATCTGACCGCAAGTCAGGACACCCTGGTGTTTTATATGGGTCTGGATAATTTGGCTGAAATCTGCACACAACTTGTCGCACACGGTCTGCCCACAACGCATGGGGCAGCACTGATTGAGCAAGGCACCACTGAACACCAAAAAGTCATGGTGGGCACGGTGACTACCCTGCCAGGTAAAATCAGTACCGCACAATCGCCCTCATTGCTTATCGTGGGGAATGTAGTGCATTTGCACCACAGTCTGGCATGGTTCAAAAAACCCGACACCGTCTATTAAACCGTGGGTGAACGTCGGCACCAGATTAAAAACCTGTCTTGAGCAAAAATGACGGGTATTGGCTTTTTACACAACACGATTTATAGTGCTTCTTAATTTGAATTTTGTCATAGCAAAGTCACCGGTCTGAAAATCGGTGAATGGAAATCCAATCATCACTTTGAAGAAAGGTCACACCGTGCGTCAATTAATGAATCTGGTTACCAGAATATTCATTGCGGCAGGCGCAATGGCAAGCTTTTCGGCATGGGCGGCACTCCCCATGAAACCCGGGCTTTGGGAAATACAACCCAAGATACAGTTGCAGTCGGGAAATGGGACCGTACCTGTCCCTGACATAAGCCAGCTCATGCAAAATATGTCTCCTCAAATGCGCGGCCAAATGGAAGCCGTCATGCAAAAGCAAGGGGTGTCTGTGGGTGATGACGGCAACATACAAGTCTGCACCACCCAAGACATGATCGCGCGCAACCTGCTGCCCCAAAAAAAAGGTTGCGAAAGCCTTGTTACCAAAACAGCTGGCAATAAATACAGCTTTCATTTCAGTTGCGGCACGCCTCCGACCATCGGCGAGGGGGACGTTGTGTTTCTGAATAGCGAGGCGTATACCTCCAGGGTGAAAATCACCCGTCAGGATCAGAGCGAGGGGCGTAGCGTGACCATGGAATCCAGTGCCAAATGGATCGGTGCTGACTGCGGCAACCTGAAACCATCAGGAAACTAAAATGTAAACAGCGGAGGAGAACCCCATGAAAACCAGCTTGATGTTCATTGTCGTCTCTCTGGTATTGACGCTTGTACTGCCGGTTGCCGCATCGGCGGACTCGGGCGCCGATATCACTTCCCCCAAAGGCTGTGAGTCAAGTAATGTCACGGCGCTATTGCAGGACACCCCTATCCACTACAGCTGTTTTGGCGGGTCCGGTGCCACCCGCCTTGTCAATCTGATGTTTGGCGATCAGATCTATATTACTGCGCACGGGCGGGGCTCACGTGACGCGGACGACTCAGAGATGACACTCTTCTTTTCGTCCGATCGGAGCTGCCGGTTTGCGACAGGAACGACGATGGAACTCAGTAATCCCTGCTTGCTCATCAGCAGCACACTGCTCAACGGCAAGGTGACCGGCTACACAAACACCTGTGCGTGGCTAGGTAGCCCCTATGCACTGGCACCGGCATCGAAATGCCTGACCGGGGGCAAGGCTAACAAGACATCTGGATCGATCACCATTACCAACTGGCCATCGGCACCACCACTCCGGGGCTTCGGCATGCTCTCTTTTCGCTTCTCGCCGGACGCAAATATCACAGGGTTCATCAACGACGAAAAATTAGCCGCCGGGTTCAGCATGATCGCAGTCCCATTGACCGGGTCGGCAACCATGAAAGTGAATTACTGGACTGCCGAAAATAATGCCGTGCCTCATCCAGATTAAGGTTAAAACACCAAAAATGAAAGCGCGGCCACCACGCCACCCAGTGCCATACCGGCCAAAACATCGGTGAGATAATGCAGACCCAGCACTAAACGGGAAGCCGCTACCAGCAAGGTGAAGGGGATCAGCAACCAGGCCAGCATCGGGTAGTAAGCAATGGCCACAACGCTAAAAGTAACCGCATGCAAAGTGTGTCCGGAAGGGAAGCTGAAGCGGTCCAAAGGGGCTGTCAAACAGTGGATGTTACAAAATTGATGATGAGGTCGTGGTCGTACTGTTTTCTTTTTGAGCCATTTGTACAACAGTGTCGCCGTCAAACCCGCCGCAATCATTTGCAAGATCACGGGTAAAGCCGTTTTCCCCGCCCACACATACATGACAATCATCAAGATGTACCAGAATATCCCATCGCCCAAACGGCTGATATAGCGAAAGGCCCGCAACAATTCAGGATATTTGCCAACCCGGTTGAAGCGTCGGGTGACGCCAGCCTCATGTTCACCAATCCACTGCCAGCTCAGTCTTTCCACTTCGTGCCTCCGTTTCAAGTATGGTTTGCAGGATGCGTTCAAACCGCTCATGAACACCATCCCACGAGATAGACCCTGCCGTGTCTCGAGAGTTCACTCCTATTTCGTGGGCACGTATGGGATCCTGCGCCAATGCGGTGGCGGCGGCCACAAAAGCCGATTCATCGTTGTATGCCGCCGTCATGCCATTTTCTCCATGACGGATGAGCATTTCAGCAGCCGCATAATGGTAAGCCACTACCGCCAAGCCACTGGCCATGGCCTCGGCAGTCACGTTACCATAAGTTTCTGTCATACTGGGGAACAGGAACACATCGCCCGAAGCATAATGCCGAGCCAGATCTTCATGAGTGTGCATTCCACAGAATAACACATCAGGGTGTTTGGTTTGCAGCATTTGGCGCGCCGGGCCATCCCCCACAATCACCAAACGGGAATTGGGGTTCATTGCATGCATCGCCGCATAGGCTTTAAATACCAGGACCAGATTTTTTTCTGGGGCAACGCGCCCCACATACAATACCACCTGGGTGTCTGTTTGCGCACCCCAACTGGCACGCAAGGCGGCATCACGCTTACCAGGATGAAATAGCTCAACGTCCACGCCACGCGAAACCACCTCAAGATTCCGATAGCCGTACGCCTGCAGCTCACGCCGCACACCTTCGGTGGGTACCATGGTCACACAGGCTTTATTATGAAATTTCCGCAGGTAGGCCAAAATAGGTCGGCGCAACCAGCCAGCGCCATAATGTTGGCTATAACTGTGGAAATTGGTATGAAAATCGGTGCTCACTGGTAAGCGCAACGTCTGTGCTGCGGACAAAGCAGACCAGCCCAAGGGTCCTTCAGTCGCAATATGCACCACATCAGGTCGTTTGATTTTCCACAAGCGCAACAAAGCCGCTTTGGCGGGCAGACCTATTTTTAAACCCGGGTAACGCGGAATCGGCACACCCATCTGGAGCACTTCTTCAAGTTGCTCGTTGTGTGTGGTGGTATCCAGCGCACCCTGCCGCAGGCGTATCAACTGAATCTGATGTCCCCGCTTTTGCAAATCGCTGACTTGACGCCCCAAAGTCATTGCTACCCCATTGATTTCCGGTGGATAAGTTTCTGTCACCAGGGCAATGCGCAAGGGTTGAGGGCGAGATGCAAAAATCTGCAATAAAAGTTCTTCATTCATATGCCGCATTGTGCAAACACCACACGTCATTTTGATGAACAACATATTAAGTTTTTATGACAAGTTGCCTGACACGACTTTGAGCCAAAACGGAGGGTGCGTTCTCTATGTGGCGAGCAACACGCGAGCGTATAGGGGCATTGTATAAAGTTCACACAGGTCAAAACCTTGCAAAATTTCAGACTAAACCCGCCATGATTAAGCTAAACTTACCCCATGCCGCTTATGATTGCTCTCATCGCACTGAACCTCCCTGTTGCCCAGCCTTTTGATTATTTAGCTGGCGATTTGTCTGCCGCCCACATTGGCTGCCGTGTGCGTGTGCCATTTGGCCAAAAGGAGCGCATAGGCATTGTGGTGGGAATGCGTGAAGCCAGTGACAGACCATTGGCCCAACTCAAAGCAGTGACTGCGCTACTCGATGAACAAACGCTGCTGCCGCACGACATGCTTGCCTTGCTGCGTTTCTGCAGTGATTACTACCATTATCCTTTGGGACCTACGTTGTTTGCTGCTTTGCCTGGCCATCTACGAAAAGGGAAAGAAGCAGTAGTACGCACTCACTTGCAATGGAAATTAACACCTTCAGGTATGCGGCAAGGGACGGGATTGCCGGTGCGTGCCAAGGCGCAGCGCGCGTTATTTGCCCGTTTGTGCGAAGGTCCTTTGGCTGAGAATGCGCTTGAAGTAACGGCCCATGCTCGCAACCTGCTTAAAACATGGCTCGTTGCAGCGTGGATTGAAACGGCGCCATTAGACATCCTGGATGTCTCGCCAAAACTGCCCTTATCCAGCGCACCAGTTCTTAATTTTGCCCAGCAACAAGCCGTGGAACAAGTGCAGGCCGCTTTGGGCCGCTATGAAACATTTTTGCTGCATGGTGTGACGGGCAGCGGCAAAACCGAAGTCTATCTGCATTTGGCGCAACAGGTGATTGCGCAAGGTGGGCAAGTCTTATTGCTGGTGCCGGAAATTCATCTCACCCCGCAACTGACCGGTCAATTCAGTCAACGTTTTGGCGCAGAACTGATTGCCACGCTTCACAGCGGGCTGGGAGAAACACAACGTTTACGACATTGGCTGGCTGCGCGGAATGGCACAGCAAAAATCGTACTGGGAACCCGGCTGGCCCTGTTTACCCCCATGCCGGCACTCCAACTTATCGTGGTGGATGAAGAACATGACAGCGGGTTCCATCAACAAGAAGGCCTTCGCTATGCTGCTCGCGACATGGCGGTGGTACGCGCACAGCGTGCCCATATTCCCATTGTGCTGGGTTCGGCCACGCCGTCTCTGGAAAGTTGGCACAATGCGCTAACCGGTCGCTATCAACGCATCACGCTCACACAACGCGCCACTTCAATCACGATGCCCACGGTTCGTCTGATAGACAGCCGTGCCAACAAACCAATTGAAGGCCTCACCACCATTTTAGATGCCGCCCTGCAACAGAATCTTGCGCGTGGTCAGCAAAGCCTCGTGTTCGCGAATCGCCGTGGTTATGCCCCGTCGCTGTACTGTCGCGATTGCGGCTGGGCGGCTGGATGCCCGCGCTGCAGTGCAAAACTGGTATTGCATTTGCGTGAAAAATCCTTACGCTGCCACCATTGCGGCTATCAACAAGCCATGGCCTTGGCCTGCCCAAATTGCGAAGGAAAAGATTTGCACCCTGGCGGCGTGGCCACGCAACGACTGGAACAGCATTTATGTCACCGTTTTCCCACTGCACGGATTCTGCGGGTTGACCGGGACAGCACCCAGGGGGAAACCCGCTGGCTTACCATGCAGCAAGCCATACGCAATGGCGAAATTGATATCCTGGTCGGCACCCAATTGCTCAGCAAAGGGCATGATTTCCCCGGTCTGAGTTTAGTGGGTATCATCGGTGCGGATGACGCCCTGTACAGCACCGACTTCCGTGCGACTGAACGCTTGTTTGCCCAGCTCATGCAAGTCGGAGGCCGTGCTGGGCGGGCACAATGGCCGGGCGAAGTGCTGATTCAAACCCGCTTTCCCGATCACCCCCTGTATCAGGCCTTGCAGCAACACAATTATGCAGAATATGCAGAAATTTTATTGGACGAGCGCAACACGGCAAGGTTACCGCCCTATTTTCATCTGGCGGCCTTGCGTGCCGATGCGCCGGCACTGGTCGACGCGCTGGTTTTTCTGCAAACAGCACAACAGCATGCTCCGCAACTGGAAGGGGTGACGCTGTTCGACCCCACACCTGACGCCATGCCACGCAAAGCCAACCGCGACCGGGCTTTATTACTGGTACAATCTGCACACCGGGGGTTGTTACAGCACTATCTGTCGCTTTGGATGCCTGCGTTATACGCCTTGCGCACAAAAAACATCCGCTGGCATCTGGATGTGGATCCACAACAAGTGTGAATTTGTCCGTGGTGGTTCTGGCCCGCTTTCGTTATAATCCAACCTCATTTCATTGGAATACCCCTATCTTGACACAGCACATTGATATTCCCACTCACTTAATGGTCCTGTTTACAGAGGCACTGCGCGCTGTCGCACCCGAAGCACACGACGAGCTTTTTACAATTGAACGCCCTCGTGACACCGCACACGGGGATTTTGCCTGCAATGTGGCACTCAAACTGGCGAAGCGACTACGCTGTCAACCTCGTACGCTGGCCATACAAATTCAAACAGCGCTTCCCGTTTCTGACTGGATAATCAAAACTGAAATAGCCGGCGCGGGCTTCATCAACATTTTTCTTCACCCCTTCGCATACCAGCAAACGCTTACTCATATTCTGCAAGCCGCCGATCAGTATGGGCACAACAATTTGGGTGCGGGCCGATCGGTACAAGTCGAATTCGTCTCCGCCAACCCCACGGGGCCATTGCATGTGGGTCATGGACGTGGTGCGGCATATGGCGCAAGTCTGGGCAATATTTTAGCGGCGTCCGGCTATGCGGTTTCGCGCGAATATTATGTCAATGATGCTGGCCGGCAAATGGATATTTTGGCTTTATCGACATGGTTGCGTTATTTGGAATTGTGTGGAGAAACACCCCTTTTTCCGAAAAATGCCTACCAGGGCGATTATGTGCGCGACATGGCCCGTGCTGTTTTGGCACAACACGGCACCCGTTATCAACATCCCACTGCTGCCGTGATGGCGCAAGTGCCCGATTTTGAAATCGCGCCGGATGCCTATCTCGATCAGCTGATTGCCAATGCAAAACAATTACTGGCCGCAGATTACCCCACAATTCATCAATTTGCGCTCAACGAGCAACTGAATGATTGCCGGGAAGATTTAAACGAATTTGGTGTCAGATTCGACCAGTGGTTTTCTGAGCAATCGCTGTTTGATAGCGGCATGGTGCAACGCACACTGGAAATGCTGGATACAGGCGGACATCTTTATACCCTGAATGGTGCGCGCTGGTTCCGTTCCACCCAGTTTGGCGACGAAAAAGACCGGGTGGTGCAACGCGAAAATGGCCTGTACACTTATTTCGCCTCGGACATTGCTTACCATTTACATAAATTAGAACGCGGTTTTGATTGGCTCATCGATATTTGGGGTGCAGACCATCATGGCTATATTGCACGTGTAAAAGGTGCGCTGCAAGCCTTGGGGCAAAACCCTGACACACTCACTGTGGCTTTGGTTCAATTTGCCGTGCTGTATCGCAATGGTGAAAAAGCCGCCATGTCCACCCGCTCTGGCGATTTTGTCACTTTGCGTGAATTGCGCGCCGAAGTCGGTAATGATGCCGCACGTTTTTTCTACATTTTGCGAAAATCAGACCAGCATCTTGATTTTGATTTGGATTTAGCCAAATCACGCACCAACGATAACCCGGTTTATTATATTCAATATGCCCATGCGCGCATCTGTAGCGTATTGAATAAATGGGGTGGCGATGCACAGTCATTGACAGGGACCGACTGCAGTCCGCTCACCAGCATTTACGAAATTGACTTGCTGAAACACCTGGCCGATTACCCCCAAGTGATAGAATCCGCCTCACAGGAACTGTCACCCCATCTGCTGGCTTACGCGCTGAAGGACATTGCCACAGCTTTGCATGCTTATTACAATGCTGAACAATTCTTGCTGGATGATTTGGCACTACAAAATGCACGATTGACTTTAATTACCGCGACGCGCACTGTTCTGTCCAATGGACTTAATTTATTGGGCATTTCTTGCCCAGACCACATGTAGGAGCTTCAAAACATGGCACAATCCCGGAACAGCCCTCTCAGAGCAGACAGCGCACACAAGTCGGGAGGTATCTGGTCAGGCATTCTGATTGGCGTACTCATCGGTCTTGCGGGCGCGGCGGCGGTCGCCGTATGGGTCGGGCGCAGCAACCCATTTACCGAGCACAACACAGCCACCAGTAATGCCACTGTCAGCGCTCAAGCCCCGTCATCCGACGCCCAAGTTGTCGATCCGGTTAGCCATGCTTTGCCTGCACAATCTAGCCAACATTATGATTTTTATAAAATATTACCCGGAAATGATGCCAGCGGTACGCACCCTGATAATACCCAGCCATCCACAACGGCACCAGGCCAAGTTGCGGATTCCAACCCCAAAACAAGCTGGTTGCAAGCCGGAACTTTTGCAGACCCCCAAAAAGCAGACGACATGAAAGCCCAATTGGCATTGATGGGTTTAGAATCCAGCATTCAAACCCTCGATTTACCAGGCAAAGGCAGTGAATACCGCGTACGTTTGGGGCCGTTTGGCACAACGGAATTGGCAACGGTCCAAGCCAATTTGGCTCAAAGTCATATTGATACCAAAGTCATGAAAACAGAAGCATCAACCACGCCACCCAATCACTAAACAAAATTGAGTTAAATTTTTTAATCCGAGGAAACTGATATGCGAAAAAATTTGTTCATGCTGATGGCCACTGCATTGCTGTCCCTTTTCATCTCCACAAGCCCTGCACAGGCCGCCGCCATTCAAAACAAAGATTTTACGGTGCTTGGCGTACCCATTGAAACCGACAGCGGATCAAAAATCGAGGTAGATGAGTTTTTTTGGTATGGCTGTCCACATTGTTTCAATCTGGAACCAGGCTTAAACTCATGGATAAAAACGGTGCCGAAAGATGTCGCCATTCACCGCATCCCTGCCGTGCTGAACAATTCGTGGGCTGTACAAGCCAAAGTATGGTACGCCCTTTCAGCACTCGGTCTGGCAAACAAATACCATGATGATTTCTTTAATGCCATTCATCTTGACGGCCTGGATGCACGCTCTGAAGTAAGCATCTTTAATTGGGCGGGGAAAATGGGCATCAATCAACAAGCTTTTGCCAATGCCTACAATTCTTTTGGCGTGCAAAGCCAGGTCGCCCATGCGGCTCAACTGACGAAGGAAGCACAAATTACCGGCGTGCCTACTTTTGTGGTGGATGGTCAATATGTCACCTCGGAATCCATGACCGGGGGTGAGGCCGCCTTATTTCAAACTTTGGATGCGTTAATTGCCAAAGCGCGTCGGGCGCACGCGCGCCACTAAGGGTTCGTTCACCAACTGACGTCGAATTAAGCACAAGAGATACACCTCACGCCAGATTGAGTGCCAGACAACGGTGTTGAATCAGGTTGACAGATTCGCTGGATCCTTAGGGCTTGTTAATGAACATTTTAATGATTTCGGATGTCTATTTCCCTCGTGTCAACGGGGTGTCTACCTCGATAATGATTTTGAGACGTGAACTCAAAGCACTGGGGCACCAGGTCACACTCATTGCACCCGGGTACGGCTTGGGCGAACCTGATGAACCCGATATTGTTCGCATTAAAGGGCACCGGGTGTTGCTTGACCCGGAGGATCGGCTGATGTCTTCACCGCATCTGCGCAAACTGCCGCAACAACTGACCGGGCAACCCTTCGATCTGGTACACATTCACACCCCTTTTCTCGCCCATTACACCGGCTTGCGGCTCGCACAGCATTTTGGTATTCCCTGCGTTGAAACCTACCATACCTTTTTTGAAGAATATCTTTACCACTACATCCCTTTTTTGCCCAAAGGGTTGATGCGTTACGCTGCGCGTTTTTTTTCTCGCCAGCAATGCGACCAAGTCGATGGTTTAATTTTGCCCTCACTTGCCATGAATGAGGCGCTCAGGCGCTATGGCATCAGCACCAACAGTCGCATTATCCCTACCGGAATTGAGTTGAGTGATTTCAGCGCACCAGATACAGTCGCCTTTCGGGCCGGTTACAACATCGCACCAGAACGCCCTGTGGTGGTGTATGTCGGACGGGTCGCTTACGAGAAAAACATCGACTTCCTGCTGCGGATGTTGTTTGAATTGCGTCAAACGCTACCCGATGTGTTGTTGATTATCGCTGGCGAAGGCCCCGCTGAAGCCAAACTCAAACGGATGGTTAAAACCCTTAACCTGACTGATAACGTGCTGTTTGTCGGCTACCTGGAGCGCGCCTCAGAATTGCCTGCCTGTTACTGCGCAGGAGATGCCTTCGTGTTTGCCTCCCGCACCGAAACTCAAGGTCTGGTGTTGCTCGAAGCCATGGCATTAGGCGTACCCGTCGTGTCCACCGCCATCATGGGAACGCGTGACATCCTTGCGGCAGAGAAAGGTTGCCGCGTGGCCAATGATCACCCGGTTGATTTTGCCCGAACTCTGCATGCCGTGTTGATGGACAAGCCCCTGCGCCAACAATTGAGTCAAGAGGCGCGCGAACACGCATTGAATTGGAGTGCACCGCAGATGGCAACACGAATCATTGACTATTATCAACAGATTATCGACAATCAGTGAGACGCATCTGATGACGGTGATCGGACGCTTCGCTCCTTCACCCACCGGCACCTTGTATGCCGATTCTTTACTGTCCGCATTTGTCCGCGCGTGCAACAAGGTCGCTCGTTAATCCGTACGGAAGTCCTTGATGTGCCTCGCTGTTCGGCACAAGCAGCCGATGCGATCCTGCGACATCCATTGTTAGAGATGAGCAGGTACGATGTACGGTATGTTACCATCCTTACTTTGGCGCCTGGTTAAGCGCATTCACCCTTCATCAGAAACGGAGTACGAAATGAGCGGTTTACCTCAATGTCCGCAGTGCGGTTCAACCTACACTTACGAGGATGGTGAGCGGTATGTTTGCCCTGAGTGCGCGCACGAATGGTCGAAAACCGCAACAATTGATGACGGTGAGCAAAAACGCGTGGTGCATGATGCGAATGGCAATGTACTGAATGATGGCGATACGGTGACGGTGATCAAAGATTTAAAAATAAAAGGGTCGTCATCCGTGGTCAAAGTCGGCACTAAAGTGAAGAATATTCGCATCGTTGAAGGCGACCATGATATTGATTGCAAAATTGATGGTATCGGTGCAATGCAGTTGAAATCCGGATTTGTGAAGAAGATATAAAGTCACTATGTCCGAATCGATACGTCTCTCCAAACGCCTTGTCGAAATGCTCTCCTGCTCACGACGCGAGGCTGAGCAGTATATTGAAAGCGGTTGGGTGAAGGTCGATGGCGAGATGGTCGAAGTGATGGGCTACCGTGTATTACCGGCGCAGCATGTGGAAATCCTGCCGGATGCCGATCTCGCAAAAATCGCCCCAGTGACGATACTGCTGCACAAGCCGGTCGGTATTGATGCGAGCACCGGTGACGCCGCTATCAAACCACTGTTGCAACTCATCACCGAGGATACGCGTAGCGCTGATGACAGGTCCACGTTCACTTTCCTGCGCAGGCATTTACGCGATTTACGCATGGTGATGCCGTTACCCGCCAATGCGTCCGGCTTGCTGGTATTTAGCCAGGACTGGCGTATCGTGCGTAAACTGGTAGAAGATGCAGACAAGACCGAGCAAGAGTATATTGTTGAAGTCATGGGTGAATTAACGGCCGATGGCCTGTCGTTGCTCAATCACGGTTTAAGTTGGAGTGGTCGGTCTTTATCGCCGATGAAGGTCAGTTGGCAAAATGAACAACACTTGCGGTTTGCCACCAAAGGCGTGCAAGCGGGGCAAATAGTTGGCGCATGTGAGAAGGTGGGTCTGTCCGTTATCTCCATCAAACGTATCCGCATTGGACGCATGCCGATGGCAAAATTAGCGATGGGGAAATGGCGATATTTGCAGGGGTATGAGCGATTTTAAGTTGAGTATTCAGTGTACCCTCTACCCAAAATGAGAAAGGTGACATGAGACCGAAGGCGGAAACAAGCGCTCACAATGAAAAACCCCCGCGAAAATTAAATTTTCGCGGGGGTTTTTCATGAATACTCGCTCACCAACTTTTGAAGGGAAAGTTCTTTTCTCCCCTCATTCGTACGATGCGCGCGATCAGCGTTGCGGCTGAACAATCACCATTATTTCTGCAATCACATCGGCATGAAGCACAATTTCGACTGGAAATTCGCCCGTTGTTTTGAGCGGACCATTCGACATGCGCACTTGCGTCTTGCTGATTTCAATGCCTTGGGTAGCTAAAGCGTCTACAATATCAATGTGGGTAACGGACCCGAACAAGCGGCCGTCCATCCCTGCTTTTTGCGCCAATACCAAAGACAATTCTGCCATCTGTACCGCACGTGCTTGCGCAGCTGCCAAAACGACAGCGTGCTGTTTTTCCAGCTCCGCACGACGTTCTTCAAAATGGCGCAGATTACCTGCCGTGGCGCGCTTGGCTTTACCTTGCGGGATCAAGAAATTACGCGCATAGCCATCTTTAACTTTGACCACATCGCCCAAAGTACCCAAATTAATTACTTTTTCCATCAGAATTATTTGCATGTCATCCTCCTCAATGCAAATCTGTATAAGGCATCAATGCCAGAAAACGTGCACGCTTGATTGCCGTGGACAGTTGGCGCTGATAACGGGTTTTGGTGCCTGTAATGCGCGCCGGAATAATTTTGCCGTTTTCCGCAATAAATTCTTTCAGAATCTCAACGTCTTTGTAATCAACCCAAGTGATTTTTTCTACCGTAAAACGGCAAAATTTACGACGTTTGAACAATTGGCGGGAACCTTCCCGGCGTTTATTGCTGCTATTACCTGTTGGACGTGGCATCTTGCACTCCTAATAAAGGGTTGTTGCTTGTGGCTTACAATGCTATAAATCATCCGGTTTGCCCATCTGTCTGGTGCCCATACGGCCAAGCCCTGGAAGCAAACCCCTGTACTGATTGTTGACGCACTAAAGGCTGGCACAGTTTACGCACCGCGCTACCCATAGGGCATGACTCAATACTGTGGATGATTATGCTGTGATTTGAACTTCTACTGCCGGTACCGGTTCTTCTTTCGGCTCGGCTTTTGCTTCAACATTCAGCAAAGAACGTGATTTTTCTTCCTTCATCATTGCTGAAGGAGTGCTCACAGCCTCGTCCATACGGATGCTGAGGTGGCGCAAAACCGCATCATTAAACTTGAAGCCATGCTCCAGTTCATCCAGGGTTTCCTGGTTGCATTGAATGTTCATCAACACATAATGTGCTTTGTGAATTTTTTGAATTGGGTAAGCCAATTGGCGGCGACCCCAGTCTTCCAGACGGTGGATAATACCGTTGTGACTGGCAATCAATGTGCGATAACGTTCGACCATAGCGGGAACTTGCTCGCTTTGATCGGGGTGCACGATAAATACAATTTCATAATGTCGCATACGCGCTCCTTGTGGGTTAAAGCCCCCCGTGCGTAAACGGTAGGGCAAGGGAAACGCGTGATTATACATAACCCCCCCTTGCCAGGCAAGAAAAAACGACGCCAAATAACAAATTAGAAACAAAAAGCAAGCTTTTGGAATAAATGAATAAATTAAAACAATTCCCGGGTTTCGTTAATGAAGCGTGTATGTCACCGTTATCCCTGTCGATGTCCGCCGCGTAACAGTGAAAATAAAAATCGTCTTTTGATCTTGAAAAAAGTATCTTGCACCCCCATTAACAGGTTACCTCGATGATCGAGTGTTATCTCAGTGTGCAGCAGCATGTGGTGCTGCGCCGTATTTGTGCTTTTTATCTGTCTATTTATTCAGGAGATTCTGTAAATGAAAATTCGTCCACTGCATGACCGCGTGATTGTCAAACGCCTCGAAGAAGAACGCAAAACCGCTTCCGGTATTGTCATTCCCGACAGCGCGGCTGAAAAACCGGATCAAGGCGAAGTCTTGGCTGTTGGCAAGGGTAAAGTCGGCGATGATGGCAAAGTACGCCCTCTGGATGTCAAAGTCGGTGATCGCGTTTTATTTGGCAAATATGCTGGCCAGGCTGTCAAGGTTGACGGCAATGAAGTGCTGGTGATGCGTGAAGAAGACATTATGGGCATTCTGGAATAAATCCAGGCCATCCCAACCTCGTTAATAATTGTGTAATCAGTAAATTTTAGGAGTTTGTTATGCCTGCAAAAGACGTTAAATTCGGTGATGTTGCCCGTCAAAAAATGATGATTGGTGTGAATGTGTTGGCCGATGCGGTCAAAGTCACACTGGGGCCCAAAGGCCGTAATGTGGTGCTTGACCGTTCTTACGGCGCGCCCACCATCACTAAAGACGGTGTTTCTGTTGCCAAAGAAATTGAATTAAAAGACAAGTTCGAGAACATGGGCGCGCAAATGGTGAAGGAAGTCTCTTCCAAAACCTCCGATGTGGCCGGTGATGGCACCACCACAGCGACCGTGCTGGCACAAGCCATGCTGAAAGAAGGCATGAAATTTGTGGCCGCTGGCATGAACCCTATGGACTTGAAGCGCGGTATGGACAAAGCGGTAACGGCCATCGTTGCTGAACTGCAAAAAATTTCCAAGCCATGTACCACGACAAAAGAAATTGCCCAAGTGGGTTCGATCTCCGCTAACTCTGAAAGCGCCATCGGTGACATCATCGCTGAAGCAATGGGCAAAGTCGGTAAAGAAGGCGTGATTACAGTTGAAGACGGCACCAGTTTGCAAAGCGAACTGGACGTGGTGGAAGGCATGCAGTTTGATCGCGGTTACCTGTCGCCTTATTTCATTAACAATCAGGACAAGCAAATCGCTGCACTGGAAAACCCTTACGTGTTGTTGCACGACAAGAAAATTTCCAACATCCGCGACCTGTTACCTGCACTGGAACAAGTCGCTAAAGCCGGTCGCCCACTGTTGATTATCGCTGAAGACATTGATGGTGAAGCACTGGCAACTTTGGTGGTCAACAATATTCGTGGCATCCTGAAAACTTGCGCAGTGAAAGCGCCTGGCTTCGGCGACCGCCGCAAAGCCATGCTGGAAGATATTGCCATCTTAACGGGCGGCACCGTCATTGCAGAAGAAGTAGGTCTGACGCTGGACAAAGTGACACTGGCTGAGCTTGGCCAGGCCAAACGCATCGAAGTGGGCAAAGACAATACCATCATCATCGATGGCATTGGCAGCGAAGCCAACATCAAAGGGCGTATCGCGCAGATTAACCGTCAAGCTGAAGAAGCTACCAGCGACTACGACAAGGAAAAACTACAAGAACGCAAAGCGAAATTGGCTGGCGGCGTGGCGCTCATCAAAGTGGGCGCAGCCACTGAAGTCGAAATGAAAGAGAAAAAAGCCCGTGTGGAAGATGCGTTACACGCCACCCGCGCTGCAGTGGAAGAAGGCATTGTGCCCGGCGGCGGTGTTGCGCTGTTGCGTGCCAAAGTCGGCGTCCACAACCTGATTGGCGACAACCATGATCAGGAAGCCGGTATCAAAATTGTGCTGCGTGCAATCGAAGAGCCTTTGCGTCAAATCGTCATCAACTGCGGTGAAGAAGCGTCTGTTGTGGTCAATAACGTCATGCAAGGCAAGGGTAACTACGGTTACAACGCTGCGACTGGCGTGTATGGCGACATGGTGGAAATGGGCGTGCTGGACCCAACCAAAGTCACCCGCACCGCGTTGCAAAACGCCGCTTCTGTGGCCGGCCTGATGCTGACCACCGATGCCATGGTGGCAGAGTTGCCTGAAGACAAACCAGCTGCTGGCGGTATGGGTGGTGGTATGGGCGGCATGGGCGGCATGGA
>JAJYMO010000016.1 GCA_021786845.1 Pseudomonadota bacterium | reverse complement strand
TTGCAGCAATCCATTGCTTTGGCACGGGTGCCGATGGGGATTGCTCCGGGTGATGTGCTGACAGTGCAAGTACGTGACAAGCCCTTGCAGGTCAAGGTAGTGGGTTATCCGTTCGTGCGCAATGGACACAGTTTGGTGTCATAATTCTCAAATAAATTAAATAAGTCAGTCTTCCCATACAATAAATTTTTAGCATTAACCTCTACTGAACCCCAGGAGAAATGATGAACGTCCCGAATGAGTTAAAATACACCGCCAGCCACGAATGGGTACAAACCCAAGCTGATGGCAGTGTGCGCATAGGCATTACTGATCACGCACAGGATTTGCTGGGTGATATGGTATTTGTGGAAAATCCGGTGCCAGGTCGTCATCTTGTCGCAGGTGAAGAATGCGCAGTGGTGGAATCGGTGAAAGCCGCTTCTGATGTGTATGCGCCGATCGCCGGGAAAGTCCTGGCGGCAAATCCGGATGTGGAAGTTGCGCCGGAAGCACTGAATACGGATGCTTATGAGGCATGGTTGTTCAGTTTGCAGCCAGACAATCCGGCTGATTTGGATGGTTTGCTGGATGCCGTGGCTTACCGCGCATTGGTTGAAGCAGACAACCACTGAGAAATTTGTCGAAATGCCTTTTATTCCTCACACCCCTGCAGAGGTGGCTGCGATGCTGGAAATCATCGGCGCGCCGGACCTTGATGCTTTATTTGATGAAATTCCTGCTGATTTAATCGGCTTGCCTGATGCGGCTTTGCCCGTTGCGCTGAATGAAATGGAAATCACGCGCCTCATGCATGATCGTGCGGTGCAAGATGGCCGTTGGCTCAATTTCATTGGGGCGGGCGGTTATGAACACCATATTCCCGCTGCGGTGTGGCAGATTGTGACGCGTGGCGAGTATTACAGCGCTTACACACCTTATCAGGCCGAAGCCTCGCAAGGCAGCTTGCAGCTCATTTACGAATACCAGACCATGATGGCCAGTTTGACGGGACTGGATGTTTCCAATGCCTCCATGTACGACGGCGCATCGGCTTTGGCTGAGGCCGTGTTGATGGCGGTGCGGGCACACAAACTCTCCACCCGCGTGTTGATACCGAAAACGGTGTCACCCATTTATCGGGCCACAGTGAAAACCATTGTGGCGTACCAGGGTATTGAAGTGGTGGAATTGCCATATGATCCAGTTACCGGCACGACACCTGTGCCACAGAATGAAGACGTTTTTGCTGCGCTGGTGATTCCGCAACCCAATTTTTTTGGGCAACTGGAAGATGTCGACGGGTTGACGGATTGGGCGCATGCCCGTGGCGCAAAAGTGATTGCCCTGGTGAACCCCATGACCTTGGGCGTGCTCAAGCCACCTGGACAATGGGGCATGAGAGATGTTTCGGGTGTGCAGGGCGGCGCAGACATTGCGACCGGTGAGGGCCAGCCTCTGGGCGCGCCTTTGTCGAGTGGCGGGCCGTGGTACGGGTTTTTAACATGCCGCACCGTTTTAGTCCGCCAGATGCCGGGGCGCCTGGTCGGTCGCACGCGTGATGCTGATGGGCACGCGGGTTACACTCTCACCTTGCAGGCACGCGAACAGCACATCCGTCGCGCCAAAGCAACTTCCAATATTTGCAGCAATCAGGGGTTGGTGATCGCGGCTTCGACCGTGTTCATGAGTCTGTTGGGGCCGGAAGGTTTACGGCGCGTGGCCAGTGCCTGTCACGCCAATACCCGGGCGCTGACCACCGCTTTGACGGCCTTGCCGGGGGTGCGCCGGCTTTTTTCGGGCAACAGTTTTCATGAAAGCGTGGTGCAGTTGGATCGCCCTGTGGCACAGGTGCTTCAGGGTTTAATGCAGGCCGGTATTTTAGGCGGTTACGATTTGAGTCAGGATTACCCCGAATTGGGCCACGCCCTGTTGTTGTGTGCCACCGAAACCAAAACAGTTGCCGATTTGACACGTTACACCGAACAATTGGCCGGGATTTTGAGTGTGGGGCAAACGGCATGAAGCTGATTTTCGAACACAGTGTCGCAGGTCGTCGTGCAGTAGCGCAAATGCCACGCCGCCTGGACAGTCTCGATGATTTGCCCGAACACCTGTTGCGGCGTGATGAACCCTTGTTGCCACAGGCGTCCGAACTGGATGTGGTGCGGCACTATACCCAATTGAGCCAGCGCAATTTTTCGATTGACACCCATTTTTACCCGCTGGGTTCTTGCACCATGAAATACAACCCGCGAGCCTGTAACAGTTTGGCGATGCTACCGGGTTTTCTGGATCGGCATCCTTTTGCGCCAGCCGTCACAGGACAGGGTTATTTGACCAGTTTATACGAATTGCAGCAGATATTGATTGAAGTCACGGGGATGGCCGCGGTCTCTTTAGCGCCGATGGCCGGGGCGCAAGGCGAGTTTGCCGGGGTGGCGATGATTCGTGCATGGCATGACTCGCGCGGTGACACGGCGCGCACTGAAATCATTGTGCCGGATGCCGCGCACGGCACCAATCCGGCTACTGCCGCCATGTGCGGTTATACCGTGCGGGAAATTCCCACCGATGCACAAGGGAATGTGGATCTCGACGCATTAAAGAAGGTGGTTGGGCCACAGACCGCTGGTTTAATGCTGACTAACCCTTCAACTCTGGGCGTTTTTGAGCAACAAATACAAGCTATTGCGAGCATTGTCCACCATGCGGGCGGCCTGCTGTATTACGACGGCGCCAATTTGAATGCGATTTTGGGTTGGGTCAAACCGGGCGACATGGGATTCGATGTGATCCACATCAACTTGCATAAAACCTTTGCCACACCCCATGGCGGTGGTGGACCGGGTTCCGGGCCGGTGGCGGTATCGGAACGTTTGGTGCCATTTTTGCCCTTGCCGCGAGTGGGCGGTGAGTCAGGTCATTACCGCATGCTGGACGAACGTGATTGTCCACGCAGCATTGGCCGCCTCAGCGGTAATCACGGCAATGGCGGGGTGTTATTGCGCGCCTACATCTATGCCCGCATGTTGGGCGGCGAAGGCTTGCGCCGAGTGGCGCGTTACGCCACGTTAAACGCCAATTATCTGATGGCGCGTTTACAGCAAACCGGGTTTGATTTGGCGTTTCCCAAACGGCGTGCCAGCCATGAATTTATCATCACTTTGAAACGCCTCAAAGACCAAACCGGCATCAGCGCGATGGATTTTGCCAAGCGTTTGCTCGATTATGGTTTTCATGCCCCCACCACCTATTTCCCCATGCTGGTGCCGGAATGTCTGTTGATTGAACCGACTGAAACTGAATCCAAAGCCACTTTGGATGCTTTTGTAGACGCCATGATCGCCATTGCACAAGAAGCGCAAGCGCAGCCCGAACTGGTCAAAACCGCTCCCCACACCTTGCCTGTACGCCGTCTGGATGACGTGCGGGCAGCACGCGAACCGGATTTGGTGTGGTCAGTAGGGCGCGAATGCGCGGTGAGGTAAATGCAAAATGACCCCCACATCAAACGAACGGTTGCGACGCGACAGTGCCGTTGTCAGTTTGCCGAAGACATCTATAATGCGGACATTGAATTGTTGCGTGCCCGGGTGATGGCATTGGGTGGCGATTCTGTCTTGCTGGAGTGGTTTGGGTGCGGAGGAACATCCGCTTCAGTTTGTCAGCAATCACCCAAATAATCCATTAGGCGGCTCTACGAATCTGGTGGGGTTTTTGGGATAAAAGGAACATCATGATTCATTTTCCGTGTCAATATCACGCGAGTGCCACCGCAAAATCCGAGGGAGAAATCAATCTGCATAGCGACGGAGTGGCTGACATTGTCTCCGCCGCACCCAAAAATTTTGGTGG
>JAJYMO010000020.1 GCA_021786845.1 Pseudomonadota bacterium | reverse complement strand
CAGACGAATTCGGCTTGTGATACCCGATTGTCCTGGTGAACGTGGCATGACAATGAAATTGGGTTGCTGAAAAACAATGAGTGTGGCTTTTCACCGCCATGGTCGGCAATGTACCAGATTGCTGACGCAGCGCCAGCACCCTCCCCAACGGTAGCTTTGGCCGAAAATCAGGCGCTCATGTCAATCATCTTGACATCACCGTTTTGATCTGACGAAAATAGATAGCAAACAAAATTTTGAGTGGTCGCTTATAATCCGCCAACGCATACAAGTCACTGGTGGCGAGAAAGGCTGACTGCCCGTTGCCATGCACCCCCTCCAGATTACAGGAAGCCTCATGGCAATCAAAGCGACTATCTTTAAAGTTAATCTGCAAATTGCGGATATGGAGCGTCACTACTATCAGGATCACGCGTTGACGTTGGCCAGGCACCCATCTGAAACAGATGAACGCCTTATGGTGCGATTGCTGGCCTTTGCTCTGCACGCACACGAATATTTAGAGTTCGGCCAAGGTATGACAGTCGATGATGACGCGGACTTGTGGCTGAAAGATTTAACCGGATCAATTGAATTATGGATCGATGTTGGCATTCCGGATGAAAAGCTGATTCGAAAAGCCTGCGGTCGCTCCAATCAAGTGGTGGTGTATTGCTATGGCGGACGTGTGGTCGACATGTGGTTTACGCAAAACAGCATCCAGTTTGCACGACAGAATAATCTTACCATCATCAACCTGCCTGTGGCGATTACACAAGCACTGGCCAGACTGGCACAACGCAACATGAGTTTGCAATGCACAATTCAAGACGGGCAAGTGTGGTTAAGTGATGGTTCTGTTAGTGTGCAAGTGGAGCGGACGGTATTGAAGACAGCAGAAAAGTAATTCAATTTCTGCTGGTAACCATATCGATTTTCAGAAGATGGAGCGGGAAATGTTAACACCAACGAGGGAATGCGCGGACAAATGTTCAAAACTGCTACCTGCTCGATCATTTCCGTGTATTGTGAACTTAATTCGTGTACTGTATTCTGTGCTGCAGTGTGGCTTTTCGAAAACATAACTTTTGATCAAGGTGACGAATATGGGAAATATGGAACAGATCGAGTTGGACAACCACCGTAAACAACTCCTGAAAGACATGCATCACTTAGTCGAAAAATACCGGGCAATCTTTGATTGGGACATCCCTGAAGTGGATCAACACAGCGCAGATCAATTAATCGTGACTGCGGTGCGTGCTGCTTTAGATCAAATCGCAAAAGAATTGGCCGTTTAACCACGCCAAATTAATTACGAAAGATCGGGTTAAAACAAAGTAAAAACGCCATTGCCGCATTGTGGCATTGCGCACTTTAGGCTAAAATTCGGCATTACCTGCGTTGTGAATTGTTATGACTCGTTATATCTTTGTTACCGGCGGCGTGGTGTCATCCTTGGGCAAGGGCATCGCTGCCGCATCACTGGCCGCCATTCTGGAATCTCGCGGCATGCGGGTGACCATGCTCAAACTGGATCCTTACATCAATGTAGATCCCGGTACCATGAGTCCATTTCAGCATGGTGAAGTGTTTGTTACTGAGGACGGCGCAGAAACAGACCTGGATTTGGGGCATTATGAGCGTTTTATCCATACCAAAATGTCCCGCAGCAACAACTTCACTACCGGTCAAATTTATGAATCAGTGATCCGCAAAGAACGTCGCGGTGATTATTTGGGCGGCACAGTGCAAGTCATTCCGCACATTACCGATGAAATTCGCAACCAAATTCACCATGGCGCAGCAAATGCCGAAATTGCTATTGTCGAAATTGGCGGCACGGTGGGCGATATTGAGTCATTGCCTTTTCTTGAAGCCATTCGACAAATGGGTTTACATGAAGGACGCAACAACACCTGCTACATTCACTTGACCCTGGTGCCTTATCTGGGCAAGGCAGGCGAAGTCAAGACCAAACCCACGCAACATTCTGTCAAAGAGTTACGCGAAATCGGCATCCAGCCCGATGTGGTGCTGTGCCGGGGCGACCGCCCGCTCCCAGAAGAAGAGCGGCATAAAATTGCGCTGTTTACCAATCTGGAAGCCAGTGCGGTGATCTCGGTACACGATGTGGACAGCATCTATATGATCCCTGGCATATTGTGCGAGCAAGGTCTGGATGACATCGTTTGTCGCAAGTTCGGTATTTCACCACCGCCCGCTGATTTATCGATGTGGCATGGATTGGTTGAGTCGCTGAACCATCCGCTGCATCAAATTAATATCGCAATCGTCGGGAAATATGTCGGGTTAACCGAATCCTACAAATCATTGTCAGAGGCGCTCATCCATGCAGGGATTCACAACCGTACCCAAGTAAACGTGAACTATATTGATTCCGAACAACTGGAACAAGATGGTTTGGGTGCTTTGCAAGGCATGGACGCCATTTTGGTGCCAGGCGGTTTCGGCAAGCGCGGCGTTGAAGGCAAGATACTGGCGATACAATATGCCCGCGAACACCGCCTGCCCTATTTGGGCATCTGTCTCGGCATGCAGTTGGCCGTCATTGAGTTTGCACGGCACTGCGCCAACATGCCTGACGCACACAGCACTGAATTTGCGGCCGACACACCCTATCCTGTTGTAGCGCTCATCTCCGAGTGGCAAGATGCTGCGGGCCAGGTTGAATCACGCTCGAGCCAGGACAACCTGGGCGGCACCATGCGTCTGGGAGGACAAAGTTGCAGTCTGGCATCCGGTTCTTTGGCACACACCGTCTATGGTGCTGACCGCATTGTAGAACGTCACCGCCATCGTTATGAGGTTAACAGCGGGCTGTTACCGGAACTGGAACGTACCGGTCTGCGCGTAAGTGGTCGCTCCGCGACCGATGGCCTGTGTGAAATGGTCGAGTTACCGGATCACCCCTGGTTTGTCGGATGTCAGTTCCACCCGGAATTCACCTCCAGCCCGCGCGACAGCCATCCCCTGTTTAAAGCTTATGTGGCCGCGGCATTGCAGCAGCAACCAGTCAGCAAGGAGCATAGCCTGTGAAATTATGTGGATTTGAAGTGGGTTTGAACCACCCTTTGTTTTTGATTGCCGGACCCTGTGTGATTGAATCACGTCAACTTGCTTTTGACACCGCCGGCGCATTAAAAGAACTCTGCGCAGAATTAAATATACCCTTTATTTATAAATCCTCTTATGACAAAGCCAATCGCAGCTCAGGCAACTCTTACCGTGGCCTGGGACGAGACAATGGTTTGCAGATACTGGCTGATGTGCGCAAGCAAATTGGTGTACCTGTACTGACCGATGTGCATGCAATCGACGAAATTGCCGAGGTCGCGTCGGTTGTCGATGTGTTGCAAACACCGGCTTTTTTATGTCGGCAAACTGATTTCATCCATGCTGTGGCATGCTCAGGCAAGCCTGTCAACATCAAAAAAGGTCAATTTCTCGCCCCCTGGGACATGAAGAATGTCGTTGACAAAGCCAGGGCGTCCAATGGCGGGCAAGACAACATCATGGTCTGTGAGCGCGGCGCGTCGTTCGGTTATAACAACCTGGTATCCGATATGCGTTCACTCATGGTTATGCGGGAAACAGCGTGCCCGGTGGTGTTCGATGCCACCCATTCAGTACAATTACCAGGTGGGCAGGGTAATGTTTCCGGCGGACAACGTGAATTTGTACCTGTGCTGGCGCGCGCAGCCATCGCCGCCGGGGTATCCGGTCTGTTTGCCGAGACGCACCCTGACCCCGCCCAGGCTTTGTCTGACGGACCGAATGCATGGCCTTTAAACCAAATGAAAGCCTTGCTGGAAACCTTGAAAGAAATTGATGCCCTGGTGAAGCAGCATGGCTTTATTGAACACAGCCTGTCGCAATAAATTGTCGCAATAAATACTGTATAGAATAATCCTGGAGAAAAAAATGAGTGTAATTGTTGATGTCATTGCCCGTGAAATTTTGGATTCGCGCGGCAATCCCACCGTAGAAGCCGATGTATTGCTTGAGTCTGGTGCAATGGGGCGTGCCGCAGTGCCTTCTGGCGCCTCAACGGGTAGCCGTGAGGCCATCGAGTTGCGCGATGGTGACAAAAGCCGTTATTCTGGCAAAGGTGTATTGAAAGCCGTGGAAGCCGTGAACACAGAAATCAGTGAAGCCATCATTGGTTTGGATGCGGAAGATCAAGTATTTATTGACCAGACCATGATTGATCTCGATGGCACCCCCGACAAATCCCGTTTGGGCGCGAATGCCATACTGGCTGTGTCCATGGCAGTTGCCCGCGCTGCAGCGGAAGCATCCGGCTTATCATTGCACCGTTACCTGGGCGGCGCGGGTCCAATGTACCTGCCTGTTCCGATGATGAACATCATCAATGGCGGCGCGCATGCCAACAACAACATCGACATGCAAGAATTCATGATTATTCCGCTGGGTGCGCCCACCTTTCGTGAAGCTTTGCGCTATGGCGCAGAAGTGTTCCATACATTAAAAAAATTGCTGGATGAATTGGGCATGGCCACCACAGTCGGGGATGAGGGTGGTTTTGCACCGAACCTTGAATCCAATGAGGCTGCCTTGAAGTTGATTGTTCAAGCCATAGAGAAAGCTGGATTTGTACCTGGGCAAGACATCGCCATTGGTGTGGATTGTGCTGCCAGTGAATACTATCGGGATGGACGCTACCAGATCGAATCAGAAGGTCTACAACTCACCCCGGCGCAAATGATCGACTATTTAGCGACTTGGTGCGACAAATATCCGATTATCAATATTGAAGATGGCATGGCTGAAAATGATTGGGCCGGCTGGGCAGCCTTGACAGACCGGTTGGGAGAATCCATTCAACTGGTGGGTGATGACGTGTTTGTAACGAATGCCAGCATTTTGGCCGAAGGCATTGAACGGGGCGTTGCCAATTCGATATTGATTAAGCTCAATCAAATTGGTAGCTTGAGTGAAACTTTTGATGCGATAGAAACTGCTCGACGCGCGGCTTACACCACGGTGATCTCCCACCGCTCCGGAGAAACTGAAGACAGTTTTATCGCTGATTTGGCCGTAGCCACCAATGCCATGCAAATTAAAACCGGTTCATTATCGCGTTCCGATCGCATGGCCAAATATAACCAGTTACTCAGAATTGAAGAAGAGCTCGGCAGCATGGCTCGCTTCCCCGGTCGCTCGGCTTTTGCTCAGCATTCCCGATAATCACGAGATTTGCCATGCGCTGGCTGACCGCATTGTTCATAGGTTTACTCCTGGCGCTGCAATACCCACTGTGGTGGGGACGAGGTGGCTGGGAAAAGGTTTGGGCAATGAATCGGCAATTAGCGCACCAGCAATCAATTAACGCCGGGCTAACAGCACGTAACGCCGCATTGTCAGCCGAGGTGCTTGACTTAAAACAAGGAACGGGCGCCATAGAGGAGCGCGCCCGTATGGAGTTAGGCATGGTCCGCAAAGACGAATTGTTTTTCCAAATCCTGGATGCGCCATCTGACGGGTCGACGACTGTTCAAGCCGCAGGCATCCCACCAGACAGTGATCATGGAGCGCAAAAATGAACACACTGCAAATCAGTCTTATCATCCTCGCCGTAGTGGTTGTCAGCGGTTTGAGGATCTATCACTGGCGACAAGAACGCAAATTTCACAAACAATGGATGACCAGCTTTGGTCGACCTGCGCAAAGCATGGTCGTCGCACAAGATCCTGTCGATGAAGAAGCATGGGGTGAGCCTGTGCTGATCGAATCTCCTGAAGCCAGATTACCCGCCGTAGAGATACCTTTTAATCCCCTCCCAGCCGAACCCTACTTGGCTGATGAACCTCCGCCCATCACAATTATCGCTCAGGAACAAGCCCCATCGTCACTCCCCTTAACCGAAATAACCGAAATAGACGATGAGGACGAAGATTTAGCACAGGCCCTGCCTCTGGCACCGCTGGACCCCCTGCTGGAATATGGTATAGCGATGTACACCCTGGATCCCATCACCAGCACTGCATTTACTGCACTCATTGAATCGCCACGCGATGGAAATCCATCTATAAGGTGGTTAGGATATACGGCGGAACAAGACAAATGGGTAGACATTAGCCCCTGGCGCAATCAATCATTTACGGATGTGATGGTGGTCTTGCAATTGGCTGATCGTCAGGGTGCAATGAGCGAAACTTTCATCAAAGCCTTAATCAACTCGCTCGAACAACTGGCCGCACGTTTCCGTGGCATAGTCCGTTCGGAAGAACTCAGCCCCGCGTTGCAGCGGGCGGCCCAGCTGGACCGCTTTTGTATTGATGTGGATGTCTTGATCGGCTTGAATATCGTTGGAAATGATGGGCAAATTTTCAATGGCGCTACCATAAATGAATTGGCGCACAAGGCGGGAATGACACTGGATGCTACCGGAGTGTTTTACCGGCGCAATGAACACGATGACATTCTTTACACCCTTTGCAATCAGGAAGAAATTCCATTCAGTTTGGGGCACATGGATGCTTTACGCACACATGGCGTTACCTTGTTATTTGAAGTGCCGCGCGTGGATAATGGTGTGGCTATTTTTACTGAAATGACTCAATTGGGAATGCATATGGCGCAAACCTTGGGGGGACGACTGGTGGATGACAATATCCGCCCACTTTCACCTGCCGGAATCGATAAAATCAAAGCGCAACTGTTTAACATTTATCAAACCATGGAAACATTTGAAGTTCCTGCAGGCGGTCAACGCGCCTTGCGCTTATTTAATTAACGAATCCCGCCAACCATGCCGCAAATCTTCGAGCCCATCTCTTCGCGCATTGCGGCACTGCGAAAACAGCTTGATTACCATAATTATCTCTACTATGTGCTCGATGCGCCTGAGATCAGCGATGCGGAATACGACATCCTGTTCCGTCAATTACAGGAACTGGAACGACAGCATCCTGAACTGGACAGCACACTTTCGCCCACGCATCGTATCGGAGGTGCTGTAGCGCAAGGATTTAAGCCGGTTACCCACAGCTTGCCCATGTTGTCCCTCAACAATGCGTTCAGTGAAGAAGAAGTCGCCGCATTTGACCAGCGCGTGAGCGAGGCACTGGGGAACGCAAAAACCGAATACGCGGTCGAACCAAAATTCGATGGCCTGGCAATCAATTTACTGTACATCAATGGTGAGTTTGTGTCAGGGGCCACACGTGGAGATGGCGATACTGGCGAAGATGTCAGTGCCAACTTGCGTACCGTGCGCGCCATCCCTTTGCGCCTGTTCACCGAACGCCCACCAGAACGACTGGAAGTGCGAGGGGAGGTGGTGATGCTGAAACGCGACTTTGAGGCCCTCAATGCCAAACAGCTTGCCCTGGAGGGCAAACCTTTTGCCAATCCGCGTAACGCTGCCGCCGGCTCTTTGCGCCAACTGAATCCTGCTATCACCGCAAAGCGACGTCTGCATTTTTTTGCCTACGGCATCGGTCAGTGCACAGGCTGGCAATTGCCTTTGACCCATGCGGAAATAATGAATCAACTGGCAACATGGCATTTCCCTGTCTCCGATATGCGCCAGGTGGTCACCGGCATTGACGGCTTGCTCTCTTTTTACCATCGCACAGCGGCCTTGCGTGCGCAACTGCCTTTTGACATCGATGGTGTGGTGTATAAGGTCAATGCCATAGCACAGCAACAAAAACTGGGGTTTGTGTCGCGTGCACCCCGCTTCGCCCTGGCGCACAAATTTCCGGCAGAAGAGGCGAGTACCCGCCTTGTCGGCATCGAGATACAGGTTGGGCGTACTGGCGCGCTCACTCCGGTCGCCCACCTTGAGCCTGTGGTGGTCGGCGGCGTCACGGTGACCCACGCCACCTTACACAATGCCGATGAAATACAAAGGAAAAATTTAAAAATCGGTGACTGGGTCATGGTAAGGCGGGCGGGAGACGTGATTCCTGAAATTGTCTCCGTGGTCCTGTCACGTCGCCCGATCGATGCACAGGATTTTGTGATGCCAAAACAGTGTCCGGTGTGCGGTTCCCATGTCGTCCGATTACCCGGTGAAGCCATCGCCCGCTGCACGGGCGGTTTATTTTGTTCGGCACAACGCAAGCAAGCCTTGTGGCACTTCGCCAGCCGCCGGGCTATGTATATTGACGGCTTGGGCGATAAATTAATCGAACAATTGGTGGACCGTGGCCTGGTACACGACCCGGCAGATTTGTACACTTTAACGGTCACGGAATTGGAAGTTCTGCCGCGTATGGGTGAAAAATCCGCCAGAAACATCGTGACCGCTATCGCACACAGCCGCCAAACCACCCTGGCTCGCCTGATCTATGCACTGGGTATTCGTCACGTGGGTGAACAAACGGCCAAAGATCTGGCGCAACAATTTGGCAGCTTGTCGATGTTAATGTCTGCGGATGAACCTGCTTTATTGGCCATACCGGATGTCGGTCCCGGGGTAGCCTGTGCGGTACGTGAATTTTTCGCAGAAGTGCACAACCGGACCGTCATTAATAAACTACTTGCCGCCGGGATAAGCTACCCCACACCCATGGCTGGAAAACGCGCCGGGTTAACAGGGAAAACCTTTGTACTCACAGGCAGTTTGACGGGGATGAGCCGCGATCAGGCCCGTGCCGCCATCGAAGCCTATGGTGGCAAGGTAGTGGGCAGCGTGTCTAAAAATACCGATTACGTGGTGGCGGGCGATGCACCAGGCAGCAAATTACAGCAAGCACACGCATTCAATATCACTGTATTGGATGAAACACAATATTTGAAATTGTTGGAACGAGCTTCGGGAGAATTCAATGCATAAAGTAACCAAAGCGGTATTTCCGGTTGGCGGTATGGGCACCCGTTTTTTGCCAGCCACCAAAGCCATGCCCAAAGAAATGTTGCCCATCGTGGACAAACCACTGATTCAGTATGCGGTAGAAGAAGCCATCGCCGCAGGCATCACTGATCTGGTGTTTATCACCGGGCGCAGCAAGACCGCCATTCTCGACCATTTCGACAAAGCCTACGAACTGGAAGCGGAGTTAGCCGTGCGCAACAAAACTGCGTTGCTTAATTTGGTGCGCAACATTATTCCTTCGCACGTCAATTGCATTTATATCCGCCAGTCTGAAGCATTGGGATTAGGGCACGCCGTACTGTGTGCCAAACCGGTGATCAATGATGAACCCTTTGCGGTGATTTTGGCGGATGACTTGATTGAAGCCAAACAGCCCGCCATGCATCAAATGACGGAACTGTTTAATTATTACCAATGTTCGGTGTTGGGTGTGATGGATGTAGCACGTGAAGAAACCAGTTCCTATGGCATTGTCGCCACCCAGGTCATGACTGCCGTATTGGGGAAAATCGACAAAATTGTAGAAAAACCCCAACCCGCTGATGCGCCTTCAACTCTGGGTGTGGTCGGCCGCTACATACTTACCCCACGCATTTTCAATCACCTGGAAAACATCCCTTATGGCACGGGAGGTGAATTACAACTGACAGATGCCATTGCCCAATTGTTAACGGAACAGCAAGTCCTGGCTTACCGTTTTACCGGCATACGTTACGATTGCGGCAGCAAATTGGGTTACCTCAAAGCCACGGTAGAACATGCATTGCAACATCCGGAGGTGGCAGCGGAATTTCAGGCCTATCTGAATAGCCGTTGTATTGCACCCTGATTTAGGGCTCAGCAATGAGGTCACCGGCCTTCAGGCCGGTGGATATTTAGTCAGGGAGGGGTGTGCATCCCCTCCCTGACCGCGCCTTTAAAACCTCGCCCTTCAGGGCGAGGTTCGGCGCTCCTGCCGGCCTAAAGGCCGGGGTTTTAAACCAGCAAGGAAAAAGGATAAATGAATAACATGGACTTACGTTGTCGTGTATTCGGGATGGATGCAAGGCGCAAAGTGCGGCGAATGGTTGTTCCATTCGCAAGCTTTGCAACGCCGCAGACGCCCGAATGCACGGCAACCCTCCGGGCTGGGGTCGCTTTGGGCGCATCCCCGCGTTGCAAACCGCTTGTTGTGAATGACACAACCGCTCGTCTTGCGCCTTGGTCTGCATCCCAAAGCGACCCCGGCGCAAGTCCATGTTATTCATTTACGAGCCCTTAGTTCATGACCGCGTGATGAGAAGCTTCGTTAAATTTGTTTTAAGAACGCTGCTACGAGTGTTATTTCGTGTACGCACTTCCGGTTTGGATCGACCTGTCGACACAAACAAACTACTGATCATTGCAAACCATGAATCTTTGCTGGACGGTTTGTTACTCGCGGTGTTCCTGCCCTTCGATCCGGTTTTTATTGTCTATACCGGATTAACACGGCACTTCTTTTTCCGCCTGGCATTAAAACAAGTCGATTATTTTCTGGTTGACCCAACCAATCCGATGGCCGTAAAGCACGTCATCAAATTACTCGATTCAGGTCGTCCGGTGATGATTTTTCCTGAAGGGCGTATCACACAAACAGGTTCATTGATGAAAGTCTATGATGGGCCTGCCTTTATTGCAATCAAAGCAGGGGCAAAAATACTTCCCGTACATTTGGATGGCCCAGTGCATTCCTATTTCAGTCATGCCTCGGGTAAAATGCCCCGCCGTTTATTCCCGCGCATCACCATCACTGCTTTAGCGACGACGACTATTGTCATGGCTGAAGAAGGCACCGCCAGACAGCGGCGCCGCAAGGCTGGGGAAACCATGCGCAAACTCATGCAAGCGATGCAATTTGAATCGCGCACGACGCATCAAACGCTTTATTCAGCTCTATTAGCGGCCATATCCACCCATGGGCGCAATAAAAACATGGTGGAAGACATCAAGCAGCCAGAATATTCCTACAGTAATCTGCTCAAAATGACTTTGGGTCTGGGGCGTCTGGTGGCCAAATACAGTCAGGAAAATGAGTGCGTTGGCATTGTGATGCCAAACCTTGCCGCAACGGTTTGCATGATCATTGGGACCGGCGCACAAGGCCGGATACCTGCAGTATTGAATTATAAAGCCGGATCAGGTGGCATGCAGGATGCCTGCATCACAGCGAAAATCAGTACCCTTTTCACTTCGCGAGCATTCATTGAACAGGCAAAATTAAATGACGATATTGCCACGATTCAAGGTGTTAACATCCTTTATCTGGAAGACCTGCAGCCCGGCATGTCAACAGGGGACAAGCTGTGGATACTGTTCAGCATGCTGTTTCCCCATGCCATGCAAAAACCCGTCAATCCGGAAAACGTCGCCGTGGTGCTCTTTACCTCCGGCTCGGAAGGGAAACCAAAAGGCGTGGCGCTATCGCATCGCGCCCTGCTTGCCAACATCGCACAAATTCGGTCCATCATCGATTTCTCAATGGAAGACAAGGTCATGAATGCGCTGCCTGTCTTCCATTCTTTTGGACTCATCGGGGCATTATTGCCCGTCATGACAGGAATGAAACTGTTTCTCTACCCCACGCCTTTACATTACCGAACCATTCCTGAGATAATTTACGACCGGAGATGCAGCGTGATGTTTGGTACCAGCACCTTTCTTGCCAATTATGCCAAATTTGCTCACCCCTACGATTTTTATCACTTACGGTATGTGGTGGCCGGCGCAGAACAACTGTCATCATCGGTACGAGAACTGTGGTATGAGAAATTTGGGATTCGTATCCTTGAGGGTTATGGCACAACGGAAACCGCACCCGTATTGACCGTTAATACACCCATGGCCTACCGTTCCGGCACAGCCGGGCAATTCCTCCCGGGAATTGAACATCGCGTCATCCCGGTGCCAGGCATCGACCATGGCGGCCTGTTGCATGTACGCTGCCCAAATGTCATGTCTGGCTATTATCGTTTTGATGCCCCCGGCATATTGCAATTTCCGTCCTCCGAAGTGGGTGCAGGATGGTATGAAACCGGTGATATCGCCACCATCGATCAGGACGACTTTGTTTCTATCGTAGGAAGGGTAAAGCGGTTTATCAAAATTGCGGGAGAAATGGTGTCGCTGGAAATGGTAGAAAAACTGGCTACACAAGCCTCCCCAAAAAAAATGCACGCCGCATCCAGCCAGATCGATGCCTTTCGCGGAGAATCGCTGGTACTGTTCACCACCGATATGACCATGACGCGCGAGGCCCTGCTCACTGCTGCCAGAACACTGGGGATGTCAGAAATTTCCATCCCGCATAAAATTCAATATGTGGGCGCACTACCCTTGTTAAGCACAGGGAAAACTGATTATGTGACATTAAAACGCATGGCGGAGATGGTGTAATGCGGCGTATGCGCACACGCCCACATTATTCTGTCAAATTCTCGCTGGCACGGCAGCCACATTCTATCCAATTATCCAGGGACAAAACCATATGACAACATTCACACGAAAAATCATTCCTCTTGTCGCCGAAAGCTCCGGCATGGAAAACCAAAGTGATTGCGCCGGTGCTGAGCCATTCACGTTAATGGTACTGGGCGACAGCATGGTGCCAGAATTCAATGAAGGGGAGATCATCGTCATTGAACCGGGCGGCTTAACCACGGCTGGCTGCTATGTCCTGGCATTTCACCATGACGAATACATTTTTCGCCAACTGATGCGCCACGGGAACGGATGGTGTTTGCACGCGCTCAACGAAGCTTACCCCGATGTGGTTATTGCGGATTTGTCAGCTGTAAAGGGGGTCATCATCCAGAAATCACTTCCGGGCAAACGCAGCGCCTCGAAAAGCTATCTTGCAAAGGTTAAAATGCAGCGTGAATAGCGTAACGGGGAGAACGCACCAGTTCTTACTCTTGAAAATTTCAGCGCTCTATTGTTTACAGTGAGCAATTATTTGATGTGGGTGAGGGGCTGGTTTCAAACTTTTCCTCCATAAACTGCATAATTTTAATCTTCAAATCCAGTTTGATGTCAAGTTACCCACCCTAACTCCACATAGGACAAAAAATTATTCATTGAACAGTATAGGCCTGTCCCCAACAGCCCTGGCATTTACCCGAAACCTGTTTGCATGTGCGCATACCCTAACTCAGTTCAATGCGCGCTGATGGTGCCGATCGTGATAAATTCCAGCCAGTGGAAATCTTCTTTGAGCTCCATGCAGAATTCGAGCACAGTGTCGTCTTCTTCGTCATGATGCCAATTAACCACAATATGGTTCATATTACTCTGAGCATTTTTATTCAGCAGTCCAAAGATGCTGTGGAGCATTTTGGTGCTGGCGCTATTGAAATAGATCAGGTGAAAATTAACAGCGATTTCACGCTCTGAGGTGGCTTGCAGGTAATTATTCAGGTTCGTAATAATGGGATAAAAAAATTTGACTGCATTTTCCGGGTAAGCTTCACCTGCTATATGCAATATGTGGTTGTCGAAATCAAAGTTGACCTCAGGGGAATCTGCTGTTGCTTTGATATAGAAGTTATTCATGATTACCTCTCAAATAGTGGTCTTGAGAAAAAATACAGCGAGTTCGGCATGGTCCAAAACATCAGTGATCATGTATTCCATTGGTTCCGAAGAATCCCGCGCTAAAGTTAAAAATCCCAACCCGGCACCTTTGCTGAGAGCATCTTTATCGTGATCTTCGTTTTTTAGTTGCGTCCGATAAGCCAGTTTAATTTCTTCCAAACTCATGTTTTTCAGCGCCTCCAGCTTTTCCTGGATGCGAAAAATATTTTCTTTTTTAATCAAATTACCGCATACGATATAGTGCTTGTCATAATGCTTGCTAATAGCGATGGTTCCGATCTTGTCGCCTGAGGGATCTGGATATCCCGGTGAGTATTGCACCGCATTTTGCATCATTTCGATGAAGCCGGAAAATAATTTGCGTGCCATGCCCCCTTTGGCACCCCATTCTTCCAGACGCAATTTGAGCGCGTCACCCATGGCGGCAACAACATTTTGTGACAGGTTGCCGCTGTAGTAAAACAAAATCCCTTTATGATCAGCTGTTTCGCAAAACACGCTGAAAACATCTAATTGCATGCGTTGACTCCTCTTGATTCGGTATTGGGTTGAAATTCACTTGTTACCGGCGGTTTCTGCATGGCGGATGTGTGATTTCCACCCAATGACCGGTTAAAGCCTGAATCCGGCCAGGGTGACATCATCGCGTCGTTTCTGTTTTCCCTGGTAATCATAAAAACCTTGTAGTAACAATGTTTTTTGTTCAGCCATGGGTTTACCATGACTTTCGAGCAACGTGTCAATGAAGCGTTTTTTCCCAAACGCAATGTGCTTGGGCCCGCCAATCTGATCAATAACGCCATCAGTAGTAAGATAAATGCACATGCCGGGCGACAGCGCGAGTTCCTTGTTGGTCCAAGTGTAATCGATGGCGGTATCGACATAACCCACGCCTTTACGATCGGGTTCCAAAACATTGGCTTCATGCGAGCCAGGGATAATATAAAATAAAGAAGTCTTGGCACCGGCATAAACCAGTTGATTGTTTTGGGTGCTGAACCAGCAGAATGCTGTATCCATGCCATCGTCAGAGTGCTCTTCTCCGGGCGATTCAATTGTTTTTGCCTGATGGAAGTCACCGTCACACTGACCAGTTTGACCCAATGCAGACTTGACCTTCCGGTTCATCATTGATAGCGCCAGAGCCGGATTTTTACGGTTGTCAGCGGTCAGAATGTGGTCGAGAAAAGATGCCATGATCAGGGTCATGAAGGCGCCAGGAACACCATGTCCAGTACAATCTATAAGAGCAAAAAAGAAACCATCTTCAAATTTTCTGCAGAAATAATAATCTCCACCCACTTTGTCACGTGGTTCCCAGTGCATGAAATAATCCTTGAGCACTGAATCCATGTCCTCTTTCGATGCCCGCAAGAAGGACTTCTGAATGATACTGGCGTAATGAATGCTCTCCATAACCAAGCGGTTTTTTTCCGCCTGCAGATAGGAGATAACCTTCACCAGATCCTGACCGGTACCCAGCCCCAAATAATTTCCGGTATCGTCGGTGATGATAAAGCCATCATTCAGAATTTTTCCACTTGTTTCTGCCGCCTGCAGGCTCAGGGTTTGAATACTGACGCCTTGCTCAATAATCAAAGGTTCTTTATCCATGAAAGCGACGCAACTTTTGCGTGCATACAGTTCACGGCGATACGGTTTGGTCATGCCGCCCAGGAAAATATTTCGGTTGATCAATCCAACAGGTTTCCCCTGTTCGGTAACAGCCAAGCTGATCAGATCGGGACCTTCGTCAAACACGGTCAGAACATCTTCATTCGTGTGTTTCGGTGTTACAAAAGGGACATGCTTGAGCAGACTGCCGGTGATATATTGAGCCTCAATTTCGCTTATGCCCGCTCTGGACTGATTCATCAATAAAGGTTCAAGCATATTTATCCTTAATCTATATGAAGCATGAGGCATAAACAGCCGCATGAGCAGAATTCAATAGTAAGGGGGGAATGTTACAGAATCAAGTACACAATTTTACAGTTATATGAAACCTGATGAAATTTGAGTGGATTCACGGGAAACACTGCGTGTTGCGCCGGATTATTCGTGCGCGCTCAAAATCTTGTATCACTCAGGCATTAAGTACTTCCAGTAAATCCGTTTCAAATTTGGTGCGTGCCTGAACCTGATTTAATGTGTCGCCCCATACCAGGAAATTATCCTCAGCGCGTTCGCCCAGCGTACCGATTTTGGCGAGATGAAGATGGATGTGGTGCCGATAAAGCATTTGCGCTATAGAAAAAAGCAGGCCGGGGCGGTCGCCTGCGACCAGATTGAGCGAATAAAAACGTCCTTTTTCATCGGCCCGCAGCTGTATTTCTGCATCAATCGGAAAATGCTTGAGTTGACGGCTGATGCGGCCCTGTGCGTTACCCTTGATCGGTGCATCGGTTAAAAGCTGTTGGGTGAGTTCGGACTCGATATACTGCAGAAAATCGCGATAGCTGCTGCCATGCCCTTGTGGGTCGAGCACAATAAAACTGTCCAAAGCATAGCCATGGCGAGTGGTTTGGATTTTGGCATCCACAATCGTAAAACGAATTTGATCAAAAAAAGCACAAATCCGGGCAAACAGGCTGGATTCATCCGGCGTGTAAATCATGACCTGTATGCCTGCGCCATCCGGGCTTAAGTGCGCACGCACGATCGGCGTCGAGGTGTTCACGTTTTGCCAGAGTTGACGGCAATGCCAGGCAATTTCTGCCGGACTGTGTCGCATGAAATAACTGTTGTCAAGTTGCTTCCACAGGGCATTCCCCATGTCAGGGACAAGATCATACAGTCCAAGCAATTGGGTGGCCAGTGCCTTTTTCTGATCCACGCCGTCAAGTGGAGGCATATCGCCAGTCAGACATTGCTTGCTGGCGTAAAACAGGTCTTCCAGCAATTTTCCCTTCCACGCATTCCACACCGTAGGACTGGTGCCGCGAATGTCGCAAACCGTCAACAAATACAGGGCAATCAAATGCCGTTGGTCTGGGATATGCGCCACAAACCGGGCAATCACATCCGGGTCGGACAAATCCTGTTTTTGCGCCACCGAAGAAAATATCAGGTGCTCTTGCACCAACCACACCACCAATTCCGTGTCAGCAGCGTTCAATTGGTGCAAACGACAAAATCTTCTGGCGTCACTTCTCCCTAACTGGGAATGGTCGCCGCCACGCCCCTTGGCGATGTCATGAAACAGAGCGGCCAAATACAGCACCTCGACTTGCGGAAAACCACTGATCAGGCGGCTGGCCAGCGGGTATTCATGGGCGAGTTCGGGCACGGTCAGTCGGCGCAAATTGCGCAACACAGTCAGAATATGGGCATCAACGGTATAAATATGGAACAGATCATGCTGCATTTGCCCGACAATTCGGCCAAATGCAGGAATGTACCGACCAAGAATGCCATAACGGTTTAAATCACGCAAAGCGCTGGTCACCCCTTGCGGGGCGCGCAATAATTGCAAAAACTGCTTATGATTAACAGGATCCTGACGAAAGTGTTTGTTGATCACATGGCGTGCGCGCCACAGCGCGCGCAAAGTCGAAGCGCTCATGCCAGACAACTCTGAATGCTGCTGCAAAAGCAAAAAACTTTCAAAAATTGCCTGTGGCTCGCGTTCAAACAGATGCTCATCAACCAGTTTGAGCAGATTGTCGCGAATTTGAAACCGTGCGTTAATTGCCACAGCCGTCAATCCCGGGTTGCCGAAAGCGCGTGCCCGCAAGCTGGGTAACAGAATATCGCGCATTTGTGCCACCATTTTGGACACGCGATAATAACGTTGCATGAGCAATTCACTGGCGCGTCGCAGGTTACTGGCAGAAATCGCATATTGTTGTGCCAGCTGGCCTTGATAAGCAAACAACAAACGGTCTTCCGAACGGCCAGCTGTTGCATGCAAGCGTGCCCGCATATCAAACAAAATGCGTTCCAGCCGCTGCATTTGTCGTGCTTCTGCGGCATTTAACAGGCCGGCCGTGACTAAATCACGCCATTGATTGCCTATGCCCACCACTTGAGACAACCAGCGCAGGGTATGCAAATCACGCAAACCACCGGGACTTTCCTTGATATTGGGTTCCAACTGTCCTTCGCTGTCATTGTAACGGGCATGACGTTGGTCCAGTTCGGAAATTTTTCCTTCAAAGAATAACCTTGGGGCTAAAGCAGCAAAAAACTGTTGTTGAAACTGCTGATAAAGTACCCTGTTTCCTGTAAGAAAACGGGCTTCAAGCAAATTGGTTTGTGTAGTCAGATCGGCTGCTGATTCCTCCAGGCAATCGGTGACGGTACGAACACTGTGCCCCACTTCCAGCCCAATGTCCCACAACAGCGTAATAAACTGCTCAATACTGGCTTGTTCTATTGCACTGGGCGCCTCGGACAACAATATCAACAAATCTATATCGGAATAAGGAAACAACTCACGCCGGCCATAACCACCCACCGCAACCAGTGCCGCCGTATAGGGTAATTGCAAAGCTTGCCAAATGTCCTGTAACAGTTGATCCGTCAGCCTGGTTTGATGGCTAAGCAAACTGCGTACGCTGGCACCGTTGACGAATGCTTGCCACGCCTGTTCGCGTGATGCGCGAAAGCGGTCACGCCACATTTCGGTGGGGCTAGGTTTTTGTTGTGCCATGGCTGTGCTGCCGGATAAAATCGGGTGGGGGCGGTGTAGCGGCTGAGACGGTCAGCACTTCATACCCCTGATCGGTGACCACTACGGTATGCTCCCATTGTGCCGACAGACTGCGGTCTTTGGTCGCAATCGTCCAACCATCCGGCATTTGGCGAATTTCCCGTCTTCCCGCGTTAATCATCGGCTCAATGGTAAAGACCATCCCTGCTTCCAGGCGCAAACCCGTACCCGGCCGGCCATAATGCAACACTTGCGGTTCTTCGTGAAATTTTTTTCCGATCCCATGTCCGCAAAATTCGCGCACCACACTGTAACCCTGTGCCTCAGCAACCACCTGAATCGCATGACCAATATCACCCAGCGTTGCACCGGGACGCACCTGATCAATACCGCGCCACATGCATTCATAAGTTATTTCGCACAGGCGTTTCGCATGAGGGGCCACTTGGCCGACATAATACATGCGACTGCTGTCACCGTGCCAACCATCCTTGATCGGGGTGACATCAATGTTCAAAATATCCCCCGCTTTGAGGGCCTTATCATTGGGAACACCATGGCAAATTTGCTGGTTGACTGAGGTGCAAATAGAGCGCGGATAAGGCGTGTGCCCACCCGGCGCATAGTTCAGTGGTGCGGGAATCGAATGCTGTACATTCACTTGATAATCATAGCACAGCTTGTCAATTTCATTCGTGGTAATCCCAGGCTGAATAAATGGCGTAATATAGTCCAGCAATTCAGCCGCCAGGCGCCCTGCAATGCGCATCGCGGCAATGTCAGCAGGAGATTTCAGGGTGATCGACATAGAGGCCTTTATGATTTTATTGTTGTTTGGGCTGAAAAACGGAATACCCAATCCGGTACTGAAGCCAATGCCGCTGGCAATGCAGCCACATCAGTTCCGCCCGCTTGTGCCATGTCTGCACGCCCCCCCCCTTTGCCGCCCACTTGTTGCGCGACAAAATTAGCCAACTCGCCTGCCTTGTAACGTTGTGTTTCTGTACTGGAAACTCCCGCAATCAAACTGACTTTGTCTGTTTGCGCAGAGGCCAGAACCACCACACAGGCACCCAGGCGGGATTTCAGTCGATCAAGCACTTCTCGCAACAATTTGCCATCGGCGTTGTCCAGTTTGGCGCTCACCACCCTGACGCCGTCGATCAGCACGGCACCCGCTACGAGCTGTTCAATTTCTCCTCCGGCAAGGCGTGATTTCAGCGCATCAATTTCCTTGTTTTGCTCAACAAGCGTACGCAATAACTGTTCCGATTTCTGCATCAAATCGGTGGCAGGCACTTTCAACTGCGTCGCCAGTTCATGGAGTTGTTGGCGTTGCTGCTGAAGATACGCCACAGCCGATGCACCGGTGACGGCTTCAATACGACGCACACCCGCAGCAACGCCTGACTCTGCTGTGATGACGAACAGGCCAATATCACCGGTATGTGTGGTGTGTGTACCGCCGCACAGCTCCACCGAAAACGCACCCATACTCACCACCCGTACCTCATCGCCATATTTTTCATCGAATAAGGCCATGGCACCACGACGCACCGCAGTATCGTAATCAGTCAGGTCAGTTCCTACGACATGATTACTCTGAATCTCCGCATTAACCAAATTTTCGATGTGGACAATTTGTTCGGACTGAACGGGTACGGCATGGGCAAAATCGAACCGCAAACGCTGACCATCGACCAAAGAACCTTTTTGACTGACATGCCCGCCCAGAACCTTGCGCAAGGCCGCGTGAAGTAAATGGGTAGCGCTATGATTGGCTGCCGTGCGCCGACGGTTTTCAGCATCCACATGCGCTTCGATAGCATCCCCCACGCGCAATATCCCACGCTGTAATCGGCCTTGATGCCCAAATACCTGAGTGCGTATTTTCTGTGTGTCAGCCACATCAAATCGTCCCTCATGCCAGGACAGCACGCCCCTGTCGCCGATCTGACCACCCGATTCAGCATAAAATGGCGTCTGATTCAGCACCACCAAGGCTTCCTCTCCTGCGGCGATCTGCGCAACAGCAATACCTTCCACATAAATAGCCCGCACCGTTGCGAGCACATTCAAGCAATCATAACCCTGAAAATCCGTGTCAGCCCCCGCAAAATCCACATTGTTTTGCATGGTAAACTTGTTCGCGTTACGCGCACGCGCGCGCTGCGCGGCCATCGCCGCCTCAAACCCTGCGGTATCCACGCCAAAACCATGTTCACGCCCGATATCAGCAGTTAAATCCAGCGGGAAACCATAGGTATCATAAAGTTTGAATGCGGTTTCGCCATCCAGCAAACCGCCTGCAGGTGGCATGGCCTGCTGCAGCACAGCCATACCGTGCTCCAGCGTTTCCGCAAAACGCAGCTCTTCCTGCAACAAAGTTTGCGCCACCATCTCCTGTGCAGTGACCAGCTCAGGGTAAGCCAACCCCATCACGCCCGCCAAATCGGCCACCAGCAAATGAAAAAAGGGTTGTGTTTGTCCAAGCTGGTAACCGTGACGAATCGCACGCCGAATAATGCGGCGCAGTACATAACCCCGCCCTTCATTACCGGGGATCACACCATCCACAATCAGGAAGGCACAGGCGCGAATGTGATCGGCAATCACTTTCAGTGAGTTATTGCCCAAATCAGCACAAGCGGCTACCCGGGAAGCCGCGTGAATAAGGGTAACGAACAGGTCGATTTCATAGTTACTGTGTACGTGTTGCATCACCGCAGAAATGCGCTCCAACCCCATGCCCGTATCCACTGAAGGTTTGGGCAAAGGATGCAGTATCCCCGCCTCATCGCGATTAAACTGCATGAACACCAGGTTCCAGATTTCAATATAACGGTCGCCGTCTTCATCAGGTGAGCCCGGTGGCCCGCCGAAAATGCCCGCGCCATGGTCATAAAAAATTTCGGTACACGGCCCACATGGGCCGGTGTCACCCATTTGCCAGAAATTGTCCGAACCGCCACCCGCTTTGTCGCCAATGCGAATCACCCGCTCAGCCGCCACGCCAACCACTTCTGTCCACAAACGGTACGCTTCATCATCGGTGTGATAAACCGTAATCCAGAGCTTCTCTTTCGGCAATGCCAATTCAACCGTCAGAAAATCCCACGCAAAACGGATTGCATCGGCTTTGAAATAATCGCCAAAACTAAAATTGCCCAACATTTCAAAGAAAGTATGGTGACGTGCGGTATAACCCACATTTTCCAGATCATTGTGCTTGCCGCCCGCCCGCACACAACGCTGAGAACTGACCGCACGCGTATAAGCCCGGACATCGCGACCTAAAAACACGTCCTTGAATTGCACCATGCCGGCATTGGTAAATAATAAGGTCGGGTCATTACCCGGTACCAAAGAACTCGACGCAACAACCGCATGGCCATTACGTGCGAAAAAATCCAGAAAACGCTGACGAATCTCACTGCTTTTCATAACGATAGGGGAT
>JAJYMO010000021.1 GCA_021786845.1 Pseudomonadota bacterium | reverse complement strand
TGGAAAATTTTACGCGCGTTTGACAGGGTAGAAAGCTTGCAGTTTAGACCAAAGCAATTTATGCACTCAGTGCAAACGGGGATAACGTGGTTTTATGCTCATGGGCATTCTGGGATAGAATCAAGTCAGGTTAGTGGGGGTGGATCATGAAATACAAACTTGGCGCATTACTGCTTCTCTTTATCTTGCCGACACCCGTTTTTGCGACGTTGGGTCAGTCTGCGGCATCAATCAGGCAAGACGGCATTTTGCAGACTGTGCCCAGTCAAGCGCGGTCCCTGGCACAGGCACTTCCATCGTCTGTCACAACGCAGACGGTCAGGACGGCGCAGGGTGTTCTGGTGAAAGAATACCTGAATGCGGGAGGTCTCGTGTTTGCCATCGCATGGTCGGGTAGCACGGTGCCTGATTTATCGCAACTGCTGGGCGATTATTTTGGCATTTTCCACGCTGCGGTACAAAACAGTCATCTGCCGTTCAAAGCACCGCTGGTGGTGAATCAAAGTCAACTTGTGGTGAACATGGGTGGACATATGCGCGCCTATTCCGGGTCAGCTTATTTGCCCACTTTGGTGCCGAATGGTTTTGATCTGTCCGTTTTGCAAGGGCCAATCTGATGCGCGGGAACATTAGTGTGAAACTCGCGAAGCGAGACTTTGTTCCTCTCTCCCCTCGGGGGAGAGAGGAAGGAGTGAGGGGAAAAACGTGCATGACAAAGTGCTATTTCATAATTTGGGGTGGCAATTTGCCATGACCGTTAGTTTGGGCGAAATATGAACCAATGCAGCCATCGCGCAACGGCGCAGGCTTAAAATGAAAATGACTCGCCATGCCAATATAGTGATGTGTATTTGTGTGACCATGACGCTGGCGGCTTGTGGCGGTGGTGGTAGCGCATCATCGCCTTCCGCGCCCACCCCTGCCCCGGTTGTCGCCCCGGCATTAAACACGAATCAGGTTGTGGTCACGGTGGAACAGAACCCGGCTGTGTCAGCAAACGCCACGGTGAACCAGCCTTACGTGACGGTGCGCATTTGTGACACAAACAATAATTGCCAAAATATTGATTACGTCCTTGTTGACACGGGTTCGTACGGGTTGCGCTTGTTTGCCAGTGCGGTGTCGCTCAATCTTCCGCCGGAAATGACACCTTCCGGCGGTGTACCTCAACCGGTAGGGGAGTGTGCTTCTTTTGTATCGAGTTACACATGGGGGCCTGTTCGCGAGGCAACAGTCATGTTGAATGGGGAGTCAGCCGCCAGTATTCCGGTGCAAATCATCGCGGATCCCAACTTTGCTTCCGTGCCGGTTTCTTGCAGTAACAATGCCGGCCCAAGTATATCAACAGCACATGATCTGGGTGCGAATGGCATTTTAGGTGTGGGATTGTTTAAGCATGATGGCGGCAATTATTATGCCTGCTCAGGGTCATCGGGAACCTCATGCGTTTCGGTCACTTTAGCCGGGTCGTCCCAAGTCGTCAACCCGGTGGCGGCATTTTCGTCCGCAGACAATAATGGGGTGATTCTGAGTTTGCCTTCAGTGCCGGCAACGGGGCAGCAAAGCGCCACGGGAACCCTGACTTTTGGTTTGGATACACAAGCGGATAATGCATTGGCCGGGTTTTCAATTGTGCCTGCCGATTCCAGCGGTTATATCAGCTCAAATTTTAATCATCAAACGTTCACCCAGACTTACATTGACAGCGGGTCCAATTTTAATTTTTTAATCCTGACGGGTTACCCTGCTGATTCAAATGGCAACTACACGCCACCCAACCCGGTGAGTTTTCCGATGAGCCTGTCTTCAACTGTTTCAGCCAATGGCGCCACCAGTTTTTTCTATCTTGATCCCCAGCCACAGTCTTTTATGTTTAATGCATATCCCGGGCTCGCTTCCAATTATGGGGTTGCTCTTTCGTCACAGGCCGATTTGGGTGCTTCCTGGCTGTATGGTCATTCTGTGGCTTATGCCATCAATGGGAACACGTTGTCGGAAGGTCCTACCCCCTTTTATGGGTTTCAATAAGGGAATTCATTCACAACAATCCCCGTTCGGCAAACGACAGCACCAGATCCTGGGTAATGACGAAATGATCCAGTACCCGAATGTCCACCAGGGACAGTGCATTTTTGAGCGCGCTGGTCAGGTTTTGGTCGGCCATACTGGGCTCGGCCACGCCGGATGGGTGGTTGTGGGCAAGTATCACTGCAGCGGCGTTGTGTGCCAGAGCACGTTTGACGACTTCGCGAGGGTAAACACTGGCCTGGCTTAATGTGCCCCGGAATAATTCTTCGACTGCGAGTACGCGATGCTGGGTGTCCAGAAAGACGGCACAGAACACCTCATGCTCGCGGCTGGCCAGATTCAGGCGCAGGTAGTCGCGCACCGCGCCCGGGGATTTCATCGCGTCGCCGTGCCGCATGGTTTCCGCCAGGGCGCGACGGGACATTTCCAGTACGGCTTGCAATTGTGCATATTTGGCGCTTCCCATGCCGCGTATGGCGCAAAAATCCATTTTGCTGGCGGAAAACAGGCGATTCAGGCTACCAAATTGGGTGATCAAGCCGCGCCCCATGTCCACAGCACTTTGGCCCTGAATGCCGGTTCTTAGAAATATTGCCAGTAATTCAGCATCGCTTAATGCGCACGCCCCATGCGCCAACAGTTTTTCGCGTGGACGTTCATTTTCCGGCCAGTCTGTGATTGCCATCGTCATTCCCATAAAATACCAATTGTTAATAATGATAACACAGATGGTCGATTGTGCTCTGTCGCACCAGTGAACCAGCGCAATTGTTTGCGCAAATCAGCTATACTGCTGTTTTCAAATCGCAGAGGGGTGGACTTTTGCTGAATAAACGTATCGTTTTGGGTGTGACCGGCGGTATTGCGGCTTACAAAAGCGCAGAACTGACACGCTTGCTGGTGAAAGCCGGTGCACGGGTGCAGGTGGCCATGACACATTCCGCGACACAGTTTGTTGCACCACTTACTTTTCAAGCACTCTCCGGTCAGTCGGTCATCATTGACGACACAGACTTGGCCGAAGGCCACGGCATGGCGCACATCCATTTGGGACGTGATTGCGATATGCTGCTGATCGCGCCCGCCACGGCAAATTTTATCGCTCGTTTAGCGCATGGCTTGGCTGATGATGTGCTGTCAGCGGCATGCCTGGCGCGGGTCTGTCCTTTGTGGCTTGCACCAGCGATGAACCGTCAAATGTGGCATCACCCTGCCACCCAGCGCAATGTATTACAAATTCAACAGGACGGCGGATGGATCATTGACCCTGATTCAGGCGCTCAAGCCTGTGGTGAAGAGGGTGCAGGGCGGATGCGTGAACCTGAAGCCATTGTTGCCAGCTTGAGAGATTTCTTTTCTCCTGAATCCCTCAACGGGAAACGGGTGCTCATCACGGCAGGCCCCACCCTTGAAAAACTGGACCCTGTGCGTGCTATCACCAATCTGAGCTCAGGAAAAATGGGCTATGCGGTGGCACAGGCTGCGCATGAGGCGGGTGCGGAGGTCATTTTAGTCAGTGGCCCGGTATGCGTGCCATCACCTGCGGGTATCACGCCTATCCAGGTCGAAAGCGCACACGATATGCTGAATGCCGTTAAAGCTCATGTGGCACATGCCGATATTTTTATCAGCGTGGCGGCTGTCGCCGATTACCGTCCCGCACAGGCTCAAACCCACAAACTGAAAAAATCAGCGCAAACCCTGTCTGTTGAGTTGGTACAGAATCCTGATATTCTGGAATGGGTGGCCACGCGGGAAAACCCGCCGTTCTGTGTTGGGTTTGCTGCAGAAACCGAGCGCTTAATCGAGCATGGCGAGGCCAAGCGACAACGCAAACATTTGCCGCTGTTGGCTGTGAACCATGCGGTGAGCGCTTTGGGCAGTGATGATAACGAATTAATTTTGCTGGATGATGAAGGCGTGCATCCTTTACCCAAAGCCGACAAACTCACTTTAGCGCGCCAACTTGTTGCGCATTTGGCCAATTTATTCAACACAAAAAATGGTGGTTAACGATGCACACAATCGATGTAAAAATTCTTGATGAGCGACTTAAAGCACATCCGCCTGCCTATGCCACTGCCGGATCTGCAGGGATCGATTTGCGGGCATGCATCGAAGCACCGATTGATTTGGCACCTTCTCAAACCATGTTGATTCCCAGTGGCATGGCAATACATATTGCGCAAGCTCATCTGGCTGCCATGGTGCTGCCGCGTTCCGGTTTGGGGCACAAACATGGCATTGTATTAGGCAATCTGGTTGGACTGATTGATTCGGATTACCAGGGGCAAGTGTTGATTTCCGTCTGGAATCGCAGTCATACCAGCTTTATCATCAATCCGATGGAGCGCATTGCGCAATTGGTGTTTGTGCCGGTGGTGCAAGCGCAGTTCAACATCGTGGAATCGTTTGATGCGTCAGATCGCGGTGAAGGCGGTTTCGGCAGTACGGGTAAACATTAACCCCTCTGCTTGCACAGATTCAAATCGCATATTCATTCTACATATCGCCAATAGGTTAAATCAGGAGAGGGGTCGGGCATGAACAGTTCTTCAGCTTCGCGTAAAACCAGCGCCGCATCTGTGACAAAAAAGCCTGCGGCCCAATCGGCGCGCCGCCGTTCACCCGCACAGCATGATAAAGTTTCGCAGGGGGACATCTCGCCCAGCCTCACCACGCGTGGCGTAAGCCATTTCGTTACAGAGCAGGCAGAAGCAGCGGCGCAACAGGCCCAACTTTTGGCAGTTCAGTCCGTTCTTAAGAACGCCCCCCTTTTCGGCAAGAGGGAAGAGGCCGTGCAGACCATTCTCGCTGAAGATGCACCAGATGATGCTGCGCACATTCAGGCAGAACTGAATAATCCTGACCCAGTTTCGGCACCACCCTACACCAGTGACGAATTGGTCGACGACTGGCGCAAAGGTGCTTACCCCTACAAATATAAAATGCTGCGCCGGGATTACGAACAACAAAAATTTATTTTGCAAACCGAGTTACTTAAACTGCAAGCCTGGGTGAAGGAAACCAGTCAGCGGGTGATTATTTTGTTTGAAGGACGCGATGCTGCTGGCAAGGGTGGCACCATCAAGCGCGTGATGGAACACCTTAACCCACGCGGTGCCCGTGTGGTGGCACTGGAAAAACCCAGCGAAGTTGAACGCGGCCAGTGGTATTTTCAGCGCTATGTGCAGCACTTGCCCGCCGCAGGCGAAATTGTCCTGTTTGACCGTTCCTGGTATAACCGCGCTGGCGTTGAGCGCGTGATGGGTTTTTGTACGCCTGCGGAATACACCGAATTCCTGCGTCAAGCGCCTGAATTTGAGCGTAATCTGGTACGTAGCGGCATTCACCTCATTAAATTCTGGTTCTCGGTCAGTCGTGAAGAACAACATCGTCGCTTCAAGGAGCGGCAGGTGCACCCGCTTAAACAGTGGAAGCTGTCGCCCATCGATTTGGCCTCACTGGATAAATGGGACGACTACACCCATGCAAAGAAAGCCATGTTCTTTCACACCGATACGGCCGATTCACCGTGGACGGTAGTGAAATCAGATGACAAGAAGCGTGCTCGCCTCAATGCCACGCGTTATGTGTTGCACTCGCTGCCCTATACCAAAAAAGACTTGAAGCGCGTGGGTGAAGTGGATAATCTGATTGTAGGACGGGCTAATTTCATTCAGGAACGCGGCGAGCACGATTTGAGCAAGGGCGAATACATCTAGTGTAAAAACCGTTTGCGACCAGGCAATTCAATTTGTGCCGAATTTCGGCTAACAGGCAGTTAATCGAGCGATTTACGGAAACGTAACACACTGATGGCGAGCATGACCAATGCCAGCAAGGTCAGCGCAAGCATATCCGGCCAGAGTACCGCCAGACCCACGCCTTTGAGGAACACTGCGCGGATGACAACCAGAAAATAGCGTAAGGGATTGATCACAGTAAACCATTGTAACAATTTGGGCATGGCGGCAATTGGAAACGCAAAGCCGGAGAGAATAAAGAAGGGGTTCACGAAAAAAAAGTTCAGCGCGAAAGCTTGTTGTTGGGTTTGCGAGAACGTGGACAGCAGCAGACCCATGCCCAGCGCGGCCAGCAAAAACAGCGATGCGCCCAGCAGCATGATCCACGGGTTGCCGACAAACGGAATGTGAAACCACAGGATGCCAAAGGCGACCACGAGCGCGATATCCCCCAGTCCGATAAGAAAGAATGGTATGGTTTTCCCCAGAATGAACTCATAGGGCCGGATAGGACTGACCATGATTTGTTCGAGCGTTCCGACTTCGCGTTCGCGTACGATGGCGAAGGCGGTGAGACTGACCACTTGCATCAGCGTCAGCGTGCCGATCACGCCGGGAATAAAAAACCAGCGGTCATTCAACCCCTCGTTGAACCACGGGCGATACTGGAGCGTGATGGCCGTCAGCGGAATGGCTGGTTTGCCACGAAAAGCTGGGGTGCTGCCGGTTCGGTCCGCCGAGAATTGTGTCACGATCTGGTTGATATAACCGAGTGCAATCAATGCCGTGTTTGAATTGGTGCCGTCGACGATCACCTGCAGCGGTGCGCCGTGCCCATTTTCAAGGTCCTGATTAAAACCGGCGTGGATGACAATGGCGATGACTGCCTGATCATGGTCAATATCACGCGTGATGGCGCGCTGGGTGCTGGCGACATCGACGACATCGAAGCGGGAAGTGGCAACGAAGTGTGAGATCAGGCTACGGCTGGCCTGGCTGTGATCGAGATCCAGAATCGCGGTTTTGACATGGTAGACAGTGAAGGTGGCGGCGTAACCAAACACCAGCATCTGAATGATCATCGGAACGATGAGCCGAAACATCGCCCAGCGGTCACGCTTGAGTTCGAGAAATTCCTTCATCAGCATGACATACAGACGGTCGAACATCAGTTTATTCGCTTGTGAAAGGCCCGCGCAGCAAGCCAGATAATCAACAGGGCATAAACTGACAGCCCGACTATGGGCATCCATAAATCGGTCAGGCTGCTGCCCTTGAGGAAAACCCCACGGAGGATTGTGACATAGTAACGCGCATAAACAACCAGTGTCAGGGCCTGAATTGCAGCAGGCATCTGGTCGATCGGAAAAGTGTAGCCGGAAAGCAGGTTGGTGGGCAGCATGGTCACCAGCAGGGCGACCTGGCTTGCGCCGAGCTGGCTGCGAATGCGTACGGAAATCAGATAGCCGATACCCAGTACCACAATCAAAAATAGCATGGTGGTGGTGAACAGGGTGATGACATTTCCCCGGAATGGTACGTGGAACCAGAATATGGCCACGGCAAGACAAAATCCGGCATCAATCAGCCCAATCATGAAATAGGGCGTGAGCTTGCCTAACATGACTTCAAGGGCCGTCACCGGGGTTGAAATCAGCTGTTCCATGGTCCCGCGTTCCCACTCCCGTGAGATGGTGAGTGAAGTGAGTTGGGCGCCGACCAGCGCCAGAATTACCGCAACCACTCCGGGAATGATGAAGTTACGGCTGTCCAGCGTCTCATTGAACCACGTGTTGGGTTCAAGATTGATCTGGCCCACCAGAGACGGCTGAGTGCCGTGGGCGGCAGCCCATCCGGTGACGAATTCCCTGCTGGCCTGTGCCATCGCACCTTGGGCATAGCCCAAGGCAATATTGGTGGTATTCACATCCGTGGCATCGAAAATGGCCTGCACCGGAGCGGTTCCATTCATTGCCAGCGTGCGTGAAAAGTTGACGGGTACCACAATGGCCGCATTGCAACTGCCGCGATCCATTGCGTCGCGAATATCTGCCTCGCGTTCAAGTCTGCGGCTGATAGAGAACCAGCCGGACGAGACGAAGTCTTGTACCAGGCCTCGACTCTGCTGGCTGTTTTCCTGATCGTAGACGCACAGCGGCACATGCTTGATATCCAGGCTGACGCCATATCCGAGGATGGCCATTTGCATCAACGGCATCAACAGCGCAATGGCGAGACTGCGCGGATCGCGCCAGATTTGCAGCGTTTCTTTGTATGCCAGGGCAAACAGTCGCCGAAGATTCATGACATATCCCTTTCTTCCTGACCACGGGTGACCAGTTGGACAAAGACATCCTCCAGGCTGGGCAACACCTGCTGCGCCGGTTCGGCGTGTATGCCCTGCTGAGCAAGAAAATTGGGCAGGTCACCTGCGCTCAGCGTGTTCCCTCCTTTGTGATTGGCGCCGAGCACTACATGCAAAGCATCACCAAAAATGGCGACATCTGTCACACCGGGTGCTTGGGTCAGAGCCTTGAGGGCAGCGCCCAGCGGCGTACAGCGAATTTCAAACAGGTCTCCGCCTAAAGGCAGGTTACGTAATTCCCTTGGACTTCCCAGTGCGATGAGCTTGCCGCGGTCAATCAGCGCGATACGGTTACAATACTCCGCTTCATCCATATAGTGGGTAGACACCAGCGTGGTGACGCCCTCTGCAGCCAAATCGTGAATGAGATCCCAGAAACGTCGCCGCGCTTCCGGCTCTACACCGGAGGTGGGCTCATCCAGGAATAGTACCGGCGGACGGTGCAAGATGGCGCAGCCGAGCGCCAGTCGTTGTTTCCAGCCTCCGGCCAGCGTACGTACCAGGGTATCCTCTCGCCCCTTCAGTCCTGCCATGGTGATGGCAAACGCCATGCGTTCGCTGATCTCCCGCCTCGGGACGCGGTAGATGCCGCTAAAAAAGCGTAAATTTTCACGTACGGTCAGGTCACCGTAAAGCGAGAATTTCTGTGACATGTAGCCAATGTGTTCACGCACCGCCTCAGCCTGTTTCTCGATGTCGAAACCGGCCACCGTGGCCGAGCCCTCGCTGGGTTGTATCAAACCGCACAGCATGCGAATGGTGGTCGATTTTCCTGCCCCATTGGGACCGATAAAGCCGACAACTTCACCAGTATTGATGGATAAATCGAGGTGATCCACTGCGATAAAGTCATGGAAACGTTTGGTCAGGCCATGAGCGACGACCACCGGCGCAACGGCATTCATGCCGTTTCTTCCGAACCCAGCAGGGCGACGAACACATCTTCAATTCCGGGCACCACTTGCTCAATACTGGTGATTTCCACATGGTGGTTCGCCAGCGAGGCACGTATTTCGGGGATGCGCTGCGCCGGATCGTCAACGCGCACGTGAACACGATCACCCATGAGCAATACTCCCAATATCCCGGTTTGACCGGTGAGCGCTTCGCGCAGGGCGCGCGGATTGGAAGATATGATGGCAAGCAGCACACCCGGCATGGTTGCTTTGAGTCGTGCGGGTGTGTCGCAATAGCGAATCTCGCCTGCATGCAGCAGCGCCAGGCGTGAGCAGCGTTCAGCCTCATCCATATAGGCGGTGGACAGGATGATGGTGACACCGCTCTCACGCAAGTTGTACAGGATGCCCCAGAATTCACGGCGGGAGACAGGGTCAACACCTGTTGTCGGCTCGTCCAGTAATAATACCCGTGGGGTATGGATCAAAGCACAGATCAGGCCAAGTTTTTGTTTCATGCCACCGGAGAGCTGACCGGCTAACCGTTTTTGAAAATCCGCCAGTCCGGCGGCTTTCAGCAACGCCTGACTGCGCACCAGGCGGTCGGTGCGGGAGACAGAAAACAGTTCGCCATAGAAAAAGATATTCTCTGCAACAGTAAGGTCTTCATACAGTCCGAAACGTTGCGGCATGTAACTCAGGTGCAATTTGGCCTGTTCCGGGTCCGCAGTCACGTCCACGCCATCGACCTCAATATCACCGGTATCGGCGCTCAATACACCAGCCAGCATACGCATAATGGTGGTCTTGCCTGCCCCGTCCGGGCCAACCAGGCCGAAAATTTCTCCGGCGGTAACGGTAAAGTCGACATTGTTCACGGCTTTGAGCGCTCCAAACGATTTACTGAGCCCGTGCGCTCGTACAGTCACTGGGGCGGATGGTGCAGACGTTTTGTCGACATCCGTTCTGACTGGATTTCCGACTGTGATTTCGCCGGATGTCATGTTCATTTTCCCGCTGGCAACAGTGTAATGGTTGCCCCGGCGGGCATGCCGGGAAGTAACTCATGCGTCGGGTTGTCGATGTCGATGCGCAACCGGTACACCAGTGTCACCCGTTCAGCATGGGTTTCAACAGTCTTGGGGGTGAATTCGGCTTCTGAAGAAATAAAACCAATCCGGCCATGATAGTGGTGACCTGGATAGGTGTCGGTGCTGACAGCAACGGACTCACCCAAACGTACCTGGCTCAAATTGGTTTCATTCACATAGGCACGCAGCCAGACATGGTCGAGGTCGTCCAGGGTAAAAATGGCAACACCCGGCCCCGCCAACTCACCCAGCTCGGCTTCGCGCACGGCCAGTACACCACTGAATGGCGCTTTTAAGACAGTATAAGAGAGGGTGACCTGATCCAGTGCCAGTTTGGCTGCGTCCGATGCCAGGCTGGCACGCGCGAGATCAATGTTGTCACGCGCTTCCTGCACCAGTGCCTGGTCGCGCGCAAGCGTGGCGGCAGCCTGCGCAACGACTGTGGAAGTCAGGTCGAAGGCTTGTTGAGAAACGGCATTGATTTTCAATTGCGATTGGTCTCGCACAAAATCCCGTTCTTTATTGGCAAGATCGAGCCGGTCACTGATGACCGTATTCTGAACTGCCGCGAGATTGCTTTCATTCACGGCAACCTGTTTTTGTGCCACAGCCATGATCGCGCGGTCTATTTGCAACTGCTGCCGATAAAGCCGGTCATCCACTTGTGCCAGTACCGTGCCCGCTTGCACACTTTTACCTTCGTCAAACGGAAGCCATGAAATGGGTGCCTGGACCTCAGTGAAGCTGAGTACGCTTTGGTGCGCCTCAATATTTCCTGAGACCAGCACGCTGGGCACAACAGATGGGGTGCCAAACAATAATTTCTTGACGGGTGACCAAAGCAACAGCCCAGCAACGAGCAAAACAAGCGCGGCAATAAGCAAACGGGTAGGGCGTGTCATATTCACTGGCTTTCTGAATGTTGAATACTTGCCGGGTTCATCATGAATAGGTTGAGGCCTTGCGTGGCGGGAGAAGCTCGGTAAAGTATAACGTAATACCCGTTTGCATTGTTATGCAGATTTGGGAATGATTCATTTTTTGTCCCGCCGTTTAACATAAATCCATATGAGAAACAGCAGGATGTGTTAATCGGTACCGGGTTCTGGTTGGCCCCCCTGCCCCAGGATTTTCACGGCAAGCTCGTGCAGCGTCGCCACATCAAGGGCATGTAACTGTACACAAGGGCTGTCTGCATAATCAGGATAATGCAGGCGCATGGATTGTTCATAGCTGCGGTCATAATGTTGCTGCAGCAGGCTCAGTACCAATTCATCCCACTCGCCACTTAATATATTGGCCGCCCAAGTATCAATTTGCTTATGACCATAGAGGTCGAGCAAGAAATTCAACTGGTGCAACAGCTTTTCTGGTTGGGCAAGAAAGTGCGCGTACTCTTGTTTAAGCAGCGTAACACGTAGCGCATCTTCAGTTTGCAAACGAAGGCAGCGACCGGGTTGCCACATGGACAAAATGAGGGATTCCGGTACACGTAAATTGCCGATTTTCTTGCTCTCGGCTTCAACAAACACCGGTTGCGCGGGATTGAACCGGGATAATTGCCACCACACCCGGCTGTCAAACATTTTTTGTGCAGGCTGAGGGCAATCAGGCAGGTTGCCTAAAAGCGAGCCTCGGTGTTGAGCGAGTTGCTCCAAATCCAGCACTTGGGCACCTTGCTCGGCAAGTGCGGTGAGCAGGCGACTTTTCCCGGAACCCGTCAAGCCACAAATCACCTTAAAATCAAAGCGCTCTGGCAGGGTTTCCAAATCGGTAAACACCGCATGCCGATAGGCCTTATACCCCCCGGGAAGTTTTTCTGCCCGCCATCCAATTTGTCGCAAAATGTGTTGCATGGCACCGCTGCGCATTCCGCCGCGCCAGCAATAGACAAGTGGCCGCCAAGTTTTCGGGCGATTGCCAAAATGCTGTTGCAAATGTTCGGCAATGTTGCGGGCAATCAGTGCTGCCCCCAGTTTTTTCGCCTCAAATTCAGAAGTTTTTTTGTAAAGTGTGCCGACCTGTGCACGTTCGAGGTTGCTGAGCACCGGAAAGTTCTGCGCGCCCGGAACATGATCAAGCGCAAATTCATCCGGCGTGCGCACATCAATAATCTCGTCAAAATCGGACAGGTATGTTAGGGTAATGGGATTCGTCACGGCAAATAGATCTCATGAATCCGGTCAGATTAACACAATTTTCCCACGGCGGCGGTTGCGGTTGCAAACTCGCGCCTTCAGTATTACGCGACTTGCTGGCAGGGTTGCCGGCGGGCTTCATCCACCCCCAACTTTTGGTTGGCACAGAAACCAGTGATGATGCTGCCGTGTACCAAATCAATGACACGCAAGCCATCGTCGCCACCACCGACTTTTTTATGCCCATTGTGGATGATGCACACGAATTTGGTCAGATTGCTGCCACCAATGCAATTTCAGATGTGTATGCGATGGGCGGTAAGCCTTTATTTGCGCTGGCCATTGTGGGTATGCCAGTCGGAAAACTGGACACCGGTACCATACGCGAGATTTTAGCGGGAGGTGAGTCGGTGTGCCGGACAGCGGGTATCCCCATCGCAGGCGGTCATTCGATTGATGCGCCAGAGCCTATCTACGGTTTGGTGGTCATCGGTTTGGTGCATCCCGATAAAATCAAACGCAACAATCAGGCGCAGGCCGGTGATGCCCTGATTCTGGGCAAGGCGCTGGGTGTGGGAATTTTGAGTTCCGCACTCAAAAAAGGTGAACTGTCCGCACAGGGCTATGCCGAAATGTTGCGCACCACCACGCAGCTCAACACGCCCGGTATTGCCCTGGCCGACATGTCTCAAGTTCACGCAGTGACGGATGTGACTGGTTTTGGCTTGCTGGGTCATTTGCTGGAGATGTGCCGGGGATCTCATTTGGCTGCGGAGATTGATTTTGCAAAATTACCGATACTGCCTGTTGCCCGAGAACTCGTGCAGCAGGGTTATGCACCTGGGGCGGCGGAACGCAACTGGTTGAGTTATGGGCAAGAAGTGGTATTGCCCGCAGACATGGCGCTGTGGAAAAAAAATCTGTTGTGCGATCCGCAAACCAGTGGCGGCTTATTGGTCAGCTGTGCACCGGAGGCCGCTTCATCGGTGCTGACGTTGTTTCAAGGTTTAGGGTTTGCCGAAGCAAGTGTCATCGGTCATTTGAGCGAGGGTTCGACAGGCGTTCGGGTGATTTAATGGGGATTTGACATCGTTTGTACGGATATTATTTTTTGTTTTATATTGTGATTTTGTAAAAATTATTCATTACCGCGCTATTTCCGCCAAAACGGGCATGGCGCGGTTTTTTGCTAATGGGTATTTTGGGTTTATCCCATTAGAGCCGGAAGCGGTGCCACTTCCGCCAAAAACGCCTCAAAGGCCTGCCATGAGGCTTGATCGGCTTCGGCATTGTAAGCCAGTCCTTTATTTTGATTCAGGTCGGCGTCCGGGTTGGTAAAGCCGTGTACGGCATGAGGATAAGCAACAAAACGCATATCTATGCGTGCTTCCTGCATGGTCTGTTTGAATTCCATGACTTCTTCAGGCGGAACGAACGGATCATCCGCACCATGCATGATCAGGACTTTGCCCCGAATTTGCCTGGTGTCCTGCGGGTTCGGGTTTGACAAGCCGCCATGGAAACTGGCTGTGCCCACCAGATCAGCGCCACTGCGTGCCAGTTCCAGTGCAGTGGTGCCACCAAAACAGTAACCCATGGCCACGATATGTTTGGCATCGACCTGATCCAGTGTGCACAATGCGTCGTAGGCCGCGCGTATGCGTGCCCGCAAAGAGGCCCGATCGGCCCGGTATTGCCGGGTTAATCCAGAGGCTTCCGGTACACTGGTCGGGCGTATGCCCTTGCCGTAGACATCGGCGGCCAAAGCCACATAGCCCATTGCAGCGAGTTGCTCTGCCTTTTTGCGCACAAAATCACCGACACCCAGCCAGTCATGTGCGATCAGTATCCCTGGCCTGACTTTACCCGGCAGGTCAAGGTAGGCCACATACCCTTCCAGCAGAGCGCCATCTGTGGCCTGGTATTCCAACGTTTTTGTATATAACTGTGTCATTTCAATTCCTTGAAAAAGAGGCCAACTGGCCCAAACCATCAATCACAGCACTTAATCCGAATTCACCTGAAAACGGTATTCACACCCACCCCAATGTGCCGGCCAGCACAGCCAGCATTACCGCAAGCCAGGGCGGTGTTTTCCAGAACACCAGCAACGCGAAAACCCCAAGTACCCAGCTAAAATCTTTGGCGTTCAACACCGCGCTGTGCCACACCGGTTGATAGAACGCTGCCAACAATAAGCCGACTACTGCGGCATTGATTCCCTTCATCACGCCTTGCATGTGGGGGTGGCGGCGCAGTTGGGCCCAGAAGGGTAAAATACCGGTGACCAAAAGAAAAGAAGGTAAAAAAACAGCCACCAGCGCAATCGTTGCGCCAATCCAGCCGCCGGGCGCGTGGGTGGATACTGCGCCCAAATATGCCGCAAAGGTGAACAGCGGGCCCGGCACGGCCTGGGTTGCGCCATATCCGGCAAGAAAACGGCTATTGGACACCCAGCCTGACGGCACAACCTGCGCTTGCAGCAAGGGTAAAACGACATGCCCCCCGCCAAATACCAGCGCCCCAACGCGGTAAAAACGATCAAACAGCTCTATACCGTCATTGTGCATGGTTGTATTCAGTATTGGCAACCCCAGCAATAAGCCTGCAAAGAGGCTTAACAAAAATATCCCCCAGCGTTTTCGATAATGGACAGGGAAATCTTCGCTGGACGGCAAGGTGCCGTAAGCGCGCAGTCCGATGGCGCCTGCCAGGCCACCCAAGGCAATCGCGCCGATTTGCCCTGCCGTGGAGGGCATCGCAGAAACCCATGCACAGGCCAACACGGCGATGCTGGCGCGCGACTTGTCAGGGGTCAAAGTTTTCCCCATGCTCCACAGTGCTTGCGCGACCACGGCCACCGCCACAATTTGTAAGCCATGCCACTGGTTACCCCCCAATTTGGCGGCAGTAACTTCCAGACCGAACCAAACCAATGCCACCGCCGATGGCAGGGTAAACCCCAACCAGGCCGCCAGCGCACCTGCAAAACCGCCGCGTGACAAGCCCAGCAACATGCCCACTTTGCTGCTGGCCGGACCCGGTGTGAATTGACAAAAGGCCGCCAACTCTGCGTAGGCATGCTCGCTCAACCACTGGCGACGCGCGACAAATTCTTGCCTGAAATAGGCCAGATGGGCAATGGGACCGCCAAAAGCGGTGAGGCCCAGCCGAAAGAAGATTAAAAACAAGCTGGCCCAGTGAATAGATTTAGTTTGATTGTTCATGTGCCATGATCCTGAAACGGCAGTTGACCGCTGAGGTTAAGCCAAGCACACACAGAGCCACGTATCTTGTCATTGTTTTGCCACACGCACGATTGGAATTTTGAAAATACGCATTGTATCGTTCGGTGATTTTTAAACCAGGGTTTCGGTCAGGCCCCATCAGAAAAATATTTAGTGCAAAAATAACAAGGTGCATGGGGCAGGTATGCCGGGATGCGGTAGTATTTTTGTCGAATGCGCGCCAGTACGCCCACCCGGTAGGCGGCGTAATGAAAATCATAGCCTGAGGCAAGGTAAAACTTGGCCCCATCGACCAGTATTGTTTTTTGCACTACGCGGGAAAAATAGGGCGCATACTGTTGAATGTCAGTGGGCGATTTGTCGAAAATCAAGATGTTGTGCCTATCAAGTTGGCGGTAATCCGTGTTCATGTCGTCTTGCCGTGCATGCTGCGATCCCGGACCATAGACGAAATATTCATGTCCTGAATGGTAAGACATGATGGCAGAAGTGGAGTAATCATTGGTGGCGAGTAGCATGCCATGGGTATAGGGTTTAAGTTGGCTCAGTACCTTGGCCGGTTGCGTGAGCAGGACATAGCCGCTATAGAAACGGGTATGTTGCCACCAGGCAGCTGGTGCCAACAGAATAGTTACCAACAGTATGCCGTGGACAAATGAAAAACCGCGCATGAAACGAAATAGCCGAAGCAGTCTTTGTTCGGGAAGTTTACTGCCTAACAGCAGGAAGTAAAACGGGTAAAACGCCAGTACCCAATGCAGGCCTATGGTCTTACCCCAGGACAGAACAAAGAAAATAAACACGGGAATCGCAAAAACATACCCATAAATCTGCATGGCGAGTTTGTCCTGAGCTGGTTCGCGACGTGATTGCCACCATGCCCACAGTGCCGGGGGTGTTGTCAGATAGAGTGTGGTGATGAGATATAAACCGAGGTCGTGCCAGGACAGTCCGGCACCCACATTGCGGTTGTACAAATTGAACAGGATATTGTCCCAGCAATGTGTATAGTTCCAGTACACGTTAAGGGCCACTGCAGGCAGCGCAGTCATCGCCAACAATAGCCCGCTACGCCAGCGTGCGCGACCTGCCTGGGTGAACACAAACCAGGCGAAATAGGCCAGACCCAGCAAGACGGCAAAATATTTGGAGAGGAAAGCGCAGCCAAGCCACAGGCCGGACCACACGAAATCCCTTTGCTGGTTGCCACGAACAGCTTTTACCAGCGCATATACTGATAAAAATACAAATAAAATCAGCGGGGTGTCGGTCGTGATGAGTACGTTGATGAGTGTGATCGGCCAGACCAAAAACAAGCTTGCGGTGAAGGCCGCACGGCCTTCACCGCTTGGCGCAAGCAAGCGATAAATGAGTATGCCTATCCATGAAGAAAATACCACAGCGGGAAGTCTGATAAACCATGCCGCATGGCCTAAATTTTGCAATAAATACAGTATCCAACCCACCATCGGCGGATGATCATAGTACCCATAATCCAAATGTTGGGCCCACAGGATGAAATAGGCTTCATCGCCCGACATGGGCAAAACGCTTGCCAATGCCAGTTTGAGTAAAAAAGTAATCCACAATGTGTGGAAGTAGAGTGTTTTGGCTGCCATGGTTTATTTTAACCCAAATGGGGTGTTGAATTGGGTTAGAATACTGATTTTATCGATCCAGTTTGGGGTAGTCATGAGTGAAAAGCCAGCACAAGCCGTTTTTGCAATTGAAAAATTATATGTCAAAGATTTATCGGTTGAAGTACCGAATGCACCGCAAATTTTTCTTGAGCGAAATGCGCCTGAAATTGGCGTGCAACTGACCACGCAAAGCGCCCCTGTCAGTGAAGGTGTGTATGAGACGATTATTAAAGTGACCGTGACGGCAAAAATTGGCGAATCGGTCATGTTTTTGGTCGAGGCGGCACAAGCCGGTATTTTCCGCATCGAACAGGTACCTGAAGACCAGCTTGAAGCGGTGTTGGGAATCGGCTGCCCCAATATCGTGTTCCCCTATTTGCGCGAAACGGTGTCGGATGTCGTGAGTCGGGCTGGATTCCCGCCCGTGTTGTTAAATCCGGTGAATTTTGAAGGGCTGTATATGCAGCAACAGGCTGCAAGCGGCAGTTCTACCAGTCATTAAGGCGATTATTCATGAGACTCCTGGCCAGGGTGTTATTGCTGATGATGTTCACGTTGCCTGCCTGGGCGCTGGATTTTATTTCAGTTAAAACGGCAACCGCCGTACTTTACGATGGGCCCTCAACGCAAGCCAAGCCACTTTTTGTCACCAATCGGGGTTACCCGTTTGAGGTCATCAGTCGTCAGGAAAATTGGGTGAAAGTGCGGGACGAATCGGGATTGATGGCTTGGGTACAAACAGATAACGTGGGTGATGCGCACACCGTGGTGATGCGTGTGAGTGGTGATGCCCATACAGATGCGAGTGCGAGTGCGCCAGTCTGTGCCCATGTCGCCGCAGGTGTGATGTTGCCGTGGTCAGGTAATGTCAATGGTCGTTGGGCAAAGGTGACCCTGCCCAATCAGTCCACAGCCTATGTGAGTCTGGATCAGCTGTGGGGCGCTTAAAGCTCGGTGTTTTGGGCGCCGGCGCGTGGGGTACTGCGCTGGCAATACAGTTTTCCAGCCACCACGATGTGTGTTTATGGTCGCGTGACCCGTCGCAAATCGCCCAGATGCACACCAGTCATGTCAATGCACGTTATCTTCCGGACATTGAATTGCCGAGTGCTTTGCATTTGACTGCAGATATTGATGAGGCGGTGAATGACGCTGACTTGATCTTGCTGGCCACACCGACGGGTGCTTTTCGTCAATTGCTTGAGGCCATTGTAGACAAAATTGGCGATGCGACAGTGCTTTGGGTGTGTAAAGGTTTTGAGTCGGGCAGTATGCGTTTGCCACATCAAATTGCACGGGAAGTTTTGCGTGAAGATGTGCCGTGTGGCGTATTGTCCGGCCCAAGTTTCGCCAGTGAAGTGGCGCGGGGATTGCCAACGGCACTGACTTTGGCCAGCGAACAAGAGCGCGTTCGCGACATGGCGGGCGCTTTGCATCACCAGAGTCTGCGTGTTTATACCAGCAGCGATTGTATTGGTGTGGAAGTAGGTGGCGCGCTAAAAAATGTGATGGCCATCGCCGCAGGCATATCTGACGGCTTGGGTTTGGGGCACAACGCGCGTGCGGCACTTATTTCTCGTGGACTGGCAGAAATGAGCCGTCTGGGGCAGGCTTTGGGTGGACGGGCAGAAACTTTCATGGGTTTGACTGGTATGGGGGATCTTATTCTCACTGCTACCAGTGATCAATCGCGTAACCGGCAAGTGGGGTTAAGGTTGGCGCGTGGAGAGGTTCTGGCTGATATTTTGCGTGATTTGGGACATGTCGCCGAAGGGGTCAATAGCGCGCGTGAAGTGGTAAAATTGGCGGCTGGATTAGGCGTTGATATGCCTATCGCGCAAGCAGTGAATCAAGTGCTGTACCAAAATCTGGCACCGCGCGCAGCGGTCGAATCCTTGCTTAATCGGGAACCCAAGGCGGAGCAGTATCGCTAACTTTGCTCTTGCTGAGCGTCCGGTGAATTGGATTAATTGCCATTTTGCGGATAAATATTGCTGGGCGCGGATTGTACCGGGGCTGGCACTACGTTGACATTTACGGCGATAAAGCGACCAGGTTTTTGCAGCATAATGGCGGTCATGATTTTGCCATTGTACCGAAAAGTGACCGTGTACCCAGTCAGCACCTGTTGATAGTGATCGCGAATTTCGCAATGTTGTTGGGGTTGTTGTTGAACATTCTGATTGCCCAGATAATTGCCGGCCATCGCACCTGTGGCGGCGCCGACAGCTGTTGCAGCAATTTTCCCGTTTCCACCCCCAACGGTATTCCCGAGCAGGCCGCCTGCTAAACCACCCAAGACCGCGCCAGTATAGCTGTGTTCACTGTTCACTGAATTGGCGCTTTCTTCCACGTTGCTCCAGCATTCCTGCCGTGGTTGGTTAATCTGCTGGAATATCGGTATGGCAGACATCACTTCCGCGCGGGCGGTAAAAAAAGAATTGCCATCAGCGTAAGCCAGATTGGCTGCCAAGGCCAGTGTGGCAATTGTATAAGCAAATTGAGTGACTCGCATTTTTTATTCCTTAATTTTGTTATCTTGACAAAAATTGATCAGGTTAATCTGGGTATTGTACAAATCAACACGTGTTCCCAATTGTTTGTATGAATCAAATATACCATCATTCCGTAAAATATCGGCCACAACACGATGAGGTGTCATGTGATCGTGCTGCGGGTTTATGTGGCGACAGGGCCCGAGTTTTAACCTGGTTAATAAAAGTGATAAGGGTAAGTATGCGTGACAGTTGATTCATTTTGACTGTTGTCTGAATTAACGCATGGCCAGTGAAACCGGATGACAATTTTGTTGTCTATCGGGTTCCCGGTCATTGCAAAGGTTGTAATGGTTTTTTGGTCCGTGGTTGCCGACAAGGGTTTGTGTTTTGTAAGCGGGTGCATTTTGTCAAGACATTATTTATTAAGCGATTGTTTAATTGAATTGTTTATGGCAATTTATTGTGCCAGTGTTATCAGAATCTTGATCAAGAGTTTCTTGTTTAATAAGGGGTCAGGAGAATTGGAAGGATATTGAGTGTGCCAGCGGGGTTTAAAAATCTCTTGACAAGAATGTTAATATATTAGAAAATGCTAATAACGCTGATTTTGACCCCTTTCTGAGGGGTTCATGGTGTTGTCTCCTCCATCCTCCTTCATACAGAGGATTTCGCCCGGGCTTGGCCCGGGCTTTTTTTGCCTTGTATTTCGCAAATAATAAAGCGAAACAGACCAAAGTAACGCTTAAAAATAGAGTTCGTTTAGTCCAAAAAAACCATCCTGCAAATTGTTTCGTTATCATCTTGTTGTGGCCCAATGGATGGTTCCGGTTCGTTTATGTGAATGGCCCCAAATTTTCATAAAATCGGGTTTTCAAAGTCATCAATTTGTCATGTGGCAAAATAAAATCTCGGTTATGATGGTCGTTATATTTATGTAATGAATAGGGTGGGGGTGGTTGTATGATTTATCCTGAAGCTTATGCGAGTTTGGAGCGTGTGCGTTGGGACATGACGAAAGATGTGCCTTGGGACGAATTTAAGCCTGAGCTGTTGACTGATGAGCAGGCGCTGACGATTAAGATGAACGCCATTACGGAATGGTCTGCGTTGCCAGCAACAGAAATGTTTTTGCGGGATTTCCGCCATGACAGTGATTTCTCGGCTTTTATGTCAATATGGTTCTACGAAGAACAAAAGCATGCGCTGGTTTTGATTGAGTATTTGCGTCGGTTTCGTCCAGATTTAGTGCCCACTGAAGCCGAGTTGCACGCGGTGCGATTTGAATTCGATCCCGCGCCGCCAATGGACACATTGATGCTGCACTTTTGCGGGGAAATGCGTTTAACGCAATGGTACCGTTGTGCCGGACAGTGGCACACCGAGCCGGTGATCAAACACATCTACGGACTGCTGTCTGGTGATGAAGCGCGCCATGGAGGTGTGTATTTTCGGTATATGCAGCGTGCTATTGAGCAATTGGGTGCGGAAGCGCGCAAATCGTTTGCGAAGGTGGGGGTGCTGATGACCAGTTCGTCACGCAGCAGTCGGGCTTTGCACCCGACTAATCTGCACGTCAATGCGGCTTTATTTCCCAATGATACGGTGCAAAGCCAGCTGCCAGACCCGTCATGGCTGGAACACTGGCTGGATACTCAAATCCGTTTCGATAAAACTTGGGAAACCAAAGTAATTACCACCATCCTGACCAAGCTGTCCAATTTATTTGGTGTGCCGGTGACCAATACCAAAGAGTTAAACCTGTATCGTAAAGTGTTGAATCAGGAAGTTGAAGCGGCAAGCTAAATCAGCCAGAAATAACCCTGTTTGTAAGAACAAGCCAAATTAAATTCAGTTAAAGCTTGACGGCAAAGCCATGAGTTTGCTATAGTCTCACCTCTCGACGACGCACAGTAATATTTTGATGCGACGCGATGTAATATCGGACGCGGGGTGGAGCAGTCTGGCAGCTCGTCGGGCTCATAACCCGAAGGTCACAGGTTCAAATCCTGTCCCCGCAACCAAATTGATCTTTAAAAATTCGACGACTGATAAGAGTGGGTATTTGCTGCGGAAAGTTGAGTGTTATTGAACCTGA
>JAJYMO010000034.1:19003-22588 GCA_021786845.1 Pseudomonadota bacterium | reverse complement strand
ATCCACACATAATCCAGATCGTAATACAAATCTTCCGGCAGCTCACAACCACGGTATTCACTCATGACGACCTCCGTTTACCTTCAATACGCTGCTAAAATTGATGAATGTGCTGCTAAAATATGTGCATCAATACGCAACATCCAAATTAGAATAATCCCTTTGGCCTCACCGTCATGACAATATTAATGCCAAATAACGCGATACCCGCGTAACTCAATGTCCCGCCGATCAATACCAACCAGTTCTCCCACAACAACCACCCTGCGATCATTAACGGCAGGCCAGCATTAGCCAGATACAGTTGCCAATTGGCCATGCGTTCCGAATACAGCGTCTGACCGGAGAATCGCGGCAAAACATGCAGAGAAACACCATAAATAAACATCAGGATAAACCCAAGCAACATAATATGACCATGAATACGTGGCACATTACCTGGAATTAAGGTCGGTGCACCCAGGAAGGTCAATGCCACTACGCCACCGATCAGGCCATAAATGAGGCCGATGGTGACGAACCAACGATTGCGCTTATGCATGAAATACCTCTGTGTGGTAAGATGCTGTCAGTCTATATCACTCATGCCTAATGTGTCTTGACTTGGGTCAATTCACCCTGAATCGCAAGAAGTCACCCCGCAGCCAGGCCAACGACCAGAAATCTGTCACACATCTTGACTCAAAAAACCCGGGTTACACCGCTTGCACTACCGCCAACTCCGACCATCGTGTCGTATAGTTGGGTGTTCTTTGTCCTTGCTTCATCATCCAGCTACGCCGCTCACTCATGCCCGCCACGCCCGCACCGATGACATTGGCACCATACTTGCCATTAATCCTGTCCATCGTATGCATCAGCGTCGTGCGCCGTGTTGAATGCCCAAGGTCAGCAAACAAATCGCCCGGCGCTCGGGTAGCGGGCAACAATTCCAGCAACATCACCCCTGCTTTGGCATAGGCATAGCCTGGTTGGAAAATTTGTGCCAACCCACGTACCGCAACAGCATTCAGCATGAGCGTATCTGCCGATGGTTGAGACAGCGGCACAATGATACTGGGGTTGTATTGCGGTGCTTTGGGTTGATGCGGGTTGGTTCTGATTTGCACTTGTATTGCCCCAGCGAGACTGTTTTGCTGGCGCAATTTCAGCGCCGCTCGCGTGATATAGGTGGTCACGGCTTCGGCCAAATCCGCAAACGTATGAACGGGTCGGCCGAATGATCGGCTTGACATGATTTGTTGTTTGGCACAACCAACCCAGCCCGGCGACAAGCAGACCACCCCCCGCAATTCTTGCACGGTGCGTTCCAATACCACGGAAAACCGTTTGCGAATAAACCGGCTGTCCGCATCACGCAAATCCCGCACAGTAGCTATCCCCAACTTCATGAAGGCTTGTGTATGCTGCTGCCCTACCCCCCATACCGCTGAGACGGGGATCTCCGCCAGCAAGGCATCCAGTGCCGACTTGTCCAGCGCAGTTAAATCACACACCCCTTGCCATAAGGGTTGCTTCTTGGCGACATGGTTGGCCAATTTGGCCAGGGTCTTGGTGGATGCGATCCCCACGCAAACGGGCAACCCCAACCATTTCGCAATTTGCAACCGCATGGTTCGTGCATAATCTGTTAAATCGGTGTGTGTATGTTCTGTCAAATCCAGAAAGCATTCATCAATCGAGTACACCTCCTGTCGTGCGCTGTAGGTGGCCAACAACGACATAATGCGATTGCTCATGTCAGCATACAGCGGATAATTGCTCGACAGTGCCACGATGCCGTGTTGCCTGGCAAACCCTTTCAACTTAAACCATGGCACGCCCATGACAACACCCAATGCCTTCGCCTCAGCAGAACGCGCCACCACACAACCGTCGTTATTTGACAGCACCACCACCGGTTTATTGAGCAAATCAGGGCGAAACAAACGCTCGCAGGACACATAGCAATTATTCACATCAACGAGTGCAATACGTGACATCGGCAGCGCCACTATACTTTATGCAGCACGCGCGTCACCACCCCCCAGATCATCAACTCTTCATCGGCCTTGATGACAATATCAGCGAAATCCGGATTCTCTGGAACAAGACGAATACCCAATGCCGATTGATGCAAGCGTTTGACTGTTAACTCATTATTCACCACAGCGACCACGATGTTACCGTGGCTGGCGTTGAGCGCGCGATCCACGATAATTTCATCGCCATCATGAATTCCCGCATTGATCATCGACCAACCTGAAACCCGCAAGACAAAGGTGGCTTCGCGATGCGTGATGAGATGTGTATTGAGGTCTATTCTGTCTTCAATGTAATCATCAGCAGGGCTGGGAAACCCTGCAGGCACGCTGTATGACATCAATGGAACGACACTGCGTGGCGGCTCCATCATCATGGGGGAGATGTTTTCAATGTTGTGCAATGCCAGTTGTGATGTTGTGGACACTTGTTGGCACAGGGCACGAAGATAATCGAACACCACCACAACCTGACTTTCGGGGACACGAATTTGCTTTGTTGGTTCACCGTAAGTGCTTTTACGTCCCGCACCAACTCGCTTACCGCCCCGTTTGAATTGATCGCTCATAAGAAACTTTGAATACCGTGACAAATTCAAAGCAGAATAACATATATGGAAGGGTTGATGCAAAAGCGTGAAGGCGGAATAGAAGAAGACATCTCTGGCTAAACCACTATGCCATATCAGGGTCCATTCATGACAAGACCCTGGCTCATGCTGATTTTTTACCCATTACCCTCTGACGATTGTGTTTCAAACCCGGCAATCACATCGAACAACTCTTCATCAATGTTTTCTTGCCTCGCAAGATAATAATCCCGCTTGAATTCACCCAGCAACTCATCAATATTTTTATCCGCCCGCTGCATGGCCGCTAACCGGCTAGCGTTCTCACAGGCCATAGATTCGGTACTGGCCCGGTATAAAGACACAAACAGGTATTCACGAACCAGGGCCTGCAAGGTCAACAAACGGTCGCCCATGACCTCCGGTAAACGACGACCCGGCCAGGGGGTTTCGACCAGCGTTTTTTGCCAAACATTATCCAGCGGTAAAAGCCTTAAACGAATGGGCACATGTGCTTCACCCACCCGCTGTTTGTGATGAATTACCCACAAGGGGGCGTGGGGATAAGCCAACAACCAGGGCGCTATTTGCGACAACAATTGTGCGACCAAACCCGTTGTCGCATGTGTCGTAGTGGGCACGTCAAACTGCGCCGCAAGGGGGATGCCGCTGTCTAACAAGCGGTCTGCCACACGTTCGCCCACTGCCCACACCTTATATTGCGTCACACTCGCTACAAGCTGATGGGCGACGGCTGATACCTCATCGTTAAATTGCCCGACCAAACCCTGATCCGAACCCACGACCACCACACCCACACGATCGGTTTCAACCTGCGCATCCAGCACATCATGCCGCAACACGACTGCCAACCCACGCCGTATGGTTTCATCGTACACATCCATTGCCCGCACCGCTTGTGCATAACGGGTTATATTTGATGCCGCGATCACTTTCATCGTACGCACGACCGATTTCAGTTCATCCGCACTGCC
>JAJYMO010000034.1:0-18430 GCA_021786845.1 Pseudomonadota bacterium | reverse complement strand
TTTTGCGCTTCGGTTTCAATAACAGGCAGCGCCGTCAGTGAACCGCCACCGAGTTCGGGTCGCAAATGCGTTGCGCGTTCCAGCAGACGGGAATGAATATAAAAAATATCGCCCGGATAAGCTTCACGCCCGGGAGGTCGCCGTAACAGCAACGATAACTCACGGTAGGCCCTCGCATGGGCAACCAAATCATCGTACACAATCAGCACATCGCGCCCTTGCGCCATAAACCATTCTGCAATACTGGTTGCCGCGTAGGGTGCAATATAAGACAACCCCGGCGCATCATTGCCCGCACTCACCAGCACCACGCAATATGCCAATGCACCCTGCTCACGCAAAGTAGCCACTACACCGGCCACGCTGGCAGCACGCTGCCCAATGGCACAATAAATGCATAGCACATTCTGATCGTGCTGATTGAGGATGGCATCGACCACAAGCGTGGTTTTACCCGTCTGGCGATCACCCAAAATCAATTCGCGCTGCCCTCGCCCAATCGGAATCAGCGCATCAATCACCTTCACACCAGTTTGCAAAGGCACCTCAACCGGTGCACGTTGCATAATAGCAGGTGCCGGACGCTCTACCGGCCAACGCTCGGCGGTGGTCACGGCACCCAAATCATCCAGGGCTTCACCCAATGGGTTGATCACCCTGCCGAGTAAAGCTTGCCCCACAGGAATGTCCATGACACGTCCTGTGCGTTCAACGGTATCACCCACCTGCAAACCAACGGGGTCGCCCAATAAAATGACTCCGATTTCATTCTCTTCCAGGTAAAATGCAATGCCATACAACCCATTGGGGAATTTCAGCAATTCCTCATAGGCCGCGCCCGGCAGTCCGCCAACCATCACCACACCCGTGGCAATACGTATTACCGTTCCGGATTCACGCCATTGCAACGCAGTCTCGTGCCCACTTTGCGCTGCAGCCAAAGCACGAAACGCCTGATCAAATACAGGTTGCAAACCAGTCATGAACCTTCACCCGCCGTTGCAACCGCCGGTTCCGGCCATTGCGGTAACGCCAACAAATTTTGCCTGATTTGTGTCAGATAATCTTCCGTATTCCATGTCAATTTGTATCCGCCCGCCAACAAGGCTATCCCGCACACCAGACTGGGTGCCACTTCAAAAACAAGGGTTGTCGCGTGAGGAAATACTGCTGTCACGCCTGCCATTAGTTCTTGCTGTTGCGCTGTTGACAATGGCAAAGCCGAACGCACATGCCATGGCGTCGATACCTCTAAAAGATCGAATGGCGCGCGTTGAGAGGCATCTAACTGTCGCAAACGCCCTAAAAATACTGTCATCATGTGTGCCTGCAAATCGTCTTGCGCCAAATCACTCACCACACGCCGCGTTAAATCCAGCACCTCGCCGCAGGTACGTTGCACAATGAGGCTGCTCAGCTGCTGAAATTCAGCCTGCGCGCCCAAACGACCATCCTCTTGAATACGCTGCGCAGCCACATGGGCTTGCGCCAACACACGACTTTGCTCTGCCAGGGCGGTTTCTTGTGTTGCGGCCAGCACTGCCTCGCGCTGCTGTTGCAATGTTTGTCGTTCTTGCGTCAGTTGCGCCAACTCCGCTTGCGCTGCTGTCGCCGCATTTTTTGCAGCCGACAATTCATGTGCGATACGTTGTTCGCGTGCTGCAATGGCTTTTAAAACCGGGCGATATAAAAAATGCTTTAGCAATGCGATCAACACCAAAAAATTGATCACCTGCGCCAAAACAGTGAACCAGTCAATCAGCATGCTTTATTTTCCAACCGCAGCCAAAATGGCATGGTTCCAAAACGGATTAGCAAACAACAAAATCATCGACACCACAAAACAATAAATGGCGATGGATTCGATCATGGCCAGCCCCACGAACAGGGTGCGCGTAATCACCCCTGCAGCTTCAGGCTGTTGCGCCAAAGAGGACAGGGCCGCGGCCACTGCTCGCCCTTCTCCCAGGGCGGGACCCACGCTGCCTAACCCGATTGCCAAACCGCTGGTCACAATTGACGCCACCGCTATCCATGTTGCATTGTCCATATTTTCTTATCCTTTCGTAACAAACACTTTTCTTGTTTCGTGCGAACCCACAGCGGCAGCAATGTAAACCGTGGCCAAAATACCAAAAATATAGGCCTGCACCATGCCTGTCAGCAAACCCAGTAACTTCAGCGCAACAGGGAAAAACAGGGGGGTTATCATCAGCAAAATACCCAGTATCATCCCGCCACTCATCATGTTGCCAAACAAACGCACGGCCAGTGCCAGGGTACGCGACAACTCGCTGACAATATTAAACGGCAACATGATCGGAACAGGTTGTAAATAATGCTGTAAATAGCGCCACATACCTTGCTCCCGTATACCAAAATAAGGCACCGCAAAAAACACGCTGAGCGCCAAAGCGGTGGTAGTCGAAAGTGAGCCCGTTGGTGGTTCATAGACGGGTAACACAGTGCACAAACTGGCACTGGCTACAAACAGGAACAAGGTACCAATAAACGCCAAATATTTTTCTGAACGCGGCAAACCCACTTCGACGATTTGCTGCAACACCAAACTCACCACCCATTCGACCACACTACGCCAATGCGACACGGGCGCATCGGCGCTGACAGCACGCTCCAAATCTCGTGTCGCCAACCAGGCCAAACTCGTGATCAACACCATTAATATCCAGGTGGTCACAATGGTCAAGTTGAGTTTTACCCATCCCCATTGCCAAAATATCACTTGATCCGGGCTTAGGTGCATCACTTATTTTCCCCCGGCATATTCACGCGTTGGACGCAACCAGCGTATGCTCACGCGCTGAACAAACATAAAACCCAGCACGGCTGCCAGCCAACGCGCCGCGTCGTGACCTGCTACCCAATAAAACCCGGTCAGAACTACCCCCACACGCACTAACCCGCTCAGTCCCAACCAGATCGCAGGCTGTTTGGACACCAGGCTGCTGCGTACCGTCCACCACAAACCACCAAAAAAAAATACGCCCAAACCTGCGCCTGCCAGAAGTGCCGCGCCTCGCATGACCCAATCGCTCATTGCTTTCCGCCATCCTTGTCATCAATCCATCCGGTTTTCACCACCCAATGCCAGGCATTGGCCACACCGATCACCAAACCCAACAGCAACAACGACAAAGTCCACCGATAGTGGCCCGGCGAGTGGCTATCCAGCCAATGTCCCAGCATCACCCCCAGCAAAACTGGCAAACTCAAAGTCCAGCCGATCATGCCCATAAAACCCAACCCTGCCCACACGGACTCCTTGTGTTGTGCAGCAAGTCGGCGCGCCAACAGTACATTTATCCGTCGTACCAGATGTTCCGTTGACACCTGGCGTTCCGGCGAATCCAAATCGTCTGTTTTACGCATGATGCAAGCTCACTAAGCGACGTAGCAATCCACTTTCTACCCGCGCCATTTCCACGCGTGCATCGCGATCTTCCGTGTCCCGTTGCGTTTGCATGGACGACAACGCCGCCTGCAGATGGTCTAACGCTTCGCCCGCCAAAGCATTATGAACCGAAATCAATACTGTTTCGTCCACTTTTACCAGCATCCCTTCATCTATCGCCACATACTGTCGCCCACCCGCACCCAAATCATAGACCAAAATACCCGGCACCAGCGCAGCCACGCCATCCAAACGATGGGGCAAAATTCCCATACTGCCATGAATGGTTTCAACAATCACTTGTGTCACGTTATTCACATCCAGCAACAACACTTCAGGCAGAGACAGTTTCAGATTCATGCGACAGCACCCGATTTACCTGCATCGGAAATGCGCCCGATCATATACAAGGCACTTTCCGGATAATCCTTGAACTCATCATTTAATATGCGCTCGCAACCGTCTAACGCATCGGCTAAACTGACCAATTTTCCAGCCATACCGCTGAATTGTTCCGTGCTGAAAAAAGGTTGCGTCAAAAAGCGCTCTAACCGGCGTGCACGACCTACCGTTTTGCGGTCTTCAGATGACAGTTGTTCCAGGCCCAACATCGCAATGATGTCTTTTAATTCTGCATACTGCGCTAAAGTACGTCGAATCTGCTGTGCCAGGGCATAATGACGCTCACCGATCACCGATGGCGTGGCCATTTTAGAACTGGACTGCAAAGGGTCTATTGCTGGATACAGGCCTTCGCTGGCACGCTTGCGCGACAACACAATGGATGCGGACAAGTGCGCGAAAGTGTGTATGGCAGCCGGATCGGTAAAATCGTCTGCAGGGACATATACGGCTTGAATGGAAGTGATGGCACCATGCACCGTGTCTGCAATACGTTCTTCCAGCGCAGCAAGCTCAGTGCTCAAAGTAGGTTGGTAACCCAAACGAGAAGGCATTTGCCCCATTAAAGCAGACACCTCCGCACCGGCCTGCACAAAACGAAAAATATTGTCGATCAACAACAACACATCCCGCTGTTCATCGTCACGAAAATATTCTGCCATGGTCAACGCCGCATGACCAATACGAAACCGGCTGCCCGGCGGCTCATTCATCTGTCCATACAACATCACCATATTAGGCAACACCTTGGCATCACGCATGTCGCGGTATAACTCCTCACCCTCGCGACAGCGTTCTCCAATACCGCAGAATATGCTCACACCGTGGTGTTGGCCCATCATATTGTGAATCATTTCCGTCAACAACACCGTTTTTCCTACCCCTGCACCCCCAAACAGACCCGCTTTACCACCACGCTCCAAAGGGGTCAGCACATCGATCATCTTAATGCCTGTCTCAAACACCGCCGAATCGCTGACGCACTCACGCAAAGCAGGCGGTGCGCGATGCACCGATCGCCATACTATTCCTTCAGGCAACGGTAATAAATCAATGGGTTGCCCAAACACATCAAACATCCGTCCCAAAATAGCCGTCCCGACCGGCGCTTGCAAAGGCGCCCCCGTATCCAAAACCGTCATACCCCGCGCCAAACCCTGAGTGGGCGTCAAAGCGATGCCACGCACATGCTGCGCATCCTGCTGCATCAGTACTTCAATAGCAATCTCTCGTGCCGCACCGGTACGCAATAAGGTATGAATGATCGGCAAGCGCGTATTAAAACGCACATCCACGACGCTGCCACGCACTGCCGTCACTTCACCCAGATTCTCTTCCATAACAGGGTCCATCCATCTTCCTTATGAGTGGGTCCATTTCCACAAAGTGGTCACACAACGACAACCTTTAACCCAAACAATCCATCAGGCGACTTTGCGAGCCCGCGCGAGCACTGGTGGTCAATTTACATTCATTGTTTTTGGGGCATTATATGGAACAGCAAGACAGACGAGGCCACGCAGGCCATTTTAACGCGGGATAACTTCCGTTTTTCCTCGCACCCCCATCTCATCAAACCTGTTCAGTTTCCAGAACAGCGTCGACACACTCCACACCAGCAGGAAAATACCGACAATGACATAGCCTAACACGCCGAAGTCAAGATTACCGACATAGTTGTAAAAAGTGCCATGAAGATGCAAGAGGTGGACAAAAACTTGCAACAGTTCAATACTGCCAATGACCAACGCCACCGCCATCGACAGGCTTGTGGTGGTAAGGTTGTAAAAAACCTTGCGCAGCGGATTCACGAATGCCCAATGATAGGCCTTCACCATCAACACACCATCAGTGGTGTCCATCAGCGACATGCCCGCCGCGAACAAAATTGGCAGCGACAACACTGCGCCAACCGGTAAATTTCCGCTGGCCGCCCCTGCGGTCATTGCCAGCAAAGCAATTTCTGAAGCCGTATCGAAGCCCAGGCCAAACAATAAACCCAGCGGATACATTTGCCAGCTGCTTTGGATTAGCCGCTGTAAACGACCACCAAACAGCCGGTTCAGCAGGCCACGCTTTGCCAACAGCTCATCCAGGTGGGCATGGTTGTGCTGGCCGGTTTTAGCGAGTCGCCAAACTTTGAGGATGTCCAGTAACAACAGAAAATTAAGGATGCCGATTAACCACAAGAAAAGCCCCGATACGCTGGTGCCAATCAACCCACCGAAGTGTTGCAGTTCAGGCAAACCTTGTTTGACCGTATTGGCGGCGAATGCAATGACCAATGCCAGGATGAACACCACAGTAGAATGCCCAATTGAAAAGAAGAACCCGATCCCAAGCGGTTTTTGACCTTTTTGCAGTAAATAACGCACAGTGTCGTCCACTGCAGCAATGTGGTCGGCATCAAAGGCATGCCGCAGACCAAACATATACGCAGCAAAGCCCAAGCCAAACAGCGCCTGGTAGCGCACCGAATAGTAAAAAAACAAACCAAAACCAAATAAATGCATCAACAGGATTGCGCCGTAAAATCCACCCAGACGCAACCATTCGGCGGCACTGAAACTGAAATGACGCGCGGCATGGGTACTGGCTGCGTCATGCCGATATTGGTCAGACAAGTGCTGCCCACCGCTCCTGACATCGCTTGCCAATTCTGGCGGCATAAATTTCAAGGCAAAATTTGCACGCTACGCGACTGCACAGTAGCATGAGTTGAAGGCAAATGAAAAATACCAGCCAGTGCATGTGTGTAGCAGGTATCGATAGCGATGCTCCTAACGAATTTTAACTTTGATAAGTTCCTCACCCTCAGGGTCGGTAACGTGCACCGCGCAGGCAATACAGGGATCAAAGCTGTGGATGGTACGCAATATTTCCAAAGGTTGTTTGGGGTCATGCAGTTGTGTGCCTTTGAGCGCAGCTTCATAGGGACCTTCCTGCCCCTCCTCGTCGCGCGGCCCCGCGTTCCAGGTGCTGGGTACGACAGCCTGATAGTTATCAATCTTGCCGTCCTTGATAATGATCCAATGCGCCAGCGCACCGCGCGGTGCTTCCGTGTAACCCACCCCTTTGGCCGTAGAAGGCCAGGAAGAAGGTTCCCACAATTTTTCATTAAAAGTTTTCACATCACCTGCCTTGATGTTGGCAATCAAATTGTCGTACCAAGTCTGCATGGCATCGGCAATGATCTTGCTCTCCAGTGTACGCGCGGCCGTACGCCCTAACGTGGAGTAAAGTGCGGTAACAGGCAGATCAAGTTTTTTCAGCGTCATGCCCACCAGTTCCCTCGTCTGCTCATGTCCCCTGGCATACAGTATCAATACACGAGCCAGAGGCCCGACTTCCACTGCATGACCTTTCCAGCGCGGTGATTTAATCCAGGAATAGGATTGCTCCACATCCAGTTGGGCATAAGGTGGCTTTGGCCCGGTGTAATCAAGATTGGTTTCACCCACATAGGGATGCAAGCCCTTGTTCTTGCCAACACTGTAGTCGTACCATGAATGGGCGACATATTCCTGAATTTGATCTTCGGCATTCAGATCGACGGGATGAATAATGGACAGGTCACGGTTCAAAATAACACCGGAAGGAATCAGAAAACTGCTGGCGTCGGACATGCCTTTTTCAGGAAAATCGCCATAGCTCATGAAATTGCCTATTCCCTCGCCCAGCTTGAACCAGTCCTTGTAGAAACCGGCAATGGCCAGTGTATCCGGCACATAAACCTGATCGACAAAGTCACGCATCTGATGGATGATGTCCTGGACTTTTTGCAGCCCCTCAACATTCAGCGAAGTGGTGCCCGAACTGGCACCCTGACCTTCAGGATGAATGCTGATCGCGCAAGGCACACCGCCCACCACAAAGTTGGGATGCGGGTTCTTGCCACCGAAAATCGCATGCAGTTGTGCCACATTACGTTGCCAGGCCAGTGCGTCGAAATAATGGGCGACGGCCATAAGATTGGCCTCTGGTGGCAATTTATAACCAGGGTTTCCCCAGTAGCCGTTGGCAAAGATACCCAGTTGACCACCTTCGACAAAGCCCTTGAGTTTCTTCTGCACATCAGAAAAATAACCCGGTGAAGATTTGGCATATCCGGAAATGCTTTGTGCCAGCGCTGAAGTGGCTTTGGGATCGGCCTTGAGTGCGGAGACGACATCCACCCAGTCCAACGCATGCAGGTGATAAAAATGCATGACGTGATCATGCACAAACTGCGCACCGATCATCAGGTTACGAATCAATTGTGCGTTGGCCGGAATGTCATATTTCAGCGCATCTTCCACCGCACGCACCGAGGCAATGCCATGCACCAGGGTACACACCCCACAGATCCTCTGGGTGAAGGCCCAGGCATCACGTGGATCGCGGCCACGCAAAATCAGTTCAATGCCTCGCACCATGGTGCCGGCACTGGAAGCACGGATAATTCGACCATCAGCATCGGTTTCCGCCTCAATGCGCAGATGCCCTTCGATGCGGGTAATCGGATCGACGATCACCCGGTTGGTTGGTGTACTCATTTGTCCTCCAGATTGTCGGCGACCAGCTCTAACAGGCTGAGCATGGTTTTGTCCCAGTGAAAGTGATTTTGACCATCATCAAATGTCTGACGGCAGTTGGAGCAACTGGAAACCAGCAGCTCTGCGCCCGCATCATCCACCTGTTTCATTTTGATCTGGAATGCCTTGTAACGGATGGGGTCTGCCCGATGAATGGTCACCACACCACCGCCACCGCCGCAGCACCAATTCACACCCTTGGTATCCTTCATCTCGATCAGCGCCGCGCCCAGACCATTGAGCACGTCACGCGGCGCTTCAATAGCGCCACCGCGTCGCGAGATCTGGCAAGGGTCATGAAAAGTCAGGGTTTTACCCAGCGGTTTGGTTTTTATCGCGCCATTTTTAGTGTTTTCCGCCAAAAATTCGGAAATATGCAACACCCTGAAAGGCAGCGGTTTGCCATAAATATTCGCGCCTTGCCAGCGCATCGCACCATAGGCATGCCCACATTCAGGCAAAATCAGTAATTTTGCCCCAGCGGCGATGGTGGCATGAATCAGCTTCATACTCGCTTCCTGTTGCCAGGCACTGTTGCCGGAAAGCATGCCGAAGTTGGTGGCTTCATAACCATCGCTACGAAAAGTCCAGTTCAATCCGAGATGATTGAGAATTTTTGCAGTGGCGACAATAGAATCCGGATATTTCATGATTTCTATGGAAGACATGGTCACAACGACGTCCGCCTGGGCTTTATCCACGGGGATCGCAACCTGATTCTCGTCAGCCAGCCATTCACAGCGGTCTTTGAACACCTTGGGTGTGGCACCGAGCGGGCTGCCTTCGCGCTGGGCCCGTTCTGCCACCGCCCAGAGCTCATGAGGCACCAGCCCGGCCTGATTCATGCCGTGACGTGCCAGCCCAACCAGCGAAGCAATGTCGATACCCATAGGACAGATCAGCGTACAGCGACCACACAGGGTACAACTGTCATAAATCAGCGCTTGCCAGGCTTCCAGCTGTTCTACAGTGACTTTTTTCTTCAGATTCAACGCCCGATAAATCGCCGCGAACGGCCCGGCTTCGCGTTTGTAAGCCTGCTTGAATGGTTCCAGTTTCCAGATCGGCGTGTATTTGGGATCCTCGGTGGCGACATAAAAATGGCAGGCATCCGCGCACATGCCACAATGGATACACGATTCCAGATAAGTGGCAGCCACTGCACCGAAATCCTTTACAAAGTAGCGCATCGCCGTTTCTACTCGCTGTGCATCGGACAGGTCGCCCTGCTTGTCGTAACGCGCCTCAGGGTTTTTTACCGAAAAACGGGGTTGATCGAGTTCCAGAGGGTGTGTGCTGTCAATCTCTGCCGTACTCATATTGATGCTCCCTTGCGTTCAAATAATGCGCCCGTCGTGCCGCGCGAAATAAATATCAAGGCCGAATGCATGAGTTTGCCAAAAGGGAACCACACCAGCAGCAGTGCGACGGACAAAAGATGAATGGCCAGCAAAGTCTCGTAACGTGCGCCGAAATGGGCGACCGCCAGCATGCCGGTCGCGACAGGGGTAAACGTAACCAGCCAGCTGAAATAATCGTCAAAATTCGATAACAGTCGCAGCACGGGATGACTGAGTCGCCGCACCAGCACGACAATCAGGGCGGCAAGTGTAATCCCGCTGGTTAACTGAATAAACGCGCTGGGCAGATTGGGCCAGCCTAATCCGGTCAACGCCTTGAAAAACAGGATATGCGGTGCGAAACCGAACAGGATAATCACCAGTCCGACGTGAAAAATATAGCCCAAAGATTGAGCAAAAAGCGTACGCTGTCTGAATTCGCGACGCGGCCAGGATCGGGTAATGATTAACTTGACGGCGCCCAGCCAACTGGTGGCGTTGCGTGCCTCCGAAAAATCAGGACTGCGTTTGAGCAGAAGAATGCCCACCAGACGCCAGGTGATGCCAAACATGAACACAGTCGCTGCCCAAGTCAGGGCAGGCCCACGGGCAAATTGCAGCAAGTCCATGTTATTTCTCCTCACCAATATGCGTCTGATGTTTGCGTGACAGGCCAGCTGCGACAACGCCAGCGGCGATACCGCCCAGTGTGCCGGCGGCAATGATATGGGTATTGCTGGCAAGCGGCGTGGATAATGGGCGGTAGAAACTGCCATTGTCCCAAAAATTCGGTTCGGAGCAGCCAAGGCAACCATGCCCGGATTCAATCGGATAGCTGACGCCACCGTTCCATTTTATGGTGGCGCAGGCGTTATAGGTGGTCGGGCCCTTGCAACCCAGTTCATAGAGGCACCAACCGTTACGCGCGCCTTCATCGTCAAAAGTTTTGGCAAATTTTCCCTGATCGTAGAAGGGCCGCCGGTAGCAACGGTCATGGATGGTGTCGGCATAAAACACTTTAGGGCGTCCTATGTGGTCCAGTTCCGGCAATTTCCCGTAGGTGACGAAATAAGCCAGCGTGCCTGCAATGACCGAAGGAATAGGAGGACAGCCCGGCACATTCATGACTGGTTTGTCCTTGATAATGTCGGATACCGATACTGCGCCAGTTGGATTAGGGTTAGCGTGCGGAATACCGCCATAGGAAGAACAGGTCCCCACCGCCACGATGGCGGCTGCGCCCTTGGCCATTTCTATCAGTCTGTCATAGTTGGAAACACCCGCCACCGTGGAATATACCCCGCCGTCTTTGGTCGGAATGGAACCGTCAACAATAAGCAGATACTTGCCATAGGAGGATTTCATCGCCTCAACGCGAGCCAGTTCGGCGGCTTCGCCGGAAGCAGCTTGTAAGGTTTCCTGATAATCCAGCGAAATCATTTCGAAGATCATCTGTTCCAGCGTCGGATCGAAGGAACGGGTCAGCGATTCCACACAGCCGGTGCATTCCTGAAACGACAGCCAGATAACCGATTGGCGTTGCGCGCGACTGAGTGCGTCGGCCATGGCATAAGCAGCGCCCGGAGGCAGTGCCATGAGCGAAGCCATGGCTGTACAGAATTTGAGAAAAGAACGGCGGCTCACGCCGCTGCGTACCAAACTGGCGCCTAATGTATCAGATTCGTTCATGGCTTGCTCCATTCGTTCATGGCTTACTCCAACGGGTTTATTGCTGGCTGGTTACATCATGGTAACGGCTCCTGTCAAATCACGTAAACAGGCAAGCCCCTCGCGGACATCTTCCGCAGGCGATTTCAGGATTTCAGGAATGGTGGTGACTTCGAGCAAATCCGCCACGATGTCCTCCTCCATGTTGTAGTAAGTGAGCCACCATACACCGGGGTAAAGCGTTTCGCGTACTTCGGTTTTGCCGATCACATTGATGTGCGCATGCACTTCGCCATCACCCAGGGTGGTGCGAAGCACTTCGTAGTCAGCAACGGTGAGAGGAAGGCTATGCAGGTCTATCGCACCGGTTTGTCCGGTCGCAACAAAGGCTTCCAGCAGTGCAAGAATTTCGTGCAGAATGGCATCGGTATTGCCAGACAAACCGGCTGACTGGCAAGGCAGGGGGTTGATTACTTTGATATTGATATGAGTTAAGCTATTCATGTGCGCCACGCCTCGATCAGTTCAAGGGTCAGATCACAGGCTTGGGGGATGGCCTGTGCAACAGCCGCAGTCGGGGCATCGCCCCAATCCACGACATCGGGTTGTATGCCAATCAGCGCACGGCGTTCCGGCAAGTGACCCGCCAGATGTGCGACAGCCATCAAATCAAGCAAGCTGACTTCATGTACGCTGCGTTTGCGGTTGACGCCAAGAAAACGATCCATGTCCGCGCCAATAAAAGTACGCACTGTGCCCGGAGGGCTGTCCAGTTCGGCGGCATCGATAACAATAAGTTGTCTGGCGTCTTCGACATCGCCAGCAAGGGAAAAACTGAGTGTGCCGCCGTCCATAAATTCAACGTCAGCCAGATGGGAATGATTCTGCACCAGTGCACGTACAGTGTGCACGCCCACGCCTTCGTCGCAGAGCAGGGTGTTGCCGATACCGAGCACCAGAGTAGTCATGAAAATTATACCGGGATAATTTAACAACTTGGGTTAATACTAGCACGCCTGACAGGGTTAATACTACCACACCCGATTTAAATTAACACCATCATATCCGATTTAAATTAATATGAACGGCATGAATGTTAGCACGCTGGATTTAAATAGCAACCCACTGAATTAGTATGGTATTCAAGCCGGAAAAATAAAAATATCGGCATGGCAGAATGTCAATCCGGGTTTATACTGTACCAATCTGGAAATTTGAACTCAGCGAGGTGCGTCATGTGTCTGGCCATACCCATGCAAATTACCGTGATGGATGGTTTTGTCGCGCAAGCGTCTGCCAAAGGCGTGGCGCGCGAGGTCAGTCTTTTTTTGTTGCAGGACGAAATGCCTGTGGTGGGTGATTACGTGATGGTGCATGTGGGTTATGCGATCCAGACCATGAGCGCAGCCGAAGCGCAAAGTGCCTGGGAACTTTACGACGAAATGCTGACCATCGAGTCGGACATGCATCGTGCATGAACTGTCGGTATGTCAAGCACTGGTCACCCAGGTCATTGAGATTGCGCAGGAAAATTCAGCGCGTGAAGTCTTGATGATCACGCTGCATATTGGCCCACTCTCTGGCGTGGAACCTGCGTTACTGGTCAGCGCATTTCCGCTGGCGGCAGCCGGTACGCTGGCCGCCTCGGCGCAACTGGTGATTGAGTCGCAACCGCTACGGGTACACTGCCAGACTTGCGGTGCCGATACTGAAGCGACCGCCAACCGTTTGCTGTGCGGGATATGCGGGGATTACCATACCCAATTGATCAGTGGCGACGAACTGCTGCTGGCGAATCTGGAATTAATGACCTAGAGAGGGCTGCTCATGTGCGATAGCTGCGGCTGCAATGTAACGCCAGGCAACAAACATTTGGCATACAAACCGGTAAAAAATGGCGCGAGTGCGGTCTCTGTACTCAAAAAGCTGCTGGCACACAATGACGATCAGGCGGCGCATAACCGCACGCATTTTGATGCGCGCAGCATCCTCACGATCAATCTGATGTCATCTCCCGGTTCCGGCAAGACGGCTTTACTGGAAGCGACCATCGACGCGCTCAAGGATGAATTCAGGCTGGCCGTGATCGAAGGTGATCTGGAAACCGAAAACGATGCCGCGCGCATTCGTGCTCGTGGCGTGCCCGCTTATCAGATTACCACAGGCAGTGCCTGCCATCTCGATGCGCACATGGTGCATGAAGCCTTGCACTATCTGGACCTGTCCGGGGTGGATATCCTGTTTATCGAAAACGTCGGCAATCTGGTGTGCCCGGCGAGTTTCGATCTGGGACAGCATCGCAATGTCACGCTGCTGTCTGTGACGGAGGGTGACGACAAACCCGCCAAATATCCAGTCATGTTCCGTGCCGCCGATGCGGTGATATTGAGTAAAGTTGATCTGTTACCTGTGCTCGATGATTTTGACCCGGCAAGGGCCGAGCACTGTTTACGCCAATTGGCGAGCACTGTGCCGCTGTTGCCGCTTTCCGCACGCAAGGAACAAGGCATGGCGGCCTGGTATCACTGGTTGCGCCAGGAACTTGCCGCACAACGTGCTCGCGTGCAGGACGGCGCAACGGTCAAACCCCACCTTCAGCCCGAGGGTGTCCGCCTGCACGCTCACGCCGGGGTTTAATCATGGGACACGATGCGGCTTACTGGTTACAAAAAATTCGCGCACTGGAACTGCCCGCCCGCGTCAAAATCATGAATGTATGCGGTGGCCATGAGCGTTCCATCACGATGGCAGGTTTGCGTGGCGCGTTGCCGGACAATATCGAACTGATCCCCGGGCCCGGTTGCCCGGTGTGCGTCTGCCCGGAAGAGGATGTTTATCAGGCGATACAGCTGGCGCTGCACGAAAAAGTCATCCTGGTGGCGTTTGGCGACATGTTGCGTGTACCGGTCAATGTGCCCAGGAGCGAGCCCCGCTCACTGGATGCGGCGCGTGCCGCAGGTGCGGATATCCGGCCGGTTGCCAGCCCGACTGAGGCGGTACAGATTGCCCGCGACAATCAGGATGTTCCGGTGGTATTTTTTGCTGCCGGTTTTGAGACCACCATCGCGCCCGTGGCAGCGATGGTGGCAGCGGGTGTACCGTCAAATCTGTCCGTACTGCTGTCTGGCCGCCTTACCTGGCCAGCTGTTGCCATGTTACTGGAGGTGGGCAAGCCGGGTTTTGACGCACTCATCGCCCCCGGACATGTGGCCACGATCATGGGTGCGGACGAATGGAATTTCGTGCCTGTCCGGCATGGCCTGCCTGCCGCAGTAGCAGGGTTCACACCCGAATCGCTGCTGGCGGCGACTTATTCGGTATTGCGCCAATTGCTGGCTGATCGCCCTTTTCTCGATAATTGCTACCCGGAACTGGTGCGCCCTGCCGGGAATACCAGTGCCCGTCGCCAACTGGCGCAAGTCATGGATGTGATCGATGCCAACTGGCGCGGCGTGGGCGTCATTGCAGCTTCCGGCTTTGGCATGAAATCAGCGCTGGCGGCACATGATGCGAGACTGCGCTTCCCTGCTTATGACGATCCTGCGCGCAAGCGCGCCGGTGAAATGCCAGCCGGTTGTGACTGCGCCCAAGTCGTCCTGGGTAAAATCTATCCCGATCAGTGCCGTCTGTATGGCCGTGCCTGCACACCACGCGCACCCGTCGGGCCGTGCATGGTATCGGATGAGGGAGCTTGCAGGATTTGGTGGGCAAGCGGCGTCCGCGAGGCCAAAGTCGCTTGAATCCGCTGCCAGGAGCCTGTCGGACTTGAAGAATCGAAGCGAGGAGATTCAAGCAGGCAAACCGCATAGCGGTTGCTCGCAAAATTCGGCTGGGCGAGGACAGATTTTGCCGGTTTTGCCGGTCAATAGTTGTTCTATTGACCAAAAAAGCGGTGAAATGTGCACCGGCCAGGCGGATTTGCAGCCGATTTCCTTTAAGTCTGACAGGCTCCTGGCTACCTATTTCGTGGTATCCGGTCGGGTCCAGGGCGTGGGCTTTCGCCCCTTTGTGTACCGTCTGGCGCAGCGTCTCGGGTTAAACGGCTGGGTACAGAACAGACTGGGTCAGGTAGATATTCTTGTCGAAGGCACCGCGCAACATTTGACTGCGTTTGCCAACGCCCTGCTGGCGGAAGCGCCACCGCTGTCGCAACCCCGTATTCTCGAACAGATGCCCACACCTGCTGCCGGCATCATCGACTTTACTATCCGTCCCAGTGTCAACAATGCACAACCAGACATTCATGTGCCGCCGGATTACTTTACTTGCGAAGCATGTCTGGCCGAATTGTTTGACCCGCAGGATCGCCGTTACCGTTATCCGTTTATTAATTGCACCCAATGTGGCCCGCGTTACACCTTGATCGAGCATTTACCCTATGACCGCACCGCCACCAGCATGCGTGATTTCGTGTTGTGTGCTGATTGTCGTGCAGAGTATGACAACCCGCTGGATCGGCGTTTCCATGCCGAACCGGTCGCCTGTTCGCAATGTGGGCCGCAATGGCTGTTCAGAAATGATGGGGGCACGCTCGCGGGCGAGGCCGCACTGGCGGCAGGGATCACGGCATTGCGCGCCGGTCAGATTGTAGCGGTGAAAGGCGTGGGTGGTTACCACCTGCTGTGCGACGCCGGATCTGAAGCGGCGGTGCTGCGGTTGCGCGACCGCAAGGCACGACCGCATAAGCCGCTGGCGGTGATGTTCTCTGATCTGGCAAGCGTGCGGCGCGCTGCGGTGCTGAGTGATGACGAAGCGGTATTTTTGTCCAGTCCGCCACGTCCCATACTTGTGCTAAAACAACGCGCCGACAATCCGCTTACGCCACAATTGGCCCCGGGCCTGACAGAAATCGGGGTAATGCTGCCCTATAGCCCGCTGCACCATTTGCTGCTCACTGATTTCGCTGCGCCGCTGGTGACGACTTCTGCCAATCTCAGCGGCGAACCGGTACTGACCGACAACGCCGAAGTTGAAATGCGATTAGCCGGGGTGGCCGACGCATTTCTGCATCATGACCGACCCATTGTGCGCCCCGCCGACGATTCCGTCTTCCGTGTGAGTGCAGACGTAGCACGACCCTTGCGACTGGGGCGCGGCATGGCCCCTCTGGAAATGACCTTGCCGTTTGCGCTGGAAACGCCCCTGCTGGCAGTGGGTGGGCACACCAAAAATACCATTGCACTGGCTTGGGAACGGCGTGTGGTGGTTTCGCCGCACATCGGCGATCTGGGTTCGCTGCGCTCAATGGCGGTGTTTGAGCAGGTAATTGGCGATTTGCAGAAACTGTACAACGTCACGGCCACCCGCGTAGTCTGCGATGCACACAGCGGCTATGCCAGCACTCGCTGGGCGCGAGCAAGCGGCCTGGCGCTGACCACGGTATTTCACCACCGCGCCCACGCATCTGCATTGGCTGGAGAATATCCGGATATCGACAATTGGCTGGTGTTCACCTGGGATGGCGTGGGTTATGGGGAAGACGGCACCATGTGGGGCGGCGAGGCGCTGTTCGGCGGCCCTGGCAAATGGGTGCGGGTAGCAAGCATGCGGCCTTTTCATGTACCCGGCGGCGATGCGGTTGGACGCGAGCCATGGCGTGCTGCCGCAGCCATGGCATGGGAAACCGGGGTCAAGTGGACTGATTTACCGGCGGATACTGAACTGATCCATGCCGCCTGGCAGCGACGCATCAATACGCAGCAAACTTCGTCCGTTGGGCGTCTGTTTGACGCTGCGGCGGCTTTTACCGGCCTGATTCACCATGCCAGTTTTGAGGGGCAAGGACCGATGTGGCTGGAAGCCGCATGTCGCAACGACACGTGCGATGCAATCCCTCTTCCGCTGAACCGCGATGAACAGGGTATATGGCGCACCGATTGGGCGCCATTGGTCACCATGCTGACAGATACAGCGCGAAGCATAAGCCAGCGCGCGGATCTGTTCCACACCAGCCTTGCCCATGCACTGCTGGCACAGGTTCGGGCAGTTCAGACGACACATCCAGTACAATGTATCGGACTGGCTGGCGGGGTATTCCAGAATCGCCGGCTGACTGAACGGGTTGTCAGTTTACTCACCTCTGCTGGTTTACAAGTCAGGCTGACGCAAAACCTACCCGTCAATGATGGCGGGATCAGCTTTGGCCAGATAATAGAAACGGAATACCGACATGAATGATACCTATATCACGCTGGCACACGGCAATGGCGGACGCTATATGCGCGAGCTGATCGAAGATGTTTTTGCCCGTCATCTGGGCAACCCGCTGCTGGATGTGAATGCCGATGCAGCGCGGTTGCCCTGGGATGCAAATGAGCTCATGTTTACCACTGACGGTTTTACCGTGCAACCGCTGGAATTCCCCGGCGGGGATATCGGTAGTCTGGCGGTGCATGGCACCGTCAACGATCTGGCGGTCTCCGGTGCAACACCGCGCTATTTATCGCTAAACGCCTTCATTGAAGAAGGCCTGCCGCTGGCACAACTGGATCGCATCATTGCCAGCCTGGCGCGCGCCGCCAGGGGAGCAGGCGTGGTGGTTGCGGCAGGCGATACCAAAGTGGTGCGGCGCGGCGAAGGCGGCGGACTCTATCTGGCGACGGCAGGCATCGGCGTGCGTGCGCGGAATGTGGAACTGGGTATGCAACATATCCACGCAGGCGATGCGATATTGGTATCCGGGCCGGTGGGCGACCACGGCATCGCCGTGATGCTGGCAAGAGAACAGTTCGGACTCAAAGGGGAACTGGCCTCGGATTGCGCCAGCGTATTGCCGTTAACGCAAGCATTGCTGTGTTTGCCCGGACTGCGTTTCATGCGTGATCCCACGCGCGGCGGTCTGGCCACTGTGATGAATGAAATGAGCCGCGCTACCGGATTGCAAGCCGAATTGCAGCAGACCGCCATCCCGGTACGCGATCAGGTGACGGCGGTTTGCGAAATACTGGGTTATGACCCCTACTATCTGGCTTGTGAAGGGCGAGTGGTGGCCGTCGTGGCGCAGGATGATGCCGCAGCAGCGCTCGCCGCATGGC
>JAJYMO010000091.1 GCA_021786845.1 Pseudomonadota bacterium | reverse complement strand
GAGGCAGACAAATCCAGCAGCACAGAAACTGCAATGTTGCGTCCATCATGGCGATGGCTGAAGTTGATACGCGGATCGGGCGTGGCGCCGCTGCGGTGTTCAATCAGCGCACGAATCGCCACATCCAGATCCAGCTCTTCGCCTTCTTCCTGATAACGCACGCGCACTTTGTTCTGCGGTTTCAACAAGTCAATGATTTTTTTGAGCTGTTTGGCCAGCAAACGGTGTTTGTCCAGAATCCGGTCGATCACTGCCGCATCGGCAGAGGGATGCAGGTGTTCGTACACGCTCACCCAGTCAGGGCGAAATTGTTCCGCACTGTCATCCCATTCGGGGTATAAACGCGGCGGCAACCGCTGGCCGGGGTCTTCTGCTTTTTGCTGCGGCCTGGCTTGCCCGGCTTCCTCTTCTTCGTCGCCGTCTTCAATGAAACGCCACATCAAGCGGTTGTCGTCACGGTAATCCACCACGGTGTCGGCAAACCAGACTTTGGCGCCGAAGTCTTCTCCCACGCGGGTGCGCGCGATATATTGCACGCCCAGCGTCACCATCGCTTCAGTGCTGCTGTCTCCTGCCGCCAATTCAGCCTCAAAACGGGTGACAAAATCCAGTAAAGCCACCTCCTGATAACCATGCTGCGGATCAAGCAAGGCGCGCGACAGCATGATCAAACGATGACGAATACAGGCGTAGCCTTCCGGGCAGGCTTCGGCATCCGGATGGGGGTGCAGGCGTAACCACATGCGCCGCAATCCCGGATAACGGCGGATGGCCAGGCGCTCAACGCGCGCGTCCTCGAACACTTCAATCGCCATGCGTTGAAATGGGCTCAGGTTGTCAGCCACCACCGGCGAAGTCCAACTCCGGTGCGCAGCAATGTGCGCCACCACCGCACGGTAACGCGCCATGCCGCTGACACCCGGCAAGTCGTCGTACACTTCAGGCAAGTGCAGTCCCCGCGCATCGAAATACGGCACGGGCTTGCGAATTTCGTCATACGCCAGCGAATACGGCACAAACTGCATTTCACTTTGCCACAGGCCCAGCAGGGTCAAATCCAGCCGGCGTTCGATGTCCACAAACAGGGTGCCATGCCGTTCGCGTTGTACCACAGCGCGGCTGTCGGCGGTGTTCAGCAAAAAATACGCGCGTTGACGGTCCGGGTCGGCACTGTACGCCCGCACGCCGTAATCCACCCAATTGCGAAAACCGGCAAATGACAACACCCCCATGAGCTGCGGCACGCTGGTGAGTAACTCGACCAGACATTCGCTGGAATACATTTTGTCCAGACCGTGTACCTGCGGACTGGTACGCTGCATGGTTTGCCACACCAGGTGAAAATACTCCCGCAACAGGGCCAGACTTTCCAGCGCACGGGCGACGGCAGCCAGGCTTTGCAGCAAAGGGGCGATTGCACGACCATTCGGCGTGCGGGTCAGTTTTTGCACAAACGCGATCACTTCAGCAATGGCGCCCTCCCCCAACAACCCGGCCACTGTTGGCATTTCCTCCAAAAAAACCAGTACTGGCTCATCCCCCCGCCCCATGCGGCATAACTGTTCCGCACCGGACAGGTAAACACGCATGCCGTCTTCCGTTAAATGCTGAAGGGCGTAAGCGTAACAATCCGGGAAGACACGTTGCACACTGGGGAAGCCACAGGCCAAACGGTGCGAACTGACGACAGAAGACAGGGTCATTATTGAATCCGTTATGCGAATACTGCGTCAATGGCATGGTTCAAGGTATCGCAGATGTCTGCATCGTCGCTGATCGGCCGCACCAGCGCCATACGGCAGGCTTCCTGTGCAGCGATGCCGTGCCGCATCAAGGTGCCTGCATACACCAGCAAGCGGGTTGAAATGCCCTCATCCAGACCGTGGCCTTTGAGGGCACGCGCTGCCTGGGCCACATTCACCAGACGCTCGGCCACATCGAGGCCCACTTCAGCTTCGCGGCTCACAATGGAAGCCTCCACCGAAGCCAGCGGGTAATCAAACTCCAGTGCGGTGAAGCGTTGTTTGGTGGATTGTTTCAAATCCTTCATCAGGCTTTGATAGCCCGGGTTATAGGAGATGACCAACTGAAAATCAGGGTGCGCGGTCACCAGTTCGCCCTTTTTATCCAGCGGCAAGGTACGGCGGTGATCGGTCAACGGGTGAATGACCACTGTGGTGTCCTGACGCGCTTCCACGATTTCATCCAGATAGCAGATGGCGCCGTGACGTGCGGCCAGGGTCAGCGGGCCATCTATCCAGCGCGTGCCATTGGCATCGAGCAAATAACGGCCGACCAGATCCGATGCGGTCATGTCTTCATTACACGCCACGGTAATCAGCGGCTTGTTCAAACGCCAGGCCATGTGCTCAATAAAGCGGGACTTGCCGCAGCCTGTCGGACCTTTTACCATCACAGGCAAACGCGCTGCGTAAGCAGCCGTATACAAAGCCACTTCATTGCGCTGCGGCAAATAGTAAGGCTCTTGCTTGATGAGATATTGCTGGATGTCGAATTGCATGATTTCCTCGTCAACAAAAAAGCCCATGTACAAGACATGGGCTTTTGGTTTCACTGCCTGTCACCAACCAAACAGTGTAATGGCCCAAACTTACTTGTGCACGCCCAACTTTTCACGCCAGCCTGGGTACAGCAAATCAGAATCTTTCGGGAACGATTCAAACGCACGGGCAAACTCTTTGTGTTCCCTGGCAAACTCAATGGGGTCTGCACCGGCTTTCCAGCACTCATACGACTGGCGCAAGGAAATTGCACCAGCGGCCGGGCTGTCAATATGACCGTAAGCACCGCCACCGGAGGTGTTGATCACATTGCCGTGGCCGAGGTTCTCAAAGAAGCCTGGCAAACGCAAAGCGTTCATACCACCGGAAATGATCGGCGTGGTAGGTTTCATGCCATACCATTTCTGGAAGTAAACAGGGCCTTGCGCTTCGTCGCGCTCAATCATGTAAGCGATATTTTTATCGCTGTGCTCGCCTTCCATCTTGCCGTATCCCATGGTGCCGACGTGAATACCGGAAGCACCTTGTAAACGTGACATTTTCGCCAATACAAAAGCCGTGTAACCACGCTTGGCTGAAGGTGAAGTTACCGCACCGTGACCGGCCCGATGATAGTGCAAGTACTGACCAGGGTACTGACGACGCGCAGTGGTCACCATGCCAGGACCACCCACATAGCCATCCACCAGGAACGCCACTTTGTCTGCATCAGGTCCAAAAGTTTCCAGGATGAAATCCGCACGGCCACACATTTCAAAGTGATCATCGGCAGTAATATTAGCCGAAAACAGTTTAGCCTGACCGGTTTCATCCTGCGCACGTCTCAATGCGTCAGCGACCAATGGGATGACTTTTTTCATTGGACAGAATACCTGGTTGCCTTGTGGCTCATCATTCTTGATAAAGTCACCGCCCAACCAGAACTGGTAAGCTGCGTGAGCAAATGGCTCAGGGCGCAAACCCAATTTAGGCTTGATAATGGTTCCGGCAATGTAACCGCCGTTGACAACCGGACGACCCAGAATACGCCACAGATCACTGATGTCTCTGGAAGGCCCATCAAACAGTTGTACTGCACGTTCCGGCACGTAGAAATCAATCATTTTAGCGTGTTCAATATCGCCCATGCCTTGATTGTTACCAATCGCCAATGTCAAAAATGACACGATCATCATGCGGCCATCTGTAAAATTGCGATCAAACAACTCTAATGGATAAGCGATACGCATGTCTTCAGTCGCTTCATCGATGTGATACACCAGCGCATCCACGCCACGAGTAAAATCATCAGTGGTGGACACTTCCACGTTGGTGCCTGTAGAGGACTCGGCTGCGAAGTGGGCCGCCGCTTCCAGATAACCATGACCTGATTTGGGTTTCATCGTGTAAGCAACCAAAATGTGCTTGCCACCCTTCATTAAATCTTCTTCTTTCAGACTGAGGTCTGAATAACGTGCTGACTGATCCATCTTCACTCTCCATTGTTGGACATAAACGCATGGTTGTACGCGACCTGGCTTATTTTTCATCCGGTTTTGCACACACACCCCAAGTTTTAGGGGCTGCTTTCAAGCTCTTTTGGAACTTGAAACGAACTATAACAGGAAAAACCGATAAACAATAGTTACGATTCTGAATGCTTATGATAGATTAAA
>JAJYMO010000064.1 GCA_021786845.1 Pseudomonadota bacterium | reverse complement strand
GAACTGGTTTGCAGGTTTCGTTTGGCAGAGGGACAACAAGCCCGGACGCCGCCTCAATTGAGAAAAGCACGTCATACGATGCCACAGATTGCCCCGGTCCGGAGCAATTAAGTCTGTGATGGCCCCTGCCAAAAATAAAGCACGGGCTTGCAACAAGCACAAGATTGGGAAGGGTTTAAAGTTTAACTTTGGCTTCGGATACCGTGACGCAGACCAGGAAAAACAGTTTTGCGTATTCACGCAATACCCGCCAGCTTGAAGCTCGACGACCTGATTGCCAGAAAAACAAGTCGAAACAATTAATAGTAAATTGAGGGATAGCATGATGATTAAAAACCTGAGCATCAAAGCAAAATTGATATTCGTGACGGTCTATCTTGGTTTTTCGATGGTGATCGGAGGCATATTGGGCATTTCCATGCTTGAGTTGTCTAATCACACGGTGCAATACCTCTACAACGACAGTTTGGTGAAAGTGGATAAATTAGGTGAATTGGTGGGTTCAATGAACCAGACTCAATCATCGCTTGCGGAAGCTGTGGCGGGACAGGTTTCCTCATCTCCGGATGATGCGGCCAAAATGGATGCATGGATTGATGAGATCAATCAATATCGAAAACAGAACGGACAATTACAGGATGCTTTGACAGCGATGTCGTGGCAACCGGAAGAACGCGCTGCACTGGATGGCATCGTGTCTGCACGCAAACAGCAGCAAACAGATGCTGTTGAGCCAATACTGGCAGCCTTGCGTGCGCACAATATCCAACAGGCGGTTGACATTTTACAGGGACCTCTGCGTGAACGTGGCGCGGCCGTCAATGAGCAGCTTGATGCGTTAATGAAGTTGCAACTGGCGTCAGCCAATGACGCCTACGAGCTGGCGCAAGCGCATTATCACCAGTTGCGTATGTGGGCAATGTTGTTAACGACAGTGGGGGTAATCGTTGCCGGGTTGATGGGGTGGCGATTGATTATTGCCATTACCCGGCCCCTGGCACAGGCTGTGGATGTTGCCAAGCGGATCGCTGCCGGTGATTTAAGCCAGGAGATTGTCATCTCTTCGCGTGATGAGGCTGGCGCGCTGATGCATGCCATGAAGGAGATGAATGACAGTTTGCTCGGTATCGTGACGAAGGTTCGTGCGGGTACGCATGCAATAACGCTTGCTTCAGAAGAAATTGCCACGGGCAATATGGATTTGTCCAATCGTACCGAATTACAGGCAAACTCATTATCCAAGACTGCTGCTGCCACAGCAGAGATGACCGCGACGGTGCAACAAAATACTGAAAGCGCACATCATGCACAGAAAGTGGCGGCCACAACCCGTGATATGGCAGAAGCTGGCGGCCAGACCATGACAGAAGTCGTGAATACCATGGCTGAAATCAGTACCAGTTCGAAAAAAATTGTTGATATTATTAGTGTGATTGAGGGCATCGCTTTTCAAACCAATATCCTGGCGCTGAATGCCGCCGTTGAGGCTGCACGGGCTGGTGAGCAAGGGCGTGGATTCGCCGTTGTTGCCGGTGAAGTAAGAAGTCTTGCGCAACGCAGTTCTGCTGCAGCAAAAGAAATCAAGACGCTGATTAATCACTCGGTCGCCAATGTGAAGGCGGGTTCGAATTTGGTGGAAGCAGCTGGCGATAACATGGAAGAGATTCTGACGGTCGTCGGTTTGTTTACGGATTTGCTGGATTCGATTTATACCGCTTCCAGCCAGCAAAGTGCAGGCATCGGCAATATTAACCATTCTGTTTCGGAAATGGATGAGATGACCCAGCAAAATGCAGCCCTGGTCGAGCAGGCCGCTGCAGCTGCACAAAGTATGCAGGATCAGGCTATGGCGTTAGAGCAGGCCGTCAGCGTATTCAAATTGGTGCAAAGTGAAACGCATCGCGGTAGCGGTTCGCACGCACACACGGAGACTTTCGCCACCGATGAGGTGAAACCCGTTCGATCCATGCCAAGAAAGGCGACCGACATTGAGGCGGTAGGGGAAGAATGGAATGAGTTTTAATGGGTTTTCAGGTGTCGCGGGCCCTGGTGGTGCGTGGAAGTCAGGCAAACATGGTTGTAACCGATAGCGTAGCCATGACGAGCAAAGAATTTGTTTTTACTGAACGCGATTTTACGCGCATTCGTGCGCTGATTCATCAGTGTGCCGGCATTGCATTGTCCGAGCATAAGCAAGACATGGTCTATGGTCGGCTTTCCCGACGTTTGCGGGCTGTCGGGGTGCCTTCTTTCTCGACCTATCTGGATAATTTGGAGCGAAATCCGGATAGCGCGGAGTGGTCCGCATTCATCAATGCGCTGACAACAAATTTAACCTCTTTTTTTCGTGAACCCCATCATTTTCCTGTGTTGGCGGATTTTTTGAAATCCAGAGACACACCGATTCATATTTGGTGTTCAGCCAGCTCTACCGGTGAGGAACCCTATTCCATTGCCATGACGGCTTGCGAGGCGTTTTCGAGTTTGACACCACCGGTTAAAATTATTGCCACCGACATTGACACCAATGTATTGGAAGCCGCTGCCCAAGGCATCTATGCGATGGACAGACTGGAGAAAATGTCGACGCCCAGGGTCAAGAAATTTTTTTTGAAGGGTAAAGGAAAAAATCAGGGTTCGGTACGGATAAAAAAAGCGTTGCGGGATATGATTACCTTTGAGCAGCTTAATTTGCTTGAAAACAAGTGGCCGATTACAGATAAATTTGATGTGATTTTCTGTCGTAATGTAATGATTTATTTTGATAAGGCCGCACAAACCAAAATTCTTGACCGGTTTGCACCACGGCTAAAAACAGATGGGCTGTTGTTCGCAGGACATTCTGAAAATTTCACAAATATCACGAATAAGTTTACGCTGCAAGGTAAGACCGTATACAAATTAAATACTTCCCAGGCTTAACGATAACAATGAGGGAAACACCAATGGGCTGGGGAAAGGTAGAAGAGCATTTTGCAACCAATATCTACTTTGATCCGATATTTCAATGTGATGCGGCCAAGTTATTGCCCGGTGAGTATTATTATACGGATAAAAATATGCTCATTGTGACCGTATTGGGTTCTTGTGTTTCTGCCTGTATTCGGGACAAAATTACCGGGATTGGCGGCATGAATCATTTTATGCTACCGGATGTGGGGGTGAGTGATGTCAATAACCCTGTCTCACCCTCCATGCGCTATGGCACTTATGCGATGGAAACGCTCATTGATGATTTATTAAAAGCAGGCGCCAAGCGACAAAACCTTGAAGCCAAGGTATTCGGTGGCGGCAATGTATTAAAGGGCTTTAGTCAAATGAATGTGGGGGAACGTAACGCGAAATTTGTCAGGCATTATTTGCGTACCCAGCATATGCCTGTGATTGCCGAGGATTTGAATGATATTTATCCGCGAAAAGTTTATTTTTTCCCCAAGACGGGAAAGGTTTTAGTTCGCAAAATCAAGGAATTACGTAATGACACCCTGGTGGTGCGTGAAATTGAATACGCAAGTCGGCTGAAAACAGACGCGATATCGCTTTGACACCGATTCTTCAACTCATCGGACATGATACTTAAAATAACAGGTTTGATCACATCCGTGGCATTTGCGGACTTCATTGTTATCAGCAAATTTTGACACAATACAGGTTAGTGCCACTGGTCATTAACAGAAAGGGAACATGAAAATAAAAGTCCTGGTTATCGATGATTCTGCCTTGATCCGCAGCATCATGAGCGAAATCATTTCTGATCAGCCGGATATGATGGTGGTGGGGGTCGCGCCGGATCCCATTGTCGCAAGAGAAATGATTAAAGCGACCAATCCGGATGTGCTGACTTTGGATGTGGAAATGCCCAAGATGGATGGTCTGGATTTTCTTGAACGGCTGATGCGTTTACGTCCTATGCCAGTGGTGATGGTTTCTTCTTTGACTGAACGCGGTTCAGAAATTACTTTGCGGGCGTTAGAGCTTGGCGCAGTCGATTTTGTGACCAAACCTAAAATCTCGATCAAAAATGGAATGATGGAGTATGCCCAACTGATCAGCGACAAAATTCGCATTGCAGCAAAAGCGCAGATCACGCGACACCAACCTCCAACCAATGCCGCAGTCGACACCTTGCCAGTCATGGCTAACCCCCTGTTGAGCAGTGAAAAGTTAATTGTGATTGGCGCTTCAACCGGTGGCACTGAGGCAATTAAAGAGTTTTTAATCCGCATGCCGTCAGATTGCCCCGGCATTTTGATTACTCAGCACATGCCTGAGGGGTTTACCAAATCTTTTGCCAATCGACTGAATAGTTTATGTAAAATAGAAGTCAAAGAGGCGGAAGGTAATGAGCGGGTGCTGCCTGGACATGCATTCATTGCGCCTGGACATTCGCATTTGCTGTTAGCGCGCAGTGGTGCGAACTACATGACAAAACTGGATCAGAGTGATCCGGTCAACCGGCATCGCCCTTCGGTTGATGTGCTGTTTGGCTCAACAGCAAAATTTGCGGGTAAAAATGCGATTGGCGTGATACTTACGGGTATGGGGAAAGATGGTGCGCAAGGTATGCTGGAAATGAAAATGGCGGGTGCCCATAATTTTGCCCAGGACGAAGCCTCCTGCGTGGTATTTGGTATGCCACGCGAAGCGATTGCGTTGGGTGCTGCAGACGAAGTCGGAGATGTGAAAGAGTTGCCGGGTAAAGTCATGCATTATTTGGCCGCGCAAGGAAATCGAAGTTTACGTGTGTAGATGATCTCCTGATGTCGAATTAAGTTCGTGTTGCATGGAAGTAATGAAGGAGCGATAGATGGCTGATCAGAATTTGAAATTTTTAGTGGTCGATGATTTTTCGACTATGCGAAGAATTGTCCGTAACTTATTGAAAGAGCTTGGTTATTCAAATGCTGATGAGGCTGAGGATGGTGTGATTGCGCTAGCGAAATTACGAAATGAGCATTTTGATTTCGTGGTGTCCGACTGGAATATGCCCAATATGGATGGTTTAGTCCTGTTGCAGAATATTCGTGCTGACGCAGCACTGGCCAGTTTACCCGTCTTGATGGTGACTGCAGAGGCAAAAAAAGAAAATATTATTGCTGCAGCGCAGGCCGGCGCCAATGGCTATATTGTAAAGCCTTTTACAGCGGCGACACTGGACGAAAAATTAGTGAAAATTTTTGAAAAACTAGGGATGAAATAAAGGCCGGTTATGGACGATAACAGTAGTGTGGCAGGAATACAAAATAATGGGATGGCGTCTTCAGATGCATTGCTTTCACGAGTCGGACACCTGACCAGAACCTTGCATGACAGTTTGTCCGCACTGGGCCTGGATAAAACCATACAAGAGGCAGCCCAGGATATGCCCGATGTGACAGATCGTTTAAATTATGTCGTTGAAATGACGGAAAAAGCTGCACAACGCGTTCTGAATGCAACAGACATGGCGATTCCGTTGCAAGAAAGGATAACTGTTGGCGCAAGTAGTTTGCTCAATTTGTGGGAATCCTTTTCCCAATCACCTTTTAACGAACAGGCCTATCGCGAAAAAATGGAAGCTACGATGTGTTTTTTGCGTGAAACCGTTGCAGATTCTGATGCAAGCAAACGGCAATTAATGGACATCATGATGGCGCAGGATTTTCAGGATTTGACTGGGCAGGTCATTCGAAAGATCATTCAACTGGCCCATAATCTGGAAGTTCAGTTGCTGCAAATGTTGCTTGATTATGCACCATTAGAAATAAAACGGGAAACCAATGCCGGATTATTGAATGGACCGCAGATCAATCCGCAAAACAAAGAGGATATCGTGTCAGATCAGGGGCAGGTGGATGACCTTTTGAGTAGTTTGGGTTTTTAACTCGCCATGGTTTTTAGCAATGAGGTCACCGGCCTGAAGGCCGGGTTTTAAACCAGCAAGGAAAAAGGATAAAAGGTAGATACCGTGGTATATTACTGTGCGTGTGATATACTGTGCAGCTGCTGGCCAAGGAGATTGGGATGTCTCAAGTTGCGAAATTATTTATGAATGGTCGAAGCCAGGCGGTGCGCTTGCCGGTTGCGTTTCGATTTGATGCGGATGAGGTCTTCATCCGCCAAGACCCGGAAACTGGGGATGTCATCCTGTCACGCAAACCGGAATCGCTGGACAGTTTTTTCGCCGCACTCAATGGGATTGACGTACCGGTGGATTTCCTGAGTCCGACAGACCGTAACCAGGGTGAGCAGGACCGCGATCCGTTTGAGGGTTGGACGGAATGACTCTGTATATGCTGGACACCAATACGGTGAGCTGTTTGGTGAAAAAAGATCCGATGACCATGCAACGAGCGAAGGATGCGCCGATTTCCTCCCTGTGTATCTCTGCAATCACCGAAGGCGAACTGCTTTTTGGCTTGGCAAAGCGACCGGAAGCCATACGGCTCTACGCGGCAGTCAAGGAGCTTCTGCGGTGTGTTGATGTGATGCCCTGGGATGAAGGCGTGGCAGAGCGCTACGCGCAGATCCGTGCCTCATTGGAACGTCAAGGCAAAACACTGGCGCCTCTGGATTTGCAGATTGCTTCTCATGCAGAAAATATTGGCGCCGTGCTGGTGACCAATGACCAGGCGTTTCGATTGATAGACAGCCTTCGCGTGGAGGACTGGACTAAGGCGGCAGCTTGATGGATAGCGTAAATTTTTGCCTTAATATATTAAATTGAAATCGGTTCCAGAAATTCCTCGGTTTTGGACTTGGCATCGCTATGGGCGGGTCATTTCCATAGGGGTTAATGATGTTTCATGTTGACATCGTTGCTTTCACTTGACCTGCGAAGGTAGCCAGTTCGGTTGCGACACGCACGATAACACCTTGCCAGTCTTTTTTTGCATGTTGTTGAAACAATCGAACTGATGGATACCAAGGGCTATCTTCGCGATCAAGAAACCAGCGCCAATCCGCAACGTGTTTTAATAGAACCCAGGTGGTGACACCTAATGTTCCGCCGAGGTGCGCCACTGATGTGTCCACTGTAATGAGTAAGTCGAGCTTATTCAGTATGGCGGCGGTGTCGGCAAAGTCATCAATTTCGTTCCCAAGATGCAAAATCGGAAACCCACAATGGGATATTTGTGTTGCGCCATCGCCTTTCTGTACAGAAACCAGTGTCACCCCCGGAATTTTTGATAACGGTGCAAAGAGAGATAAAGGTACTGATCGCCCATCAGCACGACCGCCAGCACCCGCCGCCCAAACCAAACCGATACAAAAGCCCTGTATATGATCCAAACGATTTGTCCAGCGCATGACCGGTTCGTTCAAGGCGTGGTGAAAGGGTACGATAGGAGGAATCGTATCCATGCGCGTCCCAAATAGATACGGTAAACTCATCAAGGGAATATGGGCATCAAATTCAGGTTGTGGTTTGTTTGACATGACGATGGCGTCAATCCCAGGATAATTTTCATATAAACGACACATTGCCGGATGTAATTCGACGATAATTCGTCCACCACGTTTTTTGGCCATGGGCACATAACGCATGAATTGGAGGCAATCCCCCAAACCTTGTGGCGTATGAATAAAGAGGGTGCGACCTTCAAGTGGGGTGCCGTCCCAGGCAGTCGACTCAAATTGTATGCCGATCTTACGGCTATCAATTGCCATGCAGTTTTTTTCATACCTGCTCCAACCTTCTTCCATCTTTCCTTGTTGAAGTAATGGAAAAGAGAGGTTGTAAGAGGCTTCAATGTCATTAGGCTTGATCACAAGTGCCTGCCGATAACAGGCGATTGCTTCATCTAACTGGCCTTGCGCGTGAAGCGCATTTCCCAGGTTGCTGTATGCTTCAGCGTAATCTGGCTTGTTTGAAATGGCCTGTAGATAGCAGGCGATGGTATCTTCCAGCTTATCTTGTACGTAAAATGCATTTCCCAGATTGTAGAAAGCCTCGGCATAATCTGGTTTGATCAAAATGGCCTGCCGAAAACTGGCTACGGCTTCATCCAGCAGGCCTTGTGCTTGAAGCGCTACGCCCAGGTTGGAGTGCGCTTCGGCATAATCTGACTGGATTGAAAGTGCTCGTCGAAAACAAACTGCCGCTTTTTCCAGCTGACCTTGTTCTTTAAGCACCACCCCCAGATTAGAGTGTACCTCAGCATAGTCTGGCTTGATTGAAAGTGCCTGTTGATAACGGGTTATTGCATCGTCTAATCGGTTTTGCGCTTTGAGCGCGTTCCCCAGATTCGAGAGTGCCTCAGCATAATCTGGTTTGATAGAAAGGGCTTGTTGATAACAGGCTATGGCATCGTCTAACCGGTTTTGCGCTTTCAGCGCATTCCCCAGATTCGAGTGCGCCTCAGCATAATCTGGTTTGATAGAAAGTGCTTGTTGATAACAGGCTATGGCATCGTCTAACCGGTTTTGCGCTTTCAGCGCATTCCCCAGATTCGAGTGCACCTCAGCATAATCCGGCTTAATGGACAGTGCTTGTCGATAACAGGCTATCGCGTCATTCAATCGGTTTTGCGCTTGTAGCGCGTTGCCCAGATTTGAGTATGCTTCCGCATAGTCTGGTTTGATGGAAAGCACCTGTCGATAACAGACCACTGCGTCGTCCAACCGGCCTTGTACTTTAAACACATTTCCCAGATTATAGTACGCATCGGCATAATCTGGCTTGATTGAAAGTGCCTGTCGGTAACAGATGGTTGCTTCATCCGGCCGACCCTGGGCTTGAAATACTACGCCCAGATTGTAGTGGTAGCTGTGCTCGAAAGGCTTCGCGATGATTGCGTTGGAGATGAGGTCAATGGCAATCGTGATATTTCCGCGCTGGTAGGCAATAAGGCCGGATAAGTTGAGTGCGTCGGCGTGGTTAGGCACGACTTCAAGTATTTGTTGATAAAGAAGCTCCGCTTGGTCAAAACGCCCATTTTGGTGGTGTTCTATGGCGTGGATGAGCTTGGCTGCGGGCAATGTATCAATAGACTGTGAGTTTGCCGCATTTATCTCATCGATTAGATTTTTATGCTCGCAGCAAAGTTTATATTTTTTTCCGCTGCTGCAGTGGCATGGATCGTTACGGCCAATTTTTTTCAATTATCCCGCCTCACAGAGCTAACATACTCAATTTAGATATTAATTTATGTCTGGCAACTTATGCCCAAGGCATTTTTGTTAAACTTCGTTTTCTCAGTAGAAATCCACGAGCTTGTTTTTTGCGGATGAAAGAGGTTTTTCTGACTGGACAGGACATCTATCCGGGTTAAATCATACCAGTCAATCGTGCATTACGCTCACGTTCCAATTGCATGATGTAGCGTTGCACCAAAGTGAGCATACTCGGTGACAGGCCATTAAACTGGCAGCCCAGGCGTCGATTTGTAATGCCGTGGGCCAATGACAGGTCTTGCCAATTTCGGACTTGCAAACCCACATGCAATACACCAATTTCAGGTAGTTGAATTTGGCAGTTCTGATATTCGTATCCCGGTTCTATTTCCAGAATTTTCTGTTTGTCCAGTATGGCAACACCGCCGCCGCTGATATCAACCATGGGGATGTGGTATACCCTGTCCGCTAGCGGAATCGTACAATGGCTGGCTGGACCGGCAGGAATATTGACGCGGAAATGCTCTCGTCGTTGCAACCGGATTAATATTGACGGAATTTTAATACAAAGCGCAGGTTGACCAGACTGAACGCATTCGGTGACTGCTGACGCGGAAAAAGAGATGCGTACCCGGTCCAGACTGGATTCAAACTCTACATTATCGGATTCTAAAATTCGCCGATTGAGTGAATTGTTTTGGGCGCGGTCCAAAATAACCCGGTCACTTTTATCGTCAACCTCCAGGATAGAGGTCACCACGACTTCCTCCCCACCATGAATAATCATGCTGACCAGTTGGTGCCGCTCCCCAATGTTACTGAGCAGGTTGATGATCTCACGGCGCGAGTGGACCTGATAAAGCGCCTGATTTTCTGTACCAAATTCCGGTTGAGTGGGTTGCATGGTCAAATAAATTCAGAATGAGGAGTAAATTATAACGCAGATGCGTGAACATCCGGAGGGTTTTGTCCATTTTCGATTTGATATAACCAGGCCAGCAATTCTGCCACGGCACGGTACAAGGCCGGCGGTATGTCCTGATCCAGATCGACCTGTGACAACAGGGCGACCAGTTCTTTGGATTCATGAACAAAAATCCCATTTTCTCTGGCGCGAGCGATGATTTCTTCGGCGATCAGTCCTTTCCCTTTTGCGACAATTTTTGGCGCGGTGTCGCCTGTTTGGTAAGCCAGGGCGACGGCGGACAGTATCGTCGGCTTATTCACTGGTTTTGACCTGCAAGGCGGAAAGTGAAATGCCTGCAGCAGCCAGGGCATTATCCAGTGCCGGCCCCTGTGCCTGCAATCGCTGGACGACAGCAGGGGTATCCGCATGAACCTGCATCGACACGTGCTCGCCTGTCAGGTGCAAATGTGCAGTAATCACGCCCAGTTGAGGCAACTCAAAACGCACTGTGCTGCGCCATGAAAGAGATGCTTGTGCTGGATTGTGCCTGGCAGCCTCCTCACTGATTTCCCATTGGAGCGCTTGCCCGGGCCACAGTTCACCTTGCCAGACAATACGGTTTTGCTCCAGTGTTTGCAGTTGCTGGTGCACCAGTTGCCCCAGTACCGGATTATTGATGAGTGCGGAGGTCATTTGCGTACTGACAGGACTGTTTGTTTCGCTCCCCCCCACAATTTGGCTGGTTTGCGAGGCCTGGGGTTCCTGTTTGATTTCGGCAATCGTTCGTTGCCCGGAGGCCCATTCGTTTAAGTGCGATTCGTAAAATAAGCCTGACAACGTCACAGTCTGTTGCAGCGCATGGGCCAACTGGGGTGTTGGCACATTGGCTTGGGCAACTATTGGCGTCTTACCCAAAAGGGGCAGCAACGTCGTGGGCGTATCTGGTTGCAATAAAGTGGCGATTAACTTGCCTGCATTGCTCAATGCCATGATGCTGCTGTCAGTTGTGCTGGTTGGCGGATTCGCATTGAGCATGGAATTAGGGGGTGCTGGAGACTCAACTTGAGTGAGTGGGATGGTCGTGTTGCTCAATGTCACGATGCTGCTGTCAGCTGTGCTGGCCGCTGGGTCTGCATTGAGGATAAAAGTGGGAAGTGGCGATTGATCGATCAGGGTGAGCGCGAGCTGTTCCCCCACGCTGGCCGAAACAGGTAAATTCATTCGGCTGGTCGTGTCGCCGATTTTGACCAGAAAGCTGCCGTCGCTTAATTGTGCCTGCACATTCGCCATCACGCGCTGGCCTAAATTGAGTTGGCCAAGCGCCAGTTTGGCTGCGCCCAGTGGCGCATCGGTAAGTGTTCCAGTTGGCAATAACGCCGGGATCCGTACGACCTGCTGGGCGCCTTGAGAATCGGGCGGAAGCGATGTGATGGCCAATCTGGTTAACGAGACACACCGTAAGTCATGGACAGTTTACGCTCGGTCACGTTGCTGTGCATGAGATGAGAAAGGTGTTGCATCCACGGTTCGGTAATGCAGCGGATCTCCTTGTCATCGGCAAGAATTTTTTTGATCACCGCAATTTTACGATTGCGTAATTCACCCGTCAATTTCACCGGGGTATTGTCTTTTTGCAACGCTTTCACATGGCTGGCACAGTGATTTTCCAGACTCACCAAATCATCCCAAGCCCCTTCACGCGCAGCACTCAGCATTTGCCCGGTAATTTGCGCAACGGATTCGTAAACCGTGATTATTTCTTCGCTATTCATAATTATTCATGCCCTGATAAAAGAGGGTGCCCGGGGTGTTAATGCATCAAGCCGCGGTCTGCTCACCGGTGGGTTGTTAACCGGCGTATTGGCCGTACTGGTGCTGCCGTCTATCTGCACCCACGCGAGTCTTATCGTATCAACCAAATCAATTATTTCTGTCAGAATCGTCGTGTCATTATTCAGGTTCGCCAAAACCAGACGATTGCACATGTAATCATACAGGGCATCCAGATTCAACGCCAGTTCTCCACCGACTTCCTTGTTTAAGCTGGCGCGCAAGCCGTCATTGATAATCCTGATGGCGTGAGCAATTGACCGGCCTTTGGCGGGTATCTGTCCCTGATTCATGTGCAATAAGGCATTGCCAAGCGCAAGCTTTGCGCCGTCAAACAGCATCACGATCAATTTGTGCGGTGAGGCAGCAAATACACCCGTTTCCATGTCTACGGCCATATAAGCGTTTACGCCGGGTCTGGTTGTGCCAAACATGATGATTTTCCTTTATCTTAAAATGGCGAGTTTATGTGCTTGCGGTCATTGCGCTTAATTGTTGCGTTAAAAATGTACTGGTCGCACTCATGCTGCTAATCAGGGTGTCCAGCGCAGTAAACTGCGCCATATAACGGGCTTGCATGGCCGCCAGCTGTTTGTTCATCGCCGTTTGTTGCGCCGCGTTATTTTGCAGCTGCGTGTTAATGTTGTTGGTGGCGGTAGCGATGTCGCCAGTAGGGCTGAGAAACGATGTGGCCAAGGTATTGAATTGATAGGCATAACCTTGAGAATAGCTGACTGTGCCGCGTGCGCCCAGCGCTCCGCCATTGACCTGTACCGCCAGCCCTGCCGAAGCATCGCCCGTTGCACCAGTCAGCGTTTGTCCCGATCCCACAGCGGCAACGCCGTTGATGGTGCCAGCCACATCCAAACCATAGGTCATGGTGGCACCGGAAAAATTAAGCGAAGACAGTCCGTCACCACCGGTGAGGTTGACATTGGATGCCGACCCGTAACGATTGGAGGTTAATTGTAGCCCTCCGCTTGCGTTTACCGTCGCCGTCACGCTGGAACCCGCTGCGGAAAAAGTGCTGTTACCATTGATTTGCGATTGTATTTGGAGGGCAAGGGCTGCTGGGGTATAGGTGCCTGGTGCCAGAGTAATGCTGCTGCTGTTGCCGTCGAGCAAAACTTGTAATGTATCATTGGAGCCGGCTGTGATCGTGGTGCTGGCGGACAACGCTGTGCTCGCCCCGACCGTTCCCTGGGTGGCCAATTGGCTGACGTTGAGGTTATAGACGCCAGGCTTGGTGTTGGTGCCGGCACTGACGTAATTGACCAAACTGTCCGAAGCTTGCCCGGATACCGCAAACAATCCCGCAAATCCGGTGGGGTTGGCTGCAATGGCGGCATTTAACTTGGTGCTGTCCACGCTGAGCGTGCCATTGCTTTGCAGGCTTATGCCAGCTTGGTAGAGCATGGTCATTGCGTTGCTGCTGCCACCAGCGACGGGTTTCATCAGCAAATTCTGAAGCTGGCGCTGCATGTCTGTGACGGTCGGGTCGCCATTGAACAGGGCAGCTGTTTTGGTGGTGGCATTATAGGCGGTCGCGCTCTGCAGCGTCTGTGTCAAGGTGTTGTAAGCCGTCACAAATTGATTGACTGCGGTACTCACTGAGGTGGGGTCGGATGCGACGGAAATCGTGGCAGGACTGCCTGCCGGTGTCGCGCCCAACAAATTCAGGCTCACGCCTTGTATGGCTGTGGTGACCGTGTTGCTGGCGCTGGTAATGCCAACACCATTGACCGTAAAATTGGCGTTTTGTGCGGCGGTATTCTGGGTAAGGTCTTGTACGGATGCCGGGTTATAGCTCAGCAAGCTGGACAATGTGGCATCGCCTGATACCGAGATATCCATGCTGCTCGCAAGGCCGGTCTGGGTGGAAGTCAGTGACAGCACATAGGGTTTGGTTGCATTGCCAGTGTTGATAACGGTTGCTGACACACCGATACTGGCGCTGTTAATGGCATTGGCGATGCCGGTGAGTGAATCATTGGACGAGTTGATGGTCACGGTCTTGATCCCCTTGCCACTGCTGGCGAAACTGGCGCCGGTGTAGATACCGCCGCTCAGTGTGCCGCCGGAAATCGTGCCGAAATCAAAACTCAGCGTGGTGCTGGTACCTGACCCAATTGCTGCGGTGGTACTGGCCTGTCCGGCCGTGACCAGATTCTGTGCTTGCGCCAAATTGGTTACGCCCAGCGAATAGTTACCTGCCACCGCACCCGTACCCAGTGTCGCGGTCACTGCAGCCGCGTTGCTGGAGGCGGCGGTCAGGCTGTTATACTGGGATGAGGCAGCCAATCCGCTCATCGCCGTCTGAAATTGCGACACGTCGCTTTGCAGTGTGCCATAGCCGGATATTTTTGCATTGTAGCTGGCTTCTGCTTGTGTCAGCAAATTCAGTGGTTGCTGTTCCACTGACATTAACTTGGCCACAATGCTGGTGACATCCAGGCCCGAACCGATGCCTGCAGATGAGATGGCGGCATTGGTGGTAGCGACAGCGGTAAGTGTCATGATGGACTCCTTTTGCTCAATTCACCCGATTTTTAAGGTGTAAAAAATCTGTGTGACAAAAAATATTTATCCCGATTTGATATTTGTTTACACAACTCATTATGCCTGGGTTTTAATCAATAGCCCCCGTGGGTTGTCCTGCGCCAGTGCTTGAGCAGTGGCAACTGCGAGTTTGCTTGGGGTTTGCATCAATACAGTCTGGGTTTGTGTGTCGATCAGCTGTACCACTACCTGTCCTGTGGAGGAATTGACGCTGAATTCCACACTGTTGTTGCCGATATTTTGCAGGTGAACGTTCAAGCTGGACACCGATTGTTGCAGTGTAGCGCTGCTTGGCTCCGAATTGTCGGCGGGGGTGGACGCGGTTTGAGGTGTAGTCAGTGGCGCTGCCGGCGGCAAACTGCTTTGCACGCTGGTTCCTGTGCTGGGAACAGGGCTGCCGGAAGCGGCTGCCGCAGGCGGTTGTGGCGCGGTAATATCCGGTGCCGTAATAGGTCCTATACTCATGATCATACTCCTCAATACTGAGGCGGAAGGTGAGCCAACACCCTCCGCCACTTCTCACGCTATCCTGTGACCGAACCGGTTAACGCAACAGCGTCAAGACCTGGTTAGGCAACTGGTTGGCTTGCGCGAGCATGGCCGTACCGGCTTGGGCCAGCACTTGCTCTTTGCTCAAGTTGGCGGTTTCTGCTGCATAGTTGGTATCCTGAATCGCGCTCAGGGACGTGGACAAGTTTTGTGAATCGGTTTGAATCCCCGTCACCACCGCAGCAAAACGATTTTGTAAAGCACCCATCTGCGCTGCATTGGCCGTGACCGTGTTGATCGCGCCCTGAATGGCCGTCATGGCATTTTGGGCGTCGGTCTGGGTCAGCAGGTCGGTGGTTGACAGACTTTGGACGTTCAGGGTGGTGGAAGGCGCTGTGGTGCCAGCAGTAAAGCCAGCTACTGAGGGTGTTCCCCCGCTGATGACAATGCCATTTGAACTGGTCGAAGTCAGCGTGATGTTGCCGCGGGTACTGGCAACGGCCAAACCTGTATCAGTAGCCAAGGTTGTGTAAGAACCATTTTGCGTCAATGCGATGTCGCGCCCATCTGCAGCCGTCAGGGTTACTGCACCTGTTGTTGCATTGGCTGTTGCGGTGACGCCGTCTTTTGACGAGAGCAGGTTGATGGCTGCAGCGGTGTTAGCACCTTGGCCGACTGCTGTGCCACCAGCAGCAACCGCGCCGATGGCTATACCGTTGATACTGAAGCTGCCTGCAGCAACACCGCTAGTCAAGCCAGTGGTGGCCACTCCACCGGTTACCGTTGTCGCATTGGCTGTGGCTTGCACACCGGATTGTGCCGATATGGCGTTGATGGCTTGTGCAATGGAATATGCACTGTCTGCAGCTTGTCCCGCACTCGCACCCACAGTGGAAGCACCTACCTGATAGCCGTTCAGGGTCAATTCACCGGCGGTTAACGCAGCAGTGGTTGCTGTACCGGTAATCGTGGATTGATAAGACGTGCCGCTGCCGCCCAGTGCGGTATTCAGCATACTGGAAATGCCGGTGATCGAGATCTGGTTGCTGGTGGAGTTATTCGCACCCACCTGGAAGGTTTCGCCGTTAAATGAACCATCCAGCAGACTCACCCCGTTAAAGTTGGATGACTGGGCGGTCAGGTTGTTTTGCTGCAGCAACTGTTGCATCTGGTCATTCAGTGCAACACGGTCAGCCGAGGTGTTGGTGGCGTTGGATGCTTCCACGGCGAGGCCGTACATGGTTTGCAGGTTGGTCAGAATGGTGGACATATCACCTTGAGCCGTTTGTGCCAGTGACACGCCGTTGCTGGCGTTCAAAGAGGCCTGGTTGTCACCGCTGATCTGGGTGGTCATGTTTTGCGAGATGGCATAGCCAGCCGCATCATCGGCTGCGCTGTTGATCCGCAGGCCGGAAGACAGGCGCTGGATCGAAGTGGCTACGGCAGATTGCGATTTGCTCAAGTTATTTTGAGCATAAAGTGAGGCCATGTTGGTGTTGATGGAATCCATGGTGATACTCCTTGACTAGGTTTAATTGAAACGCCGTGCAATAAATAAATACAACGTCAGGCTTGCTTTGGTTGCTCCGGATGGCACCATTTTGCCGCCGTTGTAACAGTTATCGACAGGTTGCAAATAAAATTTAGCCTTTTAAATCAAATAATTTGACGTACATAAACCTCAAAAAAACTTCCCTCTAACATTGTTAACGGCTGCATTTGCCGTGACTTGAGGGGAGGGTGAGAAGATTGTTCATGTCGTGCATGGGTTCCCTTTGTGCACCCAACACAAAGGCAGCCTCATCGGATACTGATTATACTCGATGCACCGATCAGGTTATTTAAAAGAAAAGGCTGGAGAACTGGTTTGGTTTGAGGAATCAGTGGTAGATCCTATGGCCTCGAAAGTCCCGATTTTGCCGTATCGTAAACTTTCAACTTGTCTCGTCTGCCAATTGCAATGATGGTAACAAAAACGATATCTTCTTCAACCTGATAAACCAGTCTGTATCCAGCGCGCAGTAGTTTGATCTTGTAACAGTCTGGCATCCCTTTCAGGGCAGCGGCAGGAACGCGTGGTGTTTCAAGACGTGCCGTCAGTTTGTTTTTGAGGGGTTCCCGTATGCTATTGTCAAGATTCTTCCATTCAGCCAGTGCCAGAACATGAAAGCGTAGCTTATAGCTCATCCAGACTTGCCTCAATAAACGGACCGTTTGCGCGTTCCTGTACCAGTTTTGCATCCTCCAAATCTTCCAGATGAGCCATCAGTCTTTCATAGTGGGCTGCTGGCAGGAGGTAGGCCTCTGCCCGGTTGTGATTGAGAATGGCTACCGGGCAGTCATCGGCTTGTTTGATGATGTCGGCAAAATTACGCTTTAATTCGGTAACGCTGACAGTCATATTGGTGAAGATGGTATTCATTTAAAACCCCGTCATAACATAGTGGTGAAAAATTAGATGTTTAATTTAGCACCAAATAAACCGTTTGGCAATTTGAAAAGGAAAAAATGACAGATTAAACTAATGGGGGGTGTGTTTGATTGTTTTTCATTTTTGGAACGGATGAGCGAGTACTCACTGTTAACGCTAGCCGAGAATTATCACGGTTTTCCAATGTTACAAAAGTATTCATTATTAATCCAGTTTGGACCCATGCGTTAATCCGCTGTTTCCACCCGGTTTTTGCCCGATTTTTTGGCGCGGTACATCGCTGTGTCCGCGCGTTTAACCGTGTCCACCAGTGTTTCGTCCGCTGTGCGTGTGGCCACGCCTGCGCTAAAGGTCATAAAGAATTTTTGGTTGTTGTACACAAAAATACGTTTGGTCAGTTCTTTTTGCAAACGGCTCACGACCATAACGGCTTCATTGCTGGGTGTGTCTGGTAATATCACCACAAATTCTTCGCCGCCGAAACGGCCGATCACATCCATGGATCGCAAGGTGTCCTTGATGATTTTGACCACATGTACCAGTGCTTCGTCACCGGCCTCATGGCCATGCGTATCGTTAAATTTCTTGAAATCGTCCAGATCCAGCATCGCAATGCTTAACGGTGTGTTGTACCGCTCTGCCCGTGCCCGTGCCTGTTCGCGTTCGAATGCTTCATCAAGCCCACGTCGGTTCAGGCTGTTAGTGAGCTGGTCATGGTTGGCCAGGGCGCTGACCTGGGACAATTCGGCCTCCAGCGCATGAATGCGCGCCTCGGCATTTTGTGCTTCCTGTCGTGCTGCGAGGATTTGATCTCTGGTTTGGAGGGCCTCAGCTTGAATCAGGCGTGTGTCACGCATGACATCATTCAATATGCTGCCTAATTCGCTAATGTGTTCGGCTTGGGCAATTTTTTGTGGGTAAGTGTCGATTTTGATGTGATAATCATCGGTAGTGATTGCGATGGCGCTCAGTCGGTCAATAAAAATTGCAATCATGTTTTTGACTGTGATTTTGGCTTCCGACAGGCTGTTTTTGAGTGTGCCCTGTTTATAAATCACCTCCTTGAGGCTTTGTGCAGCGTCCTCCAGTGCGCGATGATTGATCGGGCCGCTAATCAAATTTTGAACAATGTTGAACTGGCCGTGTAACCAGCTGTCTTCATCCAGCAAGTCACTGACATTGTCGAGCAGTAATCTGAATAAGCGTAGCAGCATTTCTTGCTGTTCGCTGATATCACCGCTTTTCAGTTCAATGCGGAAGCACAGTTGTTTGAGCCGGTTGCTGATTTCATCCATTTCCCTGTCGGTCCGCATCGTTTTGATGTCGTTGCTGATGGCTTCGGATTCTGCCGCAAGTTCAGGAATATTGACCAGCAAAGTGGACACTGCAAATGTTAATGTGCGCGTGAGCAAGTCGCGCAGCAGCTTGGCCGCTTCGGTATTGACCGATTCAGCAGGTGTTGGCACCTTTCGCGCAGCGACTGCAGGAGGTGGTGTCGATTTGAGTTGTTCGTCAACGAAGGTCGACAGATTTACGCCGTATTCTTGCCAATTGTTTGCCTCAATTGCGCTACGCAGGCGTTTACCGAAAATGGATGCTTCACCCGGTGCCCGGATGAGCTGGCTGGCGAGCTCAGTTAAAACTTGTTCAGGACCTGTTTCGGTGGTAATGCCTCCAATTTCATTGTAAGCGGCCCGGTAGGCGTCCGGCGTCGGTGCGGTGCGCTGAACGGCCAGGCGCTTAATAGCTTCCCTCGCGATCTCCGCAGGGTTTTTTGGAGTGGGGTAATCAGATTTTTCATTCATGACAGGACGCTCTTTTTATTTTAATCCACGACACATCGTTCTCTAACGTAAAGAGAATAATACACGCGAACAGTACGAGCTATCCGGGGAATAACGGCACAAAAATGAATTACTTTAGGGTTTAGAATAAAATAAATGAATAAAAATTATTAATCTATAATAATCAAAAAATTATATATAGTTATGCTAATTTATTTTTTATCGCGTAATGCATAAGTTCGGCATTATTTTTTAATTTCATTTTTTGCAGCAATCGTGCGCGATACATGCTGATCGTTTTGACTGAAAGATTGAGTTCTTTGCCAATATCGGTGACGCATTTACCCGATGCGATCATGGTGAGTGTTTGATATTCGCGATCCGACAGGGTTTCATGCGGCGAAAGAGGGTGGTTACCGCTGATTTGATTTGCCAGCGCTTGCGCCAGATCGTCGCTGATGTACTTGCGACCAACCACTACACCCCGAATCGCGCTCACCAGTTCTTCAGGCGCACTCTGTTTGTTCAGATAACCCGAGGCCCCCGCCTTCAGTGAACGAATCGCATACTGATCTTCCCTGTGCATGGACAGCATCAGCACGATGATATGGGGCGCTTCCTTTCTGATTTGTTTTAATATCTCGATCCCGTTTCGGTCTGGCATGGAAATATCCAGTAACAAAACATCATAACCATCCTGGCGCGCCAGTTTGATGGCCTCATGCCCGACATCCGCGTCGCCTGCAACCACGAGATCCGGGGTGTCGGCGAGTATCTGCTTTAACCCTTCACGCACGATGGCGTGGTCATCGACAATAAAAACCCTGGTTTTTTTTGAATGCATCATGATCCTGAAAGCGGCAATTGACCGCTTGTTGGTTAAGGTAACGACATACAATGAAAGAATACTTCTGCCATTTTACCACTCACACACCCGGTTGGTGAGTATGCGACGGATTGACGGTGGTTCAAGCCGGGATAGCGCGCAGTGCCAACTCGCCATTGCACCGCCACTGAATGGGATGAACATTCAGGCTTGTCGCGTCTTACCCTGCGGTATGATGCGCACACGTTTCAACTTGCCTAACCTGAATTTTGCGCACATTTACCACTGTGCGATTTTATCAGCTGTGACACCATTTTTTTGATTTTTATGCAAAGTTCGGGTTAGATGATGGGAATTCCGACCAAGCCCTGACCCGACGCAGGCATCGATTCGCACGCTACGCCGATGACCGCAACGTTTACATTCGCAGCCAGAAAGGGAGCGAGCGTGTGCAGCGCTGGATGCTCGAGATGCATGAGCGGTTGCATCTCCGTGTGAATGAGAAGAAGGCCTAAGTGGGTCCCTTTTGGCCGCAAGTTCCTTGGCTATTGCTTTCGGCGATGGTCCGGGAACACGGTTAAGGTCGTGGTAGCTCCCAAGGCCTTCGACACATTCAAACAGCGCTTGAGGGACATCACCAGTCGCGTCGGTGGCAAGAGACTGACACAGGTTGGCGAGCAGATGCGGGAATATCTGCCGGGATGGAAGGCATACTTCAGTCTCGCGCAGACACCTGTGGTGTTCAAAGACCTCGGCTCATGGACTCGGCACCGGCAGTCGGTGGGGTCATAGCAAAGCTGGACTGAATCGCATCCTCACGGTCAAATACTTTGACGACCTTGGCTTTTCCTGACTCACATGACCCCAGCTTCTCGAATCGCCCGGTGCGGACACGCATGCCGGGTGGTGTGGCAGGGGCGAGATTGGCTTAATCTCGCCTTATGCCGATCAAAGTTGGTTTGAGTGTACCTAACGGGTGCTATGTTAAGCAGATTGCAACAATATCTTGTTTTTTGTTAGATACCGCAGAAATAGACCTGGCGTGGACCCGGGCCTGTATCCGTCAGGAAAACCCGACCGCAGCGCGGCAGGTTGTCGCCGGTATTTTGGACGGCATACAGGTTTTGGTAACATCTCCCGGGAGGGGTTGATATGGCCGCATCGAGGAAACCCGTGAGCTTGTGTTGACGGGATTGCCGTGCATTGTCCGTTATGCGGCAGACAGCAAGACTGTGAGCATTTTGCGTGTTTTGCATGACAGCCAGCAATGGGTAGGGGAGGTTTGACCTGAGGTTTTCTGGCTTTGTTGCATTTAATCCCGCCTTGTGAAATACTTGTATCTCACCAGTTTAATTTTGGGAGAAAATTATGGCATCCGTATCCCTGCGCCTACCAGATGAAGTCACACAACGCCTTGACCATCTGGTCAAACTTACTGGGCGTAGCAAAACTTTCTACATGGTGGAAGCTATCTGCGAACACATCGACGATCTTGAAGACCTGTACTTGGCCGAACAACGCTTAATTGATTATCGTGCGGGTAAAACACAAGCGGTACCACTCGAAGAGGTCATGAAGCGATATGGTTTGGAAAGTTGATCTTGACCCCGCAGCAGAGCGGGAATTGGACAAACTCGACCCACAGATCGCTCGGCGAGTCCTTGCATTTTTGCACAGCCGTGTGGCAACACTTGATAATCCGCGCAGTATCGGCGAAGCACTCAAGGGTTCCAGGCTTGGCGAATTCTGGAAATACCGCGTAGGTGATTATCGAATTATCACCAGTATCGAGGACGGTGTTTTGCGAATCGTTGTCATTAAAATTGGCAACCGCCGCGAGGTGTACCGTTGAGGTTTTGCAAGGAGAATTGACCGATGGCCAGCGTCTCAATTAGTCTGAACTTTGCATAAATTTGCCACTGTGTAATTTTATCAGCTGTGACACCATTTTTTTGATTTTTATGGCAGGTTTCCTGCTGGCTGGACCTCCAACCGACACCTTCCAACCCGAAGTTTCTTTCATTATCTGGGGTGGCTGCAACTGCAATGCGCATTAGAATGATTGATTCAATGGAATCTGAATTGAAATAAAGCTGCCCATATTTTTTTTTGCTGTGATTAATAAGGTACCCTGTAAAGATTCGATGCGTTCCAGCATGCCGCGCAGTCCAAATGAATTGGGTTTGAGCCTGTCGGACTGTTCCATCCCTTTACCATTATCAGAAATGCTCAACATAACATTCCAGCCCATTTGTTTGAGTTCTACCGTGACCTGCGAAGCTTGGGCGTGCTTGCTGATATTGGTCAATGCCTCCTGAAAAACACGAAATAGCGTGGTGGCTTGGTCAGGGTTCAGACTGATATTGTCTGTGGTGCTGGAAAATTGACAGGGAATACCGATATGCCGTTCAAATTCCTGTGCTTGCCACTCAATGGCGGCAACGATACCGAAGTCAAGGATGCTCGGGCGCAGATCGCTCGCGATGCGGTGTACCGATTCAATGGTGCGATTCGTCAGGTCATCAATATAACGGGTCTTCTCGAGTAATTTCTGGTTATTGTCAGGGATATGTCGCTTCAATAATGCAAGCGCCATTTTAATGGCTGTTAAATTACCCCCCAAATCATCGTGAATTTCACGCGCGATATTCGTTCGTTCCTGTTCTTTTACCAGTTGAATATGGGAAGACAATTCGAGCAGTTCTGCTCTGGACTGTTTGATTTCTATTTCTTCAAGTTTGGTGTGGGTAATGTTGGTGATTACCCCATCCCACACGGTTGTGCCATGCGCTAATTGAGATGGCGTAGCGCGTATACTGATCCATTTAATGTCCTGCCAATGCTCAACCCAGATTCTGCCTTGCCAGTTCCAGGTCAGTTGTCGTTGCACCGAGTCCATCATGGTGTCGATGTAATCAGACGCATCCTCAGCCATGATCAGGTTCAGGAATAATCCGGGACTGGCCTGCAAGCGGTTGGCCTTGATCCCCAATACCTCTTCGCAGCGCTCACTGACATAGGGAAAAGTGATTGT
>JAJYMO010000066.1 GCA_021786845.1 Pseudomonadota bacterium | reverse complement strand
AACACGCTTTCCAGGCGTGCGACTTAAACCACTCATCCATCTCTCCGGGATTTTCAGGCTGTGTGTGTTGCCGATTTTTTGGCATTAGACTAGCGTAAAGTGCCGCACATGATACCGTATCGGCGATATTGCGGCAAGGCGTTTGTTGTTGTGGGTTAGAGCTTGGGATCTCTGACTGGAAAACCGCGTTCTCGCAAGTTGTTCAGCGTTGGATTGAGGCATTTGAGTACAAAGGCTTGTCGGGCAGGGTTGTTTTGCGCCAGTTTGCGCCATTTTTCACCCGGAGTTAAACCTGCTATTTCATACACATTGCTGCTGGGGAGATAAAATGTGCGGGTAAATTGACGAATGAGCAAATTAAGGATGGGGGTAAGCAGTATGCGTTTCAGCTTGCCGGTGTTGGTCAGGCTTGCTTTGAGCGCGCTGTGTGCGTGGGAGATGTGCCGCGCTTCGTCAATGATATGCAGGGTGCAGAGTTGATAGATGAGATGATCAATCAACCCTTTGCCTTGTTGACGGATATGCCGGTTTAAACGGTCGGGAATTTCTTCACCGATGGTGACGGCCAACCAGAAAAGGGTGCTGTTTAAGGGGGTATGGCGGCCTAAAAAATCGGCGATGACAGGCCGGTTGCGCCAGGCGCCGGGCAGGTGGATGCTGCTTGCTTCCATTAATTTGAGAAACATCAAGCTGTGTCCCGCTTCTTCACGGATTTCATGCAAGTGATAGGCTAATTCTTGCGATGAATCTGTATGACGCAAATTTCTGGACAGGCGCTCGATAAAAATGCTTTCCAGCCAGATACCAGCTTGAATAAAACCGGTGAACTCAAGCTGGGAAAGGCGTATCCGGGTGGTTTCCGGCAGTTCGTGGTACTCAGCAAGACCATACAGCGATACGGCGTCTTCCGGCAGCCATGGCTGGCTAATATCCAGCGATCCCCAGTCTAACCGCGCAACCGGGTCAATATAGGGCAGGCTGTTGGTCGACAATTGTTCGAGTAAGTAGTGATCGGCGTGTGCCATGGACAATATCAGGAAAGAAGGTTATTTGAAGGCGATGATAACAAATTTTTGGTGGATATAGGGCGCGTTAATCGATAAATGTACGGGCGTTTCCATGTCGTTAGCGTGAAACTCGCGAAGCGAGACTTCTTCCCCTCCTCCCTTGGAGGAGAGAGCAAGGAGTGAGGGGAAACGGACATGGCGACTGTGCTGTTTCATGATTCGGGGCGGCAATTTGTCATGTCCGTTGGGTAATTCATTCGGCGGCATGGTGGATGAAGGTGCTCGGGTGAATGCCCATCAGTCTTAACGCCACAAAATATACGCCGGCTCCCAGACACACCAGGCCAAACAGATGGAAAATGCGCGAGCCGAAGCCGCTGTGCAACCAGCTGGCATCGGCGCCGCTGGCGAAAAATAACGCGGCAGCCATCAGGCTGGCTGCAAGGGCGATTCTCAGGATGAAACTTGCCCAGCCCGGTTTGGGTTGGTAGGCATGTTGACGTCGCAATTGCCAGAGCAGCAATCCTGCATTGAAGCAGGCACCCAAGCCGATCGATAAGGCCAAACCGGCATGGTGCAAAGGGCCGATAAACAGCAGGTTCATCAATTGGGTCACGACCAGCGTCGTCAGGGCGATTTTGACGGGTGTTTTGATGTTTTGGCGGGCATAGAAACCGGGCGCCAGGATTTTTACCATGATGAGTCCCAATAAACCCAGGCTGTAGGCCATTAATGCCTCGCGGGTCATCCAGGCATCGTGGACGTTGAAGTGGCCATATAAAAACAGGGTGCTGATCAGGGGTAAAGCCAGCACGGCCAGTGCCACAGCGGCAGGCAGTGCGAGCAGTAAGGTCAAACGCAAGCCCCAATCCAGTAAGGCGGAATATTGTTCGGTGTTGTTGTCGGCATAATGCCTGGATAAACTGGGTAACAGGATGGTGCCCAGCGCCACGCCCAAAATGCCGGTGGGGAATTCCATCAGCCGGTCTGCATAATACAGCCATGACACGCTGCCGGTGGCGAGAAATGAGGCGAATATGGTGTTGATGAGCAGGGAAATCTGGCTGATGGATACGCCAAAGACCGCAGGTCCCATTTGTTTTAATATCCGCCAAACACCTTCGTCGTGCAGCGCGAACCGGAAACGTGGAAGGAGGCCTAACCGGTGTAAAAAGGGAATTTGCAGGGCAAGTTGCAGTATGCCGCCAAGCATCACACCCCATGCCAGCGCCATTGCTGGGGGGTGACAGTACGGCGCAAGCCACAGGGCGGCCATGATGAGTGCGAGGTTAAACAGCACTGGGGTGAAGGCCGGGATGCTGAATTTGCTCCAGGTATTGAGTATTCCACCGGCCAGTGACACCAGCGAGATAAATAAAATGTAGGGAAAAGTAATGCGCAACATGTGCACGGTGACGGCAAATTTTTGTGGGGAGTCGGCAAAGCCCGGTGCACTGAGCCACACCACCGCCGGTGCGGCGAGCACACCCAACAGTGTCACCCCCAGCAGCGCGATGAACAGCCATGTGTAAACATGGTCAATTAACAGCTTGGTTTCGTCATGTCCGCGCCGGTTTTTGTATTCGGCCAAAATGGGCACGAAAGCTTGGGAAAATGCACCTTCGGCGAATAGTCGGCGCAGGAGGTTGGGGATTTTGATGGCGATAAAGAATGCATCCGTGTAAAGGCCTGCACCGAAGCTGCGCGCAACGATGGTGTCACGTATGAAGCCAAAGATACGCGACAGCAGCGTCAAACTGCTGATTTTGGCAAGGGTGTGAAGCAGGTTCATGGGCGTTGTCCTGGGGGCATAGGGGGATTAGGCGTGTGACACGGCTTCAAGCCGGGCATAGGCTAAAGCCAACCATTTGATGCCATGCCCCGCGCCAAAATTAATCTGTACCCGCGCGTCCTCACCCTGACCTTCAAGGTTGACGATGACACCCAGACCAAATTTGGGGTGGCGTGCGCTCATGCCCAAGCGCCAGGGGTTGTTGGACGATGCTGGAGATCTCGATGCGCTTGTCGACGCTGCGCTCAAATTGACGGTGCGGGAGTTTGCTTGCGAACGACGATTCGTGTGTGAGTGGGCAGCGCCGGGGTTTGTATCCCATGCATCGGTGAATGCCCGTCCATCCATGCGGTGGCTGTTGGTTGAGCCGAAGAACACGGGTTGGATCGTTTGGACTAATTCGGACGGAATCTCATTCAGGAATTGCGAAGGGATGCCGTAACGGGTTTGTCCATGCAACATGCGGGTATGGGCATAGCTCAAATACAGGTGTTCGCGTGCGCGGGTTAAAGCGACATACATCAATCTGCGTTCCTCTTCCACACCTTTGGCTTCGTGCATGGATAATTCGCTGGGAAATAGCCCCTGTTCCAGACCGGTCAGGAATACAGTCCGAAATTCCAGACCTTTGGCTGCGTGGATGGTCATCAGTTGCAAGGCATCGTTGCTGTTTCCCGATTGGTGCGTGCCAGCTTCGAGTGCGGTGTGGGCAAGAAAGTCCGCCATCACGCCGGTTTGATTCGCGCCAGAGGGGGTGTCGTCAGTGCCGCTGTCATTGTCGCGCACAAACACGCTGGCTGCGTTGATGAGTTCATTGAGGTTGTCCAAACGGTCCTGGCCGTCTTTTTCATTCTGGTAATGTATGCTGAGCCCACTGCCATCCAATGCTTGTGCAATGGCTTCGGGTAAGGGCAGGGTACTGATGGGGTCTTGCAAAGCATTCATCAATGCAACAAACCTGCCTAACCCCTTGTTGTCGGTGCTGGCGGCCACAGCAGCGCGCCACAGGCTGGTTTGTTGCTGGCGGGCCTGTGCATCGAGTTGTTCCAGTGTGCGTGTGCCGATGCCGCGTGTCGGGAAATTGACGATGCGCATGAACGCATTGTCGTCGTCTGGATTCACCAGTAAACGCAAATACGCAAGCGCGTGCTTGATTTCCTGTCGTTCAAAAAACCGCAAGCCACCATAAACGCGATAGGCCATGCCGGCACTGAATAACGCGTGTTCCAGCACGCGAGACTGGGCGTTTGAACGGTAAAGCAAGGCCATGTCTGACAAGGGATGACCTTGCTTGTGCAAAGTGGCCACTTGCGTACAAATGAATCTGGCTTCTTCCTGATCGCTGTCTGCTGCATACAATTGTAACGCGTCGCCTTGTCCGGCCGCCGTCCAGAGTGTTTTGCCCAGACGCCCCGGGTTCTGGTTAATTAAAGCATTGGCGGCATCGAGGATGTTGCCTTGACTGCGGTAGTTTTGTTCCAGCCGGATGATGTGGTCGTGGGCATAATCGCGTTGAAAGTCATTCATGTTGCCGCTGTGTGCGCCACGGAAGCCATAAATGGATTGGTCGTCGTCACCCACGGCCATTAAAGCGCTGTCGGCCGAGGCAAATTGTTTGAGCCAGCGATATTGCAGCCGATTGGTGTCCTGAAATTCATCAATCAGCACATGACGGAAACGTTGCTGGTAATGCTCGCGCAGGATCTGATTGCGGGCAAGCAGTTCATGACTGCGAAGCAAGAGTTCTGCAAAATCCACTACGCCTTCACGCATGCATTGTGCGTCGTAGGCGAGATAATATTCAACCAGTTGCCGGTTGTAAGGGTCCCAGGCTTCAACCTGTTCGCCGCGTAATCCCTGGTCTTTGTTCAGGTTGATGAATTGCTGAACTTTTTTTGGATCAAATTTTTCTGTGTTGGCCTGTAAGCCTTTGAGCATGCGTTTGATGGCAGATAATTGATCGGCACTGTCCAAAATCTGGAATAATCGCGGCAAACCTGCTTCATGATGGTGGGTGCGTAACAAACGGTTGGACAGGCCGTGAAACGTACCTATCCATACCGCATGCGGCGTGGCTGGCAGCATGGCAGTCAGACGAGTGACCATTTCTTTGGCCGCCTTGTTGGTAAAGGTGACTGCGAGAATTCCGCTGGGGCTGATTTGACCGGTCTGTAGTAGCCAGGCAATGCGTGTGGTGAGTACGCGGGTTTTCCCACTCCCTGCACCGGCTAAAATCAGGGCAGAGTGGTGGGGTAAGGTCACAGCAGCAAGTTGTTGGGGGTTGAGCCCATCAAGTAATTTGGACATAATAGGCCACGCATTGCAAGAACGTGAAGATCAAAATGAAGGTAAGGTGACATTATAATGGCTAAACGCTTTGGCTGCTTTATTAAGGAAGCGCGTCAACACATCAAAGAGTGGGATGCGGAAAGCGCTGAAGAAAAAATCAGTGCCGGTGGTGTGCTGATTGTTGACGTACGTGAACCAGACGAGTTCGCGCGCGGGTACATTCCGGGCGCGTTGAATATCCCGCGTGGCATTATTGAAGCCGCTGCGGATTCCACTACCCATTATCGTCATCCCAAGTTGTGCATTGCCCAAGCGGACAATGTGCTACTGTATTGTCAGTCTGGCGCACGCTCCGCGTTGGCGGCGTGGGCGTTGCAGCAAATGGGGTTTGAAAAAGTATATTCGCTGGCAGGTGGTTTGGACTGCTGGGATGCGGAAGGTTTTGCGTTAACAATTTGAACTGACAGGAATGAGGCGCCGGGTTTAACTCGCCCAGCAGCTGTTTCCAGGTGATAGGGATGTTGAATGTTTGATACACAAGTAATTGTTAGAGATGTGCTGCTGAATACGGCGCAGCAATTGATCGGTTATCAATTTTTTTGGCGGGAGCCTGCATTAACCCCCAGCGATTTGTTACTGGAGGCACGGGATGTGCTCGGTTGGATCAGTCAATTATTGGATCCGCATGAAGAGGGGGCAGAGGAACCATTCAAGTTTGGTTATCGTTGTTACCTCTATGCACCGGCAGAGATGTTGCGTGAATCGGCTTTCGTCTCTTTTCCGCCGCAGGCTTTGGGATTGATCGTTTCCACGGAAACTTTGAGTGACCCGCAAACTTGTCAGGTTGTTCAAACGATGCGCAAAGCGGGGTATGAATTTGTATTGCGTGGCGCCGATTTGGCTGTATTACGACCGGAAATACTGGAAATATGCCAAATGGTTGAGGTGCAATTTGAGGCGGGAAATTTCACTGCCCAGGCACGTATTTATGCCCTGTTGAAAAAGCTTTCTTTGAGTATGGTTGCGAACCAGGTGTTCAGTTGGTCCGAATACGCGATTTGTCACAAACTGGGTCTTAACGTGTTTGCGGGACATTTTTTTTTGGAACCGCCCCCAGGCGAAGAGCAATCCAAAACCATTCCATCCTCTCAGTCTGCCTTGCTGCGCTTGATGGAGGCGGTGCATGCCGATGCGGACATTAGCAAATTAGAGGAGTTGATTAAATACGACATAGGGGTTTCTTACAGGCTGTTGCATTATATTCATTCGGCTTCTTTTGGCTTGCGGTGCGAGATTAAATCCCTGCGTCATGTTATACAGCTGCTGGGCTATAAACCGCTGTACCGCTGGTTGGCCGTATTGTTGGCAACGTCCGATCCCGAACGTCATTCTACTGCGCTGTTACAGGCAGCCTTCACCAGAGGGCGAATGATGGAATTGCTCGGTGCTGTCCTGTTGTCCAAAGCAGATGCCGAAAATCTGTTTATTACCGGTATGTTTTCCTTGCTGGACAGGTTGCTGGGGGTAAGCATGGCGGATGCCCTGGCACAAATCAATTTACCTGAAGCCGTGGAAGAAGCCCTGATTGACGGCACGGGATTGTATTACCCATTTTTGGTGCTGACTAAAAGCTGTGAAACAGTGATTGCTGCCGATGTGTCTCATCTCGATGGTTTGGGAATTTCAACTACCCACATCAATCAGGCACATTTTGAAGCTTTGCGGTGGGCGCAACGTTTGGCGAGTTAATTTTATTGTTTTGCCGGATTAAAAATCCGAATGCCCATTTGCCAGGAACGCCGAACCTTCTCCTGGCGGTCTTGCTGTCGTGAAGTTTGGCTTAGGGCTCGCAAATGAATAACAAGTCCATGTTATCCATTTGCGAGCCCTTAGTCGTTGGTGTCTGGCGATGCCTCGCTAATTTCTCTCAGTAATTTGAATAATGCACGCGTGCTTTTGGGCGGGCGTTGCGCTTCGCTTTCCTTGTGTGCGTTACGTATAAGGGTCCGTAGCGTTTGTATATCGGCGGCAGGATAGGCTTGCAGAAAGGCTTGCAAGCTGTTTTCGTCGGTCAGTAAACGGTCTCGCCAGCGTTCAAGTTCATGAAAACGTGCATTTTCTCCGGTGTGGTGGGCTTCCCAGTTGCGCATTTGGTGGGCGACGGGTTGGGCGTCAATGTCGCGCATCAGGCGTCCGATGTATTGCAATTGTCGCCGCAGTCCGCTGCGTGCATTTTGGAGGCGTTGCGCAGTTTCTATGGCTGTGCGCAGGGTGTCAGGCAAATCCAGTCGTTTGAGTTTTTCTTTGGGCAGGGCAACCATTTCTTTACCCAGTTGTTGCAGTTCCTCCATTTGACGCTTAAGTGCACTCTTGCTGGGAGGTCGGTTTTCGTTATCGGGAAGATCGATTTGTTCCATGGTGCGCAGTAGTGTCGAAAATGTTGTTATGATACCGCCTTTAGCCGAGTGAGTGTGGGGTCTTTGTGTCAGAACAATTTAGTCATGATCAGGATGCGCTGCAAGCGCTGGTACAGGAGATGCTGGATTATGCAGCGAAACATGGCGCCAGCGCCTGTGCGGCTGAAGCATCGGTGGGGATGGGGCAGGGGATTACCGTGCGCCGGGGCGAGGTAGAAACCATTGAATATAATCGGGATAAAGGACTTGCGGTCACCGTTTATATCGGGCAACGTCGCGGTAACGCCTCCAGCTCCGATTTCGGACGACAAGCACTGAAAGATACCGTAGACAAGGCGTTGACCATTGCCCGCTACACGGCAGAAGATGCTTTTTCCGGTTTGGCGGATGCCGATCGTCTGGCCACCGATGTGCCTGATCTGGATTTGTTTCATCCCTGGACGCAATCTGTGGATGCGTCCATTGTCATGGCGACTGAATGTGAAGCAGCGGCTTTGGTCGTGGATGAGCGCATCAGCAATTCCGAGGGGGCGACGGTAAGTACCCAGCAATCCTTGTTCGTGCATGGCAACAGCCTTGGCTTCATGGGCGGTTACCCGACTTCGCGCCACGGGGTCAGTTGTGCGGTGATTGCCGAATCTGAACGGGGTATGCAACGCGATTATTGGTACAGTTCAGCCCGCAATGCGCTGGATTTGCAACCTGCGGCAGAAGTGGGCAAGCGTGCAGGTGAACGTACAGTGCGGCGCCTGAATGCAAGCAAGCTGTCGACGCGGCAAGTGCCTGTGCTGTTTGAAGCGCCCCTGGCCACAGGTTTGCTGTCGCACTTTGTTTCGGCAGTGAGTGGCGGTAATTTGTATCGCAAATCTTCGTTTTTACTGGATGCGCTGGGTCAGCCTATCTTCCCTGACTGGGTGCGGATGAGCGAACGCCCGCATGTGTTGCGCGGTTTGGCGAGCAGCCCGTTTGACAGCGAAGGGGTGCGCACTGCTGACCGTGAAGTCATTGTCGGCGGGGTCTTGCAAGGCTATTTTCTGTCGACTTACAGCGCACGGAAATTGGGCATGAGCACCACCGGTAATGCGGGAGGCAGCCACAATTTGTTGGTGAACAGCAGCGGTGAAGATTTTGATGGCTTGCTGAAAAAAATGGGTACGGGCTTGTTGGTGACGGAATTGCTGGGGCATGGCATTAATATGGTGACGGGCGATTATTCGCGCGGTGCGGCGGGATTCTGGGTAGAAAACGGCGAGATAAAATATCCGGTTGAGGAAATTACGATTGCGGGCAACTTGCGGCAAATGTACCGCGATATCGTGGCAATTGGTACCGATGTGGACTTGCGCAGCTCGCGTCAGACCGGTTCTATTTTGATTTCCCAGATGACCATTGCAGGGGAATAACCTCATGAAAGTAAGCCTGGCTTTGGCGTTGCGCATCGATGCCCTAAATGAATGGGTCGGTCAGATGGTGAAATGGCTGGTGCTGGCGGCCACGCTTATTTCGGCCGGCAACGCTTTATTGCGTTACGGGTTGGGGAAAGGCAGCAATGCCGGACTGGAACTGCAATGGTATCTGTTCGGTGCCATTTTTTTGTTGGGTGCGGGCTATACCCTCAAACATCGCGGGCATGTGCGCATTGATTTGGTGTACGCCCAATTATCCGAACGTGCGCAGTGGTGGGTAGAGGTGTTTGGCACCCTGCTGTTTTTATTGCCATTTTCTGTTTTTATGGTGGTGCTGTCCTGGCCGCTGTTCTCTTTGGCATGGCACAGCGGCGAAATGTCTCCCGATGCAGGCGGCTTGCCGCGCTGGCCGGTTGATTTGTTGATTCCAGTGGGATTTACGCTGCTCGCCTTGCAAGGCGTGGCAGAGATGATCAAGGCCCTGGCACGGCTGGCCGGATATCAGGTCAATGAGCAGCATGAAACTGCGGATGTGGATGTGGAGACCATGGCATGATCTGGCTTGCTCCGGCGATGTTCGGTGGTTTGGTCATTATCCTGCTGATGGGTTACCCCGCCGCCTTTTCTTTGGCCGCGAATGGTTTGCTGTTCGCTTTCATTGGTGTCAAGCTGGGTTTGTTTGATTGGAGCCTGATGCAGGCTTTGCCCAACCGGATGTTGGGAATCGTAGGTAATCAGACCCTGTTGGCAATCCCGTTCTTTACGTTTATGGGCTTGATTTTGGAACGCAGCGGCATGGCCGAGGATCTGCTGCTCAGTGTCGGGCAACTGTTTGGCAGCGTGCGGGGCGGGCTGGCCTATGCGGTGATTTTTGTCGGTGTACTGCTGGCAGCCACCACCGGCGTGGTGGCGGCTTCAGTGATCGCCATGGGATTGATTTCTCTGCCGGTGATGCTGCGTTATGGCTATGATGCGCGCCTGGCGACTGGGGTCATCGCTGCGTCGGGCACGCTGGCGCAGATCATCCCGCCCGGTTTGGTGCTGATTGTGCTGGCGGATCAACTCGGTGTGCCGGTAGGCGATATGTTTCGCGCCGCAATTTTACCCAGTGTGGTACTGGCGTTATCCTATGTGGCATTTGTGTTTGTGGTGACGCTGGTTAAACCGGATGCGGCACCGGCTTTACCGGAGTCGGAACGCATTTTGCGCGGCTGGGCGTTATGGCGCAGCGCTTTGTTGTCGATATTACCCCCGTTGGCGCTAATTTCTCTGGTGTTGGGCAGTATCTTTATGGGATGGGCAACGCCTTCCGAGGGTGGGGCAATGGGTGCCAGCGGTGCCATGTTACTGGCGGGGGTGAAACGGCGCTTGTCGCTGGATTTGTTGCGTCAGGCGATGGATCGCACCTTGCGTTTGTTGAGTTTTGTGATGTTTATCTTAATCGGTTCAACCGTATTTAGTCTGGTGTTTCGCGGTGTGAACGGCGACTTGTGGGTGGAGCATTTGCTCACCAACCTGCCAGGCGGAACCTTGGGCTTTCTGCTGGTGGTCAATGTTTTTGTCTTTTTTCTGGCATTTTTTCTTGATTTTTTTGAAATTGCTTTTATTGCGATTCCTTTGCTGGCACCTGTCGCGCAGAAACTGGGCATTAATTTGGTGTGGTTCGGCGTGTTGCTGGCAGTGAACATGCAAACCTCGTTTATGCATCCGCCGTTCGGCTTCGCCCTGTTTTATTTGCGCAGTGTGGCGCCAAAAAGCTTACCCTCCTCAAAAATTTATTACGGCGCATTGCCATTTGTGCTGATACAGCTTGCTGTGGTGGGACTGGTGATCGCCTTTCCCGGATTGACGGGCGGCGCCAGCCAAAAAAAGCTGTCCAGCGGCGTGATCGAAGTGCCGATGGATCAGCAGGGCTATGGGGATTATTATTTACCGAAGGAATGGCGTTAATTCCCATGATCATTTGAACACCATGAAACCTTTTTCTACCGCTTGCGAGCGCAATCAATCGCATATTCTGGCCGCCTTGCAGCCCGTATTGGCCGACCGAAAAAATGTGCTGGAAATTGCCAGCGGTACGGGTCAGCATGCGGTATTTTTTGGGGAAAATCTGCCTCACTTAACCTGGCAAACCAGTGAGTTGGTGCAAAACCACGCCGGGATCGCGATGTGGCTGGCCGAGGCGCAACTTCCCAATGTGTTATTGCCGGTCGTGTTGGATATTCATGTTGATCCCTGGCCGAATATCACCGCAGATGCGATCTTTAATGCCAATATGGCACACATCGTGTCGTGGGCGGGTGTGGTGCGCATGTTTGCGGGCATAGGGCAAACATTGAAAGCCGGTGGTGTGCTGTGTTTGTACGGGCCATTTAACTATGCCGGTAAATTTACTTCTGCCAGCAATGCCGAATTCGATGTATGGTTGAAATCACGTGATGAGCTCAGTGGCATTCGGGATTTTGAGGCGATAGATCAACTCGCGCAAGCGCAGGGATTTGAGTTGATGCGGGATGTGGCGATGCCGTCAAACAACCGTTTGCTCGTGTGGAGTAAGCACGACATCACACCTGTTTAAACGGGCTTCGTTCGTTCAGTTCATTGGCGTAGTGTTCCATTCCGGCTTGTTCACGTACCAGAAAATCATCCACTGCACGGCCTAACCGTTCATGTGCCAACCAGTGCGTTGACAGGGTTTGCTCGGGCAGAAACCCCCTTGCCAGTTTGTGCTCGCCTTGTGCGCCACCTTCAAAGACGGCGATGCGGTGCGCAATGCAAAATTCGATGGTCTGGTAGTAACAGGTTTCAAAATGCAAGCCTGAGTGCTGTTCCATGGCACCCCAGTAGCGACCATATAAACGCTCACGGGTGAATACATTGAATGCGCTGGCAATCATTTTTCCTTCGCGCACGGCAAATACCAAAAGAATCTTCTCTCCCATGCTCGCGGCAATGCGCTGAAAAAAATCAGGATTGAGGTAAGGTGTCGAGTTGTGGGCGTGGTAGGTCTGGGCATAACAGGTAAAAAAGAATGCCCATTGCGCTGTCGTGGCCTGGTGTCCCAATACCCATTCGAAGCTGATGCCTGCATCGCGCACGCGGCGGCGTTCCTGTTTGATTTTCTTTCGTTTCTCATTGTTCATGCTGGACAGATAGGCATCAAAATCAGGGTAGTCCGGGTTTTTCCAATGAAACTGTACCCCATGACGCACGGACATGCCCGCAGCCTGTAACGCGGGAACTTGCGCGGCTTTGGGAAACAGGCAATGGAGTGAAGACGCATCGAAATTTTTTGCCAACTGCAGGGCGGCCTGAATGAGTTGTTCTGCAATGTGATCCGATTGGGCCAATATCCGCGTGCCGGTGATGGGGGTAAAAGGCACTGCGGCCAACAGCTTGGGATAGTAAGCCAGACCGTGGCGGGTGTATGCTTCTGCCCACGCCCAATCAAACACATACTCACCATAAGAATGCGACTTGAGATACAGCGGCATGCCCCCCACCAGTTTGCCGTCTTCATGCGCAAGTAAAAATTGCGGGCACCAGCCGGTTTTCGGCACGGCGCAGCCCGATGTTTCCAGCGCCGATAAAAATTCACAGGACAAAAACGGATCGTCACCTGCCAGAGCATTCCATTCTGCGGCAGGCAGATCGGTCAAGACGTCAATTATCGAGAGGCTTGGCGTGCCTGGTGTGATGGGCATACCCACTGTGGTGCGTGGTTCGGTACGACTCAAAAACCGCTGCCTGGAGGAAAACCGGACGGATTGATGTCGATGAAGAAAAAATTAATGAAGAAACTGAGCAGGGAGATAAAGATGCTGGCGAAAAGTGCCGTTGAGAAACTGTCTACCATAAACCCCCGGACGAAGTGCGATACCAGCAGAATCATCAAGGCGTTGATGACCAGCAGAAACAGACCCAGGGTGATGAGTGTCAGGGGGAATGTCAGGATGATGAGCAGCGGTCTGACGATGGCATTGGCAAACCCCAGCAGCAATGCAGAGACAATCAGTGTCGACGTATCTGAAAATTTGATGCCATTGAATACATAAGTGCTGGCCCACAATGACAGCGAGGTCACCCCCCAGTGCAAGAAAAAGGCGGATAGCGATTTGGACATGGCAAAATCTCCTGATTTGTCGGGTTGATGGCGTATCATACCGTTCAATCCCACGTTGTGATAGTGACGTATTAATGTGTGTGCATCTCACAGGAAGGAGTCTCGATGAGTATTGACATAGCGAAGTTCCAGGTTCTGCCTGATGCGAAACTTGATCTGAGTCTTTGGCCGACACGGATTGATCCGGTTTATGCCTCCAGGGCGGATTATCAGTCGATATTGACCGATCAAGTGACGGAGTTGAGCGCTTTGCAGGAATTGCATTACGCGGCATCCCGTTATTCCATCTTGTTGATTTTTCAGGCGATGGATGCGGCTGGCAAGGACAGTACCATTCGGCATGTGATGTCAGGCGTCAATCCGCAAGGGTGCCAGGTGTTCAGTTTCAAGCATCCCAGCGAAGCGGAGTTGGCGCATGATTTTCTTTGGCGTACCACGCGCGATTTGCCTGAGCGGGGACGAATCGGCATTTTTAATCGTTCCTATTATGAAGAGGTGTTAATTGTACGGGTGCATCCTGAAATGTTGCGCAATCAGTACTTGCCAGGGGAGGACTTGTCGAGCGGACGCTTGTGGCACGAACGTTATCGTTCCATTGTGGAATTTGAAAACCATTTGTATCGCAATGGTACGCGGGTGGTGAAGTTTTTTTTGCACCTGTCGGAAGAAGAGCAGCGCAAACGATTTATTCGTCGCATTGATGAGCCGAAAAAAACTGGAAACTCAGTATGGCAGATATTGAAGAACGCCAATACTGGAAGCAGTACCAAAGCGCATATCAAGACTGTCTGGCGGGCACCAGCACGACCGTTGCGCCATGGTATGCCATTCCGGCCGACGACAAGGAAAATGCCCGCCTGATGGTGGCCGCTGTGGTATTGCATACCTTGCGTGAGCTTAAGTTGGCGTACCCTAAAATGTCCGATGAACGCCTGGCGGAGTTGCAAACGATCAGGGCGAAACTCACGCGTCAGTGAACTTATTGCCGAATAAGTCACCCAACTTGGTCTAATTGATGTATTTGTCGGCTATGCTGCGCAAATTCCGGGTTAGAATACGCGCTTGTGGTTATTCATTAACGAGCCCTTGGCGGATCATCGTCGCCCATGTCTTACCCGTCTGCCCCATGTTGGGGCCGATGACAATAACAGCTTAATTTTAGGGATTTTATGACATTTGCATCACTCGGCTTGTCCGAAGATATTGTTCGCGCCGTGACAGAGCGTGGTTACACGGAGCCAACCCCGATTCAATTGCAGGCCATTCCTGTCGTGCTGGCAGGCAACGATTTGTTGGCAGGCGCGCAAACAGGTACCGGGAAAACAGCCGGTTTTGTGTTACCCATCTTGCAGCGCCTGTCTGAAAAACTGGTGAAGGGGCCCTCTGAAGGCCGCCCACCTATCCGTACATTGATTTTAACCCCAACCCGAGAGCTGGCTGCGCAGGTAGAAGAAAGTGTGCAGCATTACGGGAAATATTTGAAATTAAATTCAATGGTGATGTTCGGAGGTGTGAACATCAACCCGCAAATTCAAAGATTGCGCAGCCGTGTGGATATTTTGGTGGCTACGCCGGGGCGTTTGCTGGACCATGTACAACAAAAAACGGTTGATTTGTCCCAGATTCAGATTTTGGTGCTGGATGAGGCTGATCGCATGCTGGATATGGGGTTTATTCGTGACATCAAGCGTGTGATGGCCCTGATTCCCAAAAAACGACAAACATTATTGTTTTCAGCCACTTTCTCCAATGAGATCAAAACGCTGGCCGAAACCTTGCTGAATCAGCCCGTTACCATCGAAGTGGCGCGTCGTAACCAGACTGCGGAATTGATTTCGCAAAAAGCGTATGCGGTTGATCGCGCAAGAAAACGCGAGTTGCTGACGCACTTGATTAAAGAAAACAACTGGTTTCAAGTGCTGGTGTTTACGCGTACCAAGCACGCAGCGAATCACCTTGCCGAAAACTTGGTGAAAGATGGTATTCCATCGATGGCGATTCACGGTAATAAGAGTCAAGCCGCCCGCACCCGGGCATTGAAAGAATTTAAAGGCGGCAGCTTGCAGGTTTTGGTGGCGACTGACATTGCTGCACGGGGCATCGATATCAGCGAATTGCCTTTTGTGGTGAATTTTGAATTGCCGAATGTGGCGGAGGACTATGTACACCGGATTGGTCGTACCGGACGTGCGGGCAGTGTGGGTGAGGCGGTGTCTTTGGTGTGCGTCGATGAAGATAAATTATTGACGGCCATTGAACGCCTGACAAAAACGCAACTGAATGCCATCGTTTTGCCGGGTTTTGAACCGGATCCAAGTATTAAGGCCGAACCTATTTTGAATGGCAGCCAGCGCGGCAACGCGCCACGTCGGGACGGACATGGCGGGCGATCTTCAGGTAAACCTGCGGGTGCGACGGGTGGTGCTCGTCCTGCAGCAAAACCTGCTGCGCGCGCACCGGCTCTGAATCGTACTGGGGGTCGCAATCGTTGAAGATGCCGTGTTGCTATAACGGCTGATTTCCTGGATTCGTGTTGTTTGCAGGCGTGTTTTGTACCTTTTTGGGTGGTTGACCGGTTTGCTGGTTGCCGCCCAAAATCATTTGGAAATACCATGTCAGTGGAGTCATTCATGGGTGTGATCAATTCCGCTATGCCGCAAACCAGTGCAGTGGAAACTTCAGTTGATCCAACGGATACCGCGTGTTCGCCCCAAGGGTTGACCAGCGCCGAAGCAGTGCTGCGCAGGCAAAAAGAGGGCATCAATGAGTTGCCGCCGGAAACATCGCATCCACTGCGCAAGCTGCTGGAAAAGTTTTGGGCGCCAGTCCCCTGGATGCTGGAAATTACGATTGCGCTGCAATTGTTTTTGGGTAAACGAGACGAAGCCGGTGTGATTGCGTTGCTGTTGTGCGTCAATGCTGTGATGGGTTTGCTGCAGGAGGGGCGCGCTAACAAAGCGTTGGCTTTGTTGCGCAACCGACTGAATATTCAGGCACGGGTGATGCGCGACGGTCACTGGCAGCGGTTGCCTGCACGTGAACTGGTGCCCGGAGATTGCGTACATGTTCGCATGGGCGACATCGTCCCGGCTGATGTGCGGTTGACGGCAGGGCAGATTCAGCTTGATCAATCCAGCCTGACCGGAGAATCCCTGCCGGTTGAAGCGGCGGTTGGTGGACAGGCTTATTCAGGTTCTGTGGTGACCCGCGGCGAAGCCAGCGGCGAGATTACGGACATCGGTACACACACCCGTTTCGGTAAAACCGCTGAACTGGTGCGCAATGCGAAAACCGTGAGCCATCTGCAATCGGTCATTTTCGGTATTGTGAAGTATCTGGTGTTGCTGGATATTGTGCTGGTATTGGTGATGCTGGCCTATACCCTCAGTCACGGCATGGCATGGACCGATGTGGTGCCTTTTGCATTGATTCTGCTGGTGGCTTCCGTACCGGTTGCCTTGCCGGCCACGTTTACTTTGGCTACCGCACTGGGATCGCTGGAACTGGCGCAACACGGGGTGTTGGTCACGCGCTTGTCAGCCATAGAAGAAGCCGCTGCGATGGAAATCCTCGCCAGCGATAAAACTGGCACCATCACTGAAAGTAAACTCACTTTGGCGACACTTAAACCATATACGGATATGGATGAGAATACTTTGCTGCGCTATGCTGCGTTGGCCTGCGATGAAGCCACGCAAGACCCCATAGACCTGGCGATTATTGAATACGCCCGGCAACGCCATTTGCTTGACCAGCCACCCCATCGCATTCATTTCATGCCCTTTGATCCGCAAACTCGCCGTTCTGAAACGGTGTATCAGGACGGCGAACGCACTGCACGTGCCGTGAAAGGCGCAGCGCTGGAAGTGGCTGCTTTGTCGGGTGTGCAGGATATTGCACAAGACATCGATGCGCTGGCCGAAAAGGGTTACCGTGTATTGGGTGTGGCGAACGGTACGGAAAATGAATTGCACTTTGCGGGCCTTATTGCGCTGCAAGACCCCCCTCGTGCTGATGCGGCGGCGGTCATTGCGCAATTACAACAACTGGGGGTGCGCGTCATGATGGTGACCGGCGATAGCCAGCCTACTGCACGGCATATTGCCCAAAGTGTCGGTATCGGTAACCGGGCTTGCCCGGCACAGACCATTACTGAAGCTGTTGTGCCGGGAGGAACTCGTTTTGTGCAGGGCGCCACGCAAGGTTTGCTCAATTGCGATGTGTTCGCGCAGGTTTTTCCGGAAGATAAATTTAATCTGGTGCGGGCACTGCAACTTAATGGGCAAGTCATCGGCATGACGGGCGATGGAGTCAACGATGCGCCGGCATTGAAGCAGGCTGAGGTGGGAATCGCAGTATCCAGCGCCACCGATGTGGCGAAAGCTTCAGCCAGCCTGGTGTTGACCAACCCCGGTTTGGGCGATGTGGTGGCTGCGGTGCAAACCAGCCGGCGTATTTATCAGCGCATGCTGACCTATACGCTCAATAAAATCATTAAAACCCTGGAGATTGCCGTGTTTATGAGTGTGGGGGTGATGCTCACGGGCGTGTTTGTCATCACCCCATTGCTGATTGTGTTGTTGCTGTTTACCAATGATTTTGTCACCATGTCTATTGCAACGGATCATGTTGTCGGAGCCAGCAAACCAGAACGGTGGCGGATCCCCAATTTGATGCGTACTGCAGCGCCCCTGGCGGCATTCAATTTGTTGTTGTCGTTCAGTGTGTTTTTCTTTGGGCGCGACGGATTGCATTTGCCCTTGTTGCAATTGCAAACGCTGATTTTCGTGATGTTGGTGTTTACCGGTCTGGGTAATGTGTTTCTGGTGCGCGAACGGCGACATTTCTGGCAATCACGTCCAAGTCGCGTGCTCATCTTCAGTGCGCTTGCTGATGTGCTGGTGGTCAGTATTTTTGCCACACAAGGGATATGGATGGGTGCAATTTCCCCTTTGTTGTTGCTGGCATTGACAGGGATAGTGATGATTTATCTGCTGGGGCTGGATTTTGTTAAAATTCGTATTTTGCATGGCTTGGACACTTCAACCTGAATGGTTTAAGGCGTGTGAATACTGAAGGAAGGTTTTGTAGCGGCTAAAAAGAACGCCTGCCTGCAGGCGCTTTGCAAGCAGACGTTTGGAGAAAGGCCTGTTTTTAATCTTGGGCCATATTTTGCAGACACTTTAATGATGGGATTCGTGTCTTCCGCCCCAGGCAGGCGTGTTGCCTACTTCAGTTTTGTAATGCCCATGGTTTTGAGGATAAAGCGTTCATACATGGGTTCTGTTGCGCCGCTTTTCATTTTGCGGATGAAGTATTTTTCAAATGCGATTTTTGCCAGATGGACCCACTTTCCTTCTTTGAACCAGTTGGTATTGCGTGGCGGAATTTGTGGCAACGCAACAAACGCTGCACCGGTGTCACCAAAGTCAGCCAGGCAAATGGCATTCCAGGTGGCTTTTTCTTCCGGTTCTTTGCCATCCAGCGCCGAGCGAATGTTGTGTGCGGTTGCCGTCACCATACTTTCAATCATGAAGCCGGTTTTGGGCGTGCCGGTTGGAACAGGGGTCACTTCAACAGGGGGGATCGCAACGCATACGCCAACGGAATAAATGTTTTTGTATTTCGGGTTGCGTTGATACGGGTCGGCAATAATCATACCGCGTGGGTTGGTTAAGCCTTCGATACCGAATACCGCATCAATGCCTTTGAAAGCTGGCAGCATCATGGAATAGTTAAAAGGCAGCTCATGTTCTTTTTTAACGGTGCCATCGTCGTTGTGCTCGGCGACGAACATTTTACCGGCTTCCACTTTGGTGACTTTGGCATTGCAGATCCATTTGATGTGGCGGTCGCGCATGATGGATTCCATCATGCCTTTGGAGTCGCCCACCCCGCCCAGACCCAAATGACCGATATAGGGTTCTGCCGTCACAAAGGTCATCGGCACTTTGTCGCGTATCTTGCGCCGGCGCAAATCGGTATCCATAATCATGGCATATTCGTAGGCCGGTCCATAACAGGATGCCCCTTGTACCGCACCGACCACGATAGGGCCGGGCGCAGCGCAGAAATCATCCCATACTTGACTGGATTTCTCTGCATGGTCAATTGTGCAAACTGAGTGCGTGAAGCCGGTTGGTCCCAGGCCCGGCACCTCATCGAATGCCAGTTTGGGTCCGACGGCGATGACCAGATAGTCATAATCCACCTGCTCGCCATTCATCAATTCGATACGGTTTTGATCGGGATGCACGCGTTTGGCGCCCAGGGGGATAAACTGAATGTCTTTTTTCGCGAGATAGGGCGCGATTGGAAAAGTGACTTCATCCCGGGTGCGCCATTGAACGGCTGCCCAAGGGTTGGAGGGGGTGAACTGAAAATAGTCATTGTTTGAGATGACGGTGACAGTGTCTTCTTTGCGAGCGAGTGCTTTCATTTCATAGGCCATTGGCATGCCGCCTATGCCTGCGCCAAGTATAACAATATGAGCCATGTTTATTGTCCTTTCTATTTTATGGATGTGACCACAAGATCATAAGCAGTATGTATGCCATGTTTTTGGCATGATGAATTCAATTAAATAATTTTTAATTTATTGAGGACGATAAAACTTTGTCATGACAAAATGGCCGGTATCTACTAATATTGCCAACATCTGTCATGACAGAATGTCTGGAGGCGTGATGATGCAAACATTAGAGCCGGAAATTTATTCGTTGCTTGAGGCGCAAACTCATCCTTTTGTGTTGATTGACGCACATTACCGGATTGTAGGCGCTAATCAGGCTTATTGCGATAACTATGGTTTGACTCGCGATCAGGTTGTCGGGCGCAGTTGCCATGAGGTGTCTCATCGTTCGTCAGTGCCATGTCATCAAAACGGTGAAGATTGCCCGCATCAAACGGTGTTCCGGACTGCAAAACCGTATGAGGTGATGCACACCCATTTCGATCAGCATCAGCACCCTGAGTATGCGCGTATCAAAGGTTATCCGGTTTTTGGACGTGACGGTTTGCGCTATTTGGGAGAAGCGATTGTGCGGGTGAAGGACCCTGAGGGGATGACTTGTGAAGAGATGCGCATGATCGGCAGCTCGTCGGTGTTCTTGCATTGTATGGAACAGTTATCCCGTGCGGCCGAATCTGAAGCGTCTGTGTTGCTGACGGGGGAAAGCGGGGTGGGTAAAGAATTGGCTGCGCAATATCTGCATAAGCGCTCACCGAGGCGCGGCCAGCCATTTTTGACGATCAATTGCGCGGCGATTCCAGAATCCATGTTCGAGGATGAATTGTTTGGTCACGAGCGCGGTGCATTTACCGGTTGCATCGGGCGCAAACAGGGGTTGTTTGAACTGGCAAACGGGGGGACTCTGTTTTTGGATGAGGTGGGAGAAATCCCGCTCACGCTGCAAGCCAAATTGCTGCGTGTTCTGGAAAACGGTGAGTTTCGCCGGGTGGGGGGGACGGAGATGTTACGGGCTAATGTGCGCATTGTGTCCGCGACCAATCGCAATTTGCTGGAATTGGCGCAATCGGGCCGTTTTCGTCTGGACATGTACTACCGTATTGCCGGTATCGATTTACAATTGCCCAGTTTGCGCGAACGGCGCGATGACATACCCGCTTTGGCAGAAGTCATTCTCAGGCGTATCGCCGAATCGGGCGCGCAGCGTTGCAAGCTGAGTGAACAAGCGAGCCGGAAATTGATGGCGCATGATTTTCCGGGAAATGTGCGTGAATTACGCAATATACTGGTGAAAGCGGTGGCTTTGTGTCGGCATCATACCATTGATGAAGCGTACATCACTTTTGCAAAAGTGGGTGTGTCCGGGTGCGCCAGTTCGGTGCCTTCATTCGTTCGGGACGTTGAGCCGGCGATCCATGGCTCGCAGGTTCCTGCCGCCAACGTGCCAATTTCCAGGATGGAGGCGACCTACATCACCGATCTGTTGCGGTCCCATCAGGGACATCGGCGTAAGGTGGCTGATATACTTGGTATCAGTGAACGCACCTTGTACCGAAAAATCAAGCTGTATGGCTTAACCCTGGAAACGGCCGTTGAGCGCTAGTTTGTGATCGTCACGACAGGTCACAAATTTTTTACTGTTTCACCTTTCACCCATGGGTGAGTATGCGACGAATTTAACAATCGTTTCCAGGATAACCGAAGGGAAAGAAAATAAGCGTGACCAAGTCTTTTAAGAATTCAGAATCGACCACTCTTGATCCGGAAGATTGGGATGACCTGCGCCAGCAGGGGCACCGTATGCTTGATGATATGCTGGATTACCTGCAACATATCCGCCAGAGACCTGTTTGGCAGGCCGCACCGCCTGAAACCCGCATGGTGTTTCATGCCGGTTTGCCGCAACAACCCAGTGAGTTGAATGCAGTGCACCAACAGTTTATGCAGTCTATTTTGCCTTATGCGGTGGGTAACACTCATCCGGGCTTTATGGGTTGGGTGCATGGCGGGGGCACCGCCGTTGGGATGCTGGCGGAAATGCTGAGCGCAGGATTGAATGCGAATTTGGGTGGGCGCAACCAGATACCCGTTGAAGTGGAACGCCAGGTGACGCGCTGGATGCGTGATTTATTCGGGTTTCCTGAGGGCGCGAGTGGTTTGTTCGTCACGGGTACATCAATGGCCCATTTGATGGCGGTGTGGGTGGCGCGCATCAAATTTTGCGGCCTGGATGTGCGCCGGGACGGATTACCTCAAACAGCGCACAACCTGATCGCCTATGCTTCGTCCGCCACGCATGGCAGTTTCGCCAAGGCACTGGATTTGGCAGGTTTGGGTACGATGTGTTTGCGTAGCGTGCCCATGAACGAGTTCGAAGTGATCGACCTGAATGCGCTGGATGCGATGATACAGGCGGACCGGCAGGCTGGACTGCAAGCGTTTATGATTGTGGGCAATGCAGGCACGGTCGATGCCGGTGCGATAGATCCTTTGGAGGCGCTTGCTCATCGCGCAACCCAATGCGGCGCATGGTTTCATGTGGACGGCGCCCTGGGTGCGCTGGGGATGTTCAGTCCAGAAATCGCACCCCGCTTAAAGGGAATAGAGCTCGCTGATTCCATTGCATTTGATTTTCATAAATGGGGGCAAGTGCCTTATGATGCAGGTTTTGTGCTGATGCGGGATGGCGTATTGCATCAACGCACTTTTGCCTCCCCTGCGGCTTATTTGCGACGCGAAGAAGATGGCCTGGCAAGCGATTCACCCTGGCCTTGTGATTTTGGCCCCGATTTGTCGCGCGGCTTTCGAGCCTTAAAAACCTGGTTTACTTTGCAGGTCTACGGTGCTGAAAAAATGGGACAAAGCATTGCGCATACCTGTGCCGTGGCGCGTTACCTGGGCAAGTTGGTCGTTGATGCCCCCGATCTGGAATTGTTGGTGCCCGTGTCGCTCAATATTGTGTGTTTTCGATATGTGTGTGCAGATGCCGATGCGGTGAATGCGGCCATTGTGGTGGCGATTCAAAATTCCGGCGTGGCGGTCCCTTCCACTACCACCCTTGGTGGAAAATTGGCGATACGTGCTGCGATCGTCAACCATCGTACCGAAAATAAAGATGTGGAGATTCTGGTGCGAGCGGTGTGTGATTGGGGAAAGAAATTACATGGGCCTAGCAGCCTGTCAGACTTGAAGAATCGAAGCGAAAATTTGGCCGACTGAGGACGGATTTTAGCGATTTTGCCGGGCAATAGTTGTTCTATTGCCCAAAAAAGCGATGAAATATGAACCAGTCAGGCAAATTTGCAGCCGATTTTCTTTAAGTCCGACAGGCTGCCAACCCCGGTTAGCTGCCTGGTTGCCGCAAGCTATTTTCGCGTATTGGGCAAGATGCGCGATAAATGCCGGTATTCGAACCACGTCAACCCGATGACGATGACATCCGTCGCAGTGATGAGCAGCAATAACAATGAGTGTGTCAGAACATATTGATACATTTGATAAAGAATGAACAGGCTGAAAACCGCAAGGGCGGCCGGGTAGTATCCCGGCCGCTTTTGCCAAAGGCCGATAATGAGCCAGAGTTTGATTACGCCGTGGCCGAGCAAATAGA
>JAJYMO010000063.1:10166-24487 GCA_021786845.1 Pseudomonadota bacterium | reverse complement strand
TTTTTACTCACCCCAACGGATCATTAAGTTGTGCGGCACCTGCAGGTGATCCAATATTCGCGCAACCACAAAATCCACCAAGTCTTCAACAGACTTCGGCTGGTGATAAAAGCCGGGGTTAGGGGGTAGAATCACCACACCCATACGTGCCAATTTGAGCATATTTTCCAGGTGCAACACCGAAAAGGGCGTTTCTCTGGGCACGACAATCAGTTTACGCTGTTCTTTGATACAGACATCGGCTGCCCGTTCAATTAAATTATCCGACATGCCCTGCGCCACGGCAGCCAGCGTGCCCATGGTGCATGGACAGATCACCATGGCATCCGCCGGATTTGATCCTGAGGCCATGGGAGCAAACCATGCCTCGCGTCCGAAGACGCGCACCTCGCCTGGCAGATGCGCATAGCGTTCAGCCAGTTGTGCTTGTAAAGCTTCGGTATGCGCGGGAATCGTCCACCCCATTTCTTGCTTCGCCACAATCTGTGCTGCCGTAGACACAAGCAAGTACACACCTGCATTGGCGTACAGCAATTGTTCTAATAAACGAACGCCATAAGGCATGCCCGATGCGCCGGTCCATGCCAGGGTGACGTTATGCGGTTGGGACATGTTTAACCTTTCGTAACCATTGTTCGGCCAGTACGCCGTTCACCAGGCCACCCAGCCATGCCGCAGTGGCAAATATCGGGCTCGAAGCCCACACGTTGACGCCGGGCATCATCCACCAGGACACTACGGCCAACTGCGCGCCAATGTGAGCAAAGGCTGCCAGCACACTTACGCCCACCAGACTGATCCAGCGAGCAGAAAAGCGACCCACCAGGGCCAGCACCGCCAAACTGCTTGCCGCCCCCGCGCAACTGAGTACAAACCCGGGGGTTAAAAAACTGCCCAGGAGCAGGCTGCCTGCGATCACTCGCAGGCCCGATACCCATGCTGCCGTGGCCAAGCCGTATTGCCGCAATACCAGCAAAATGACGATATTGGCCAAACCCGGTTTCACGCCAGGGATGGGTGAGGGCAGACTTGCCTCCAACCACATCAATGAGATGGCCAACGCAGCCAGTTGCGCGATACGGTGATCGTCAGCAGTGGATTCAATAGTTAAGACTGTCATATTGCCTGGATGCTCCGGTGATTTCTATGCTGACCTGATTCGGCAGGCAAATTGCGGCTTCCCCCGCACGGCTAATCCAGCCCTGATGTACGCACAACTGTCTTGGACCCGGGTCGCGTAGCACGCGGGCACGGCGTCCGACCAATTCAATATGAGTCATCCCCAGCGGCCCGGAAACATCTGCACTCAAGTCACGCGTCAAGGGCGCATTGAGAAATACGGCACCGCCTTGCCGGATAAGTAATCGCTCTCCCTGCCGCTCGCCCAGCCAAAACCGGGTGATTAAAACACCCACCGCAACAAGGCCCAACACCAACACCAACCAGTCGCCGGGTCGAATCAGCCTGGCATGATGCAAAGCCTGGGTCAGTCCGGGTTTTGAAAAAATGGGAAGGCCCTTCACTTTAATTCCCGATGTCTCACCAAACACTGTTCCCGGGTAGAAAAATGTTGCGCCAATTGCTCGCACAAATAGACGGATCGGTGCTGTCCACCGGTGCAGCCTATGGCGACAGTCAAATAAGCACGGTGATCACGTATAAAACAGGGCAACCACTTTTCAACATATTGGCGAATATCTTGCAACATTTCGGACACATCTGTGCTGCCTTGTAAAAAAGCCATCACCGGTTGATCTCGTCCGTTCAATGGCCGTAATTCCGGGTCATAATGCGGGTTGGGCAAGCAGCGCACATCAAATACCAAATCAGCATCCAGCGGAATGCCATGTTTGAAACCAAATGAAATGAACAACAAAGTCAGCCGTGCAGATTTTACAGCGACAAAATCTTTAATCCAGGTTTGCAGGGTGCTGACTGACAAATCACTGGTATCAATACGGTGCGCCAAACGTGCAACAGGGTCAAGCAAGTCGCGTTCCAGCTCTATTGACTCATGCAAAGCACGTTGATCTGAACTTAATGGATGCCGTCGTCTGGTTTCAGAAAAGCGGCGCACCAGTGTTTCGGTTTTTGCTTCCAGAAACAGCAAGCGCAAATCCAGCCCCGTCTGCAAACGCGACACCCATTCAGGCAACTGCTGATAAGAGTCTTTACTGCGCGCATCGATGCTGATGGCGATGCGAAATTCACCATATTCAGCCAATACACGCAAAGTATCTTTCAGCAATGCCGCAGGCAAATTGTCAATGCAATAATAACCTGCGTCTTCCAACACGCGCAATGCAATGCTTTTGCCGGAGCCTGAGAGTCCGCTGACCAATACCAGTTGGGTGGCAGGGTTTGACGGCGTGTTCATGTCAAATGTTCGTTCCGTAAAGCGGCTTGCTGTCTGGCAATAAAATCTTCCACGCTGTTGACGCCGCGTTGGCGCAACATATGATTGCGGGTCGCAACCTCTACCAATACTGCCAAGCTGCGTCCAGCGGCCACGGGTACGAAAACTTTGGGGATTTCGACCCCCAGAATAAGCTCATTGGATTCGGACATGTCCAACCGGGAGGCGTTTTTTTCTGTAAACTCTTCAAATGGCGTGAGGTGAACGATCAATCTGAGGTTTTTCTTCAGTTTAATCGCCAGTTCACCGAACAGCGCCCGCACGTTCAATATGCCGATGCCACGTACTTCCAGAAAATCTTGCAGCAAAGGCGGGCTCTCGGCGCTTAAGGTGTCTGGCGCTACTTTATATACCTCTACCACATCATCGGCGACCAGACGGTGCCCGCGTGTTAATAACTCCAGTGCCAGTTCGCTTTTCCCGACAGCTGGTGCGCCCGTCAACATAACGCCGATGCCATTGACTTCCATCATTACGCCATGCATTGTGACCGATTCGGCCAGGGCCACCGACAAATAATGGGACAGCAGCGCCATCAATTCGGGACTGGCTTGTGTGGAGGTAAATAAAGGCGTGCCGGTGCGTTCCGATGCGACCAGCAAGGCCTCTGGGACAGGTTCGCCATTGGCGACAATCACGGCGGCCAGTTCTGTTGAAAATAAATTATCTATCGCCTGGCTAAGTCGGGTAGGACTCAATTTGGCCAGATAATCCATTTCGGCACATCCCAGCACTTGCACCCGATTGGGGTGGACAAAATTAAGGTGACCCACCAGGGCCAGTGATGGTTTTTGTACGGTATCACCCATCAACGCTTTGTCGCCACCCCCCTGACCGCAAACCCATACCAAAGCCAGTGTGTGTTCCACAGCATCGAACATCTGTTTAACTGTGATTGTTGGGACCATCCTTACTCTCTCCATGCTTGCCAATGTTGCAATAAAGCCAATATTTGTTCAGGATTAACGCTATCCAGCAGTTTTTCTCGCACGGTTTTATCGCCAAACAATTGTGCGACTTCGCTCAGTATTTGCAAATGCAAGTCTGTGGCGCGTAAAGGTACGAATAACACAAACAACAAACGAATGGGTGATTGATCTGGCGCAGCAAAATCCACTGCAGTACGCAAGCGCACCAAAACACCTGCGGCAGATTGCAACGCTTTGAGGCGTCCATGCGGAATCGCAACACCCTGACCTAAACCAGTGGAACCCAAACTTTCCCGAGCCTGTAGCGCGTCTACAATTACTTTGGCATCGATACCCAGCTCAGAAGACATGTGTTGCGCCACATATTCAAACAGGCGCGACTTGCTGGTCACTTCGATATCCAGCAGGATGCGTCTGGCGTTAAGGAGTGGCGCAAGCTGGTTCATGAGCCTGAAAACGGCAATGGTTGGATGTACATTTCAACTCGTAATGTTAAAGCAACCCATCGGGCGAGTGGCGAAACAGAGAAAAAAGACTTTCGTCGCATGTCGTTATCCATTAACGAGTCCTGACAAACAAGCGGTCAACTGCCTTGTCCAGGATGGTCCTTATTCGTCGTCTGTTTCCGGTACCTGGTGTTTGACACCCCCCGCCATTTGGTGCGTATGGCTATGTTTTTCTTTGTTTTTTACAATTTGACGATTCAGTTTATCAGCCAAGCTGTCTATGGCGGCATACATATTTTCATCCTCAGCCTGTACAAAGATGTCTTTGCCGCTCAAGTGTACATTGGCTTCTATCGTGTGCTTGAGTTTTTCAACTGTCATGATGATGGCGATATCGATGACTTGATCGGAATGCCGTTTGATACGCTCGATTTTTGATAACACATAATCGTGAATGGCCGGTGTGATGGTCAAGTGATGTCCGGTAATTTTAAGATTCATGATGCATGTCCTTTCGTACGAGTTATAGCGCTTTGCGCTGATTGGCGGGAGGAATTTGTAACGCTTCCCGGTATTTTGCAATGGTGCGTCGCGCGACCACGATGCCCTGTTGTGCGAGAATTTCGGCCATCTGCCCGTCGGACAGCGGTTTTTTCTGATTTTCCGCGTTGATCATTTGTTTGATTAACGCACGAATTGCGGTCGCAGAGCAAGCGCCTCCCACCTCAGTGCTCACATGGCTGCCAAAAAAATATTTTAATTCAAAGATGCCGCGTGGCGTCATGATGAATTTTTGTGTGGTGGTGCGTGAGACAGTGGACTCGTGTAACTCGACGACATCGGCGATTTCGCGTAGCACCAAAGGCCGCATGGCCACTTCGCCGTGCTCCAGAAAAAGCCCCTGTCGGTCAACGATGCATTGAGAGACGCGCAAAATGGTATCAAAACGCTGCGCCAGGTTTTTGATAAACCATTTGGCTTCCTGCATTTGTCCAGACAGATTTTGATGATCACTGTCTTTGTTGCGGCCCAATATTTCGGCGTACATCTGGTTAACGCGCAAACGCGGGATGGCTTGCTGATTTAATTTTACGACCCATGCCCCCTTGATTTTTTCTACGATCACATCCGGAATGATGTAGCGCGTATCATTGGGTTCAAATGCCGTACAGGGTCGAGGATTGAGCTGCATGATGAGTTCATAGGCCTGGCGAAATGCCGCATCATCACAATGCTGGCGACGTTTGATGCCAGCATAATCATGCGTACCCAAAGCGGGCAATTCCTGCGCAACAATGGCCTGTGCAAGTTTCATGTTGGGCGTGCCTTCAGGCAGTGCCGACAGTTGTAATGCCAGGCATTCAGTCAGCGTGCGCGCGCCAACGCCAACAGGATCAAGGTGCTGCAGGTGCTTAAGGGCAATGTGTAATTCTGTCAGATCGACATCAATGTCGTCGGGTAACATCTCCAAAATCTCTTCCAGGTTCTGTGTTAAATACCCGTGTTCATCCAGTGCATCGATCAGCAATTCCACCAGTTGTTGGTCATGCGCAGTCAGTGCACCAAGCCGGATTTGCCACAGCAAATGCTCGCGCAAGCTTAATGCGGGTTGGGGTGTTTGTATTTCGTAGGTGTCGTCTTCATCGCCCGAACTAAATCCGGGGGCTTCTTGCCAGGTCAGTTCCGCCAAATCAACCGGCGCGCTATCGGTATCCCCTTGTGCTGTGTCGGGGCTGCTCATTTCTTGCCCCTCTTCAGGTGCCAGGGCGTGATCCATATCCCCCATGCTTTCCATGCCTTCCACGCGTTCCAGCAATGGGTTGGTTTGCATGATTAATTCGATTTCTTGATCCAGTTCAAGCGTAGACAATTGCAACAAGCGTATTGCTTGCTGCAATTGAGGTGTTAGCGTGAGTTGCTGTGAAAATTTAAGTTGTAGGCCTTGCTTCATAAGTTTGGTCTGTATCGGGTTATTAACGAGTCCTGAGGTGTTTGCTGTTTCTCTGGCAACTTACAGACGGAAGTGTTCGCCCAGATAAACTTTTTTCACACGCTCATCTTGCACAATCTGGTCGGGTCGCCCATCGGCCAGCACGGTGCCATCGCTAATGATATACGCCCGATCACAAATCCCCAAGGTTTCTCGCACATTATGATCGGTAATTAATACACCAATATCCCGTTCGGTAAGAAAACGAATCAGTTTTTGAATGTCCATTACCGCAATGGGGTCAATGCCGGCGAAGGGTTCATCCAGTAAAACAAAGCGCGGATTCATGGCCAATGCGCGGGCAATTTCCACACGGCGGCGTTCACCCCCAGACAGGCTGATGGCCGGTGAATCGGCTAAATGCTGGATATTTAAATCAGCCAACAAATTTTGCAAATGGGTTGCAATTTCATCTTCGTCATATTGTTTCAATTCAAGAATCGCGCAAATATTTTGCTGAACGGTGAGCTTGCGAAAAATAGAGGCTTCTTGGGGCAGATAACTTAAACCAAGCGCTGCACGGTGGTGAATAGGCATGTTGCCCAAATCATGCGTATCCAGGAAGATTTGTCCGCCATCCAGTTTGAGCAAGCCGACAATCAAATAAAAGCAGGTGGTCTTCCCTGCGCCATTTGGGCCAAGCAGGCCCACGACTTCACCGCTGTTCACCCGAATCGACACATCTTTGACCACGAGGCGTGAGCGGTAACTTTTTCGCAAATGATCTGCACGTAATTCACTCATGAGCAGCTTGTCCGTCGGGCAAAGTGGTTGTATTTTGCAACGGTAAAGGTGGGGTGGGTGTTTGGAGGGGCGCTTTGGGGAAAATAGACGTCCTCACCCGCGCATTCGAACCCCCGCTGGACGCGTTGGTATCGGGTTTTGCCCAAAATTTTTGCGTTGCCGTATTATACATCATTGCATTAGCGTGCATTTCGCTTGTACCACGCTTGAGGCGTGCATGGCCAGTCAGTAGTATGGTATTTTGTTTGTTATCCACATCGATACGATCTGCCCAACCTTCTATGTATTCGCTGGAGCCATCCTGCAATTGACGGAAATAGGCGGGTGAACCGATGGCAGTGGCCGTGCTGAATCCCTGTGCGTCCTGATGCATGGCCAGGGTGTTGGACCGCAGCAGAAGCGTCCCCTGTTGCAGTACCACGTCCCCTTGGTAAAAGCTGGTTTTATTCACGTTATCCATCTGTACGCTGTCTGCGTCCACATTCACCGGTTTGCTGCGATCCGCTTGTTCAGCGAACGCGCATTGTGCTACCAGCATGCAGGTCAGTATTGCGCTAACGGTCATGGCGAATCGTTGCTTTAAATCACGGATCAGTCTTTTGTCATGCCCGTTTCCCCTCACTCCTTGCTCTCTCCCCGGGGGGGAGAGAGGGACGAAGTCTCGCTGCGCGAGTTTTTCGCTAACGCGCCATTTCATATTGTGCCCTCACGTTATGCATTAAATCTACCCACTGTTTGTGGTTGTCCATTTCCATTCCTGTTGCCGTGATATGCGCCCACTTGTCCGTGATGTCCACGGGTTGCGAAGTGCGGAGAATTTGTTGGTCGGGGAAGGCTTCCAAATACGTAGTCGTGAGTGTCATCGGCCCACGCACACTGTGCTGATCGCGTACGACAACCACGTGCCCAATGAAGTTAACTTGCGTGGCTTTTGAGGTGGCTACTGCGCGGTCTGAGCGTACAGTGACCTGTCCTTGTTGTGCGTCTTGAGCCACCATGCGCGGCAAGCTTAAATCAGTGCTGTCATCGTCAGGATAGTGCTGTGCAACATCGGCCCATAACGTGTATTGTTTTTGGCCCAACAAGTTGGTGCGCGTGACGGTAAAATGGCGAATGATATAATCGGGACTGTGTGCGCCAAACAGGTGTGTGTCCGGGTGTTGAGTCTGCACGGAATATTCCAGCCATAAGCTCATGAGTGCCAGCAAGGCAAGCAGGAGCAATACAAATCCATACATGGGACGATTATTCATTGCAGATAATGTGCAAGCAAACGTTCATAACTTCCCTGAGCCCGCATGATGAGTTCGCAAGCTTCGCGCACAGCACCCATGCCACCTGTTCGTGTGGTAACCCAATGCGCTGATTGTACAACAATTTCCGGCGCCTCAGGCACTGTAATGGCCAAACCGCAATGCAGCATCACGGGTAAATCCACGACATCATCTCCCATGTAAGCAGCCTGTGTCGCGTCCAGCCCGGTTTGCGCCAGCACCTCCCGGAAAGCGGCGCTTTTGTCTGACACACCCTGGTACAACAATTCAATGCCCAGGTTGCGCGCCCGATGTATCACCACTTGCGAGGTGCGGCCAGTGATAATCGCTAATGCCACGCCGCTTTGTTTGAGCATTTTCAGGCCGTGACCATCCAGTGAATGAAATGCCTTGAACTCCTGGCCGTTATCTCCAAAGTATAACCGGCCATCGGTCATGACGCCGTCAACGTCAAAAACAGCTAACTTAATCGATAACGCACGTTGTTGTGCCGTCTTGTGTTCGCTCATTCATTTTCCTTGCAGTGCTTTATTGATTTGTTTGGCTTGCTGGTTAAAACCTTGGCTTTCGGGGCGGTAAGCGTGCTCACATCCGCGTGCAAGACGAGGTTTAAAATGTTTTACACCACCCCTGCACGCAGTAAGTCCAGCATATTGAGCGCGCCGACCAGTGTGTTGTCTTCTTCGACGACCAGCACACCGTTGATGTTATGGGCTTGCATCATTTCTACTGCTTCCACGGCTAATTTTTCCGGCGTGATACAGCGCGGGGTGGTCGTCATCAGTTCGCTCACCCGTAACGTACGCACATCCAGCGCGGTTTCCAGTACACGACGCAAATCGCCATCGGTAAAAATACCCAGCACATGATGCATGTCATCCACCACTGCAGTCATTCCCAAACGTTTGCGCGTCATTTCCAGCAGTGCTTCAGGCAGCAAGGCCTGCCTGTTAACCATGGGCAAATGCTCGTCTTTGTGCATGACATCACGGACATGTACGAGCAACCGTCGACCCAGTGTGCCGCCAGGGTGAGTTTTGGCAAAATCTTCCGAGCCGAAACCACGCACATCCAATAGCGCAATGGCCAGCGCATCGCCTAAAGCCAATGCCGCTGTGGTACTCGCTGTTGGTGCCAGATTTAACGGGCAGGCTTCTTTTTCGACACGGACCGTTAAATGGGCATCTGCCGCTTGTGCCAGCGTGGAATGAGGATTGCCCGTCATGGCAATCAAGCGCGCACCACGGCGCTTGATTAAGGGCACAATTGCCATCAATTCAGCACTTTCTCCTGAGTTAGAGAGCGCAATGCACACATCGTCGCGGGTAATCATGCCCAGATCCCCGTGGCTGGCTTCGCCCGGATGAACGAAAAATGCAGGCGTGCCTGTGCTGGCCAGTGTGGCAGCGATTTTGTGACCAATATGCCCTGATTTTCCCATGCCACTGACGACTACCCTGCCACGGCAGGCAAGAATCAGGGACATGGCCTTCACAAACTGGTCATCCAGTCGCTCACGTAACGCCAATACTGCATTGCCCTCAATGAACAATACTTCGCTGGCACGCTTCAGCGCGGCTTGTGAGTCAAAGGTAACCATTGAATTTTCGATGCCCATAGTCCTTATTCATTTGCTGGTACTGGTGCGTGGGTTTTAAAAGCTGCAAAATGTCTCACATTCTAACTGATACTGAGCGTTGGGCATAACCCAAATTCGCATTTGGTGCCGGCAATTGAAATTTCAACCCAGGCCCGTATTTTGCAGGTAAACATTTCCCTGGCAAAGGCTTGCATAGCGCAACAGAAATCTCTACCCTAGAACGATGCATTCTACCCTTGGTCTGATTATCGTGCTTCTGGCTGCCGCTGTCGTGGTGTCGGCCTTGTTTCGCCGCCTGAAATTGCCGTTGATGCTGGGTTTCTTGTTTATCGGTATTTTGCTCGGACCACACAGCCTCAATTGGCTGCAGGACAACCCGGACACCACGGATTTGGCTGAATTCGGCGTGGTGTTCCTGATGTTCAGCATCGGTTTGGAGTTTAGTCTGTCCAAATTGCGAGCCATCCGAAATACAGCATTTGGATTTGGTGGGGCACAGGTATTCAGTTTTATTGGTTTGGTGATGGGGATTGCGGTTCTGGCAGGCTTGCCCTGGACAACGGGTTTGGCACTCGGCGGCACGCTGGCCATGTCGTCCACGGCCATCGTGAGCGGGATGCTGGCAGAACGGCTTGCGTTGCAATCCGACCATGGTCGACAAATGATTGCTGTGTTGTTGTTTCAGGATTTGGCGGTCATTCCTCTTTTGATCTTGGTTCCTGCTTTGTCCAACGGGGTACACGAAGCGTTACCACTCTTTCTGCTGGCCATGGCAAAAGCATCGATTGCCCTGTTTTTACTGCTGTTCGTGGGAAAACAGCTCATGCGCCCGTGGTTCCACTGGGTGGCCAGCCACAAATCCACCGAACTGTTCATGCTGAATGTGCTGCTGATTACTTTGGGCCTGGCATATTTTACGCAGCGCGCTGGTTTATCGTTGGCCTTGGGCGCCTTTCTTGCCGGCATACTGATTTCTGAAACCGAATACCGTTACCAGGTGGAAGACGATATCAAGCCGTTCCGCGATGTATTGCTGGGCTTGTTTTTTATCACCATCGGGATGCAGCTCAATGCGCAGACTGTCTGGTTGCATTTCGGCTGGGTGGTTCTTGTACTCACCGGGCTCATCCTGAGTAAAGCCACGCTGGTTTGGTTGATTGGCCGTTTGTCTGGTAGCCCTGCGCCTGTCGCATTGCGCACCGGGCTGGGTTTGGCACAAGCGGGTGAATTTGGTTTTGTGTTGTTGTCACAAATCGCGCATCTCAATTTGGTTGGTGACACCCCCTTGCAAATTATACTTGCCGCGATGGTGTTGTCGATGGTGAGTGCGCCACTGCTGATTCAGCAATCCGAGCGCATTGTGCGGCTTTTGTGCGCCAGTGAATGGACGTTTCGTGCACGCGAACTGCATGACATCGCGACGCACGCCATGGGTATCAGCGAACACCTGATTATTTGCGGCTATGGGCGCAGCGGACAAAGTCTGGCCCGTTTGCTCGAATCCGAAGACATCCATTTTATCGCGCTCGATGCAGATTCTTCGCGTGTGCGCGCAGCCTCTGCTGCCGGTGAAACAGTGGTATTTGGCGATGCGTCGCGCCGCGAAGTACTCAAGGCGGCAGGTTTAAATCGGGCCAGCGGTATGGTAATTACCTTTGCTGATTATGCGGCCTCAATGAAAATTCTTCGGTTGGCGCAAGAACTTCGCCCTGATTTGCCGGTGATCGTGCGCACCCTGGATGAAACTGATTTAGACAGCCTCATGCAGGCTGGCGCGATGGCGGTGGTGCCGGAAATTATCGAAGGTTCATTGATGCTGGCGTCACATGCGCTGTTGTTGCTGGGCGTGCCCTTGAGCAGGGTGTTGAAAAAATTGCGAAGCGTGCGTGAACAGCGTTATCGCCTCATGCGCGGATTCTTTCAAGGCTCGAGTGATGGCACTGATTCCGCTGGCGGTGAAGCGGTGCAGTTGCGCATGCTCCCTGTACTCATTACCGAGCAGGCAGCCGCTGCACATCAAACGATCGCACGCAGCGGTTTAGCCGAACTGGATGTCGAGGTGCTGGCAGTGCGCCGTCACAATATCCGTGGATTGGACCCTCAACCCACGATGCAAATTTTGCCCGGTGATGTGCTGGTGTTGCGCGGCGGCTCCGAAAACCTTGCACAGGCTGAAACGCGATTGTTGCAAGGATAGTGCGAAGACGGAAGGATGCGCCGTGCTGAGTCTTACTTCTGCCCCGTTAACTGAATGTAACGTGCCATGAGTTGTTCTTTGGTTTCTTCTACTCCGACAGGAATGCAATCCACAGGACAAACTTCCACACACTGCGGCGTGTCGTAATGGCCGACACATTCGGTACATTTATTCGGGTCAATTTGATAAATCGTCTCACCTTGAGAAATGGCCTCATTCGGGCATTCTGGCTCACACACATCGCAATTGATACATTCGTCGGTAATCATCAGTGACATAATTTATTTTCCTGTTAAAACTTAATCCGTGATCCCCGTCATGAGGAAACATTTCGTTCGTTATACAACCAGTTGCCATACCGGTTTAAATCCACAGTCTGAAGGACGGTGAATTTGTCGCAGGGCATTCACAGCGTGAGTGTGTGACATTTTAACAGAGCAAGCCATGCCACGACACTGAAATTTTATGTTTCCCCGTGCGTCAACCATTCGCTTATTTCGTCCAGCAATTGTCGCTCGGCCTGGTTGAAGGCAGCTGCCGCGCCCGCTGCGTCATACTGATCCAGCGCTGCACGGACCGTAAATACCTTTCTGCCGATCAGTTGGTGGGTATGGGTATTGTACAGTTCGGCACGTAAACGAATGACCGCCTCGCCAGGTGCGCTGGCCGCATCGTGATAACAATCGAGCAATTCTGTGGACAGGCTGCGGTCGGCATCCGCATCGCTGCGGGTGTTGAGTACGGTATGGTAAATGTTGGCTTCAGACAGGCGGCTGAAAAGCAGTTCAGTCATGCGACTGCTGGGGAGCTCGCTCCATTGTGCATACTGATAACGGCCCCGGGTGTTCGGCCGATGGCTGTAGACCAAATGAATGCTGTCGTCATAACTGGTTGAATAAGTGCTTTCCACCATTAACACATGGGGTTGTTTGTTGTGCGTGGGCAATCCGGCAGCGGATTTGTCGTTCAGCACATACACATGGCGTACTGCCCCGGTACCCGTCAGACTCATGCAGCCACTGAGCAGACTGAGCAAGACAATCATTCGTAATTTTCGTAACATGTCTATTCTCCTGGGGCCCTGTTTGCTGTGTGGCCACTGAACAACAGCTCGCCGGGGTCGCTCAGGCGCTGGCCCGTTTCTTTAATCACCTGGCTGTCCTGGTGCACATCGCTGCCCAGTTGTTTCATTTGATAATCGGCGGTACCGATCAAGCTTTGCAGTGATTGTGTCACAACGACGGATTGTTGCTGTACGCTGCTCAGGGTTTGGGTGGTTTGCTTCAGGGTGGTTGTGGCATCCTGACTCAGCTGTCCCATCTGTTCATCGAGATGGGTGCTGGTGACACTGATGTGATCCGAGGCCTGTTTGAGTGCGTCAGCGGCAGATTGAACGCTGCGTAAACTGTCGTACAGCATTTGTTTGTGTGCAACGAGTTGCGCAGACAAGGTGTGAAGGTTATCCAGCGTTTGGGCAAACATTTGCTGGTTGTGTGCATCCAACACTTGATTGATGTTGTTCAGGGCTTGTGAGGCTTGCTCGCTCATTTGCGTGAGGTTGGTGGTCACTTTCTCGAAATTTGAACTGCCTTCGGCAATGACTGGCCAGGGTGGGCTGTCCGTGGCCTGAATCAGTGGGCTTTTCGTCTTCGGGTTGTCAATTTCGATGGTAGCCAGACCAGTCACAATACTGCGCTGTACCGTGGCCCGGCAGCCTGTTTGCAATGGCGTGCCGGGTTCTACTTTGATGTTGACCTGCACGGCTTCCTGTGCGCCAGTGACAAAGGCATAATCGGTGACTTCGCCCACTTTGACACCGCGTAATTTAACCGGGCTGCTGACATCCAGCCCGTCAACGGATTGATTGCGAAAATAAATGGTGTAATGGACGTAGTCAATCCGATTGCCGCCTGACAGCCACACCAGACCCAGCACCATCGCCAGTACCACAGCCACGATGACACTGCCAACCAAAAGATAATGAGGTTCATTTTCCATCTTGATTGCCTTTTTCCTGAGCGGCGTTCGAAACAGCGTGTGTGATGCCATCCTGTGTACGAGTTGCAAAATACGCCCGTAACCAGGGTTCGTCAATCTCCCTGACTTGCGCCAGCGTGCCAGAACCCAATACCTTGCCTTGCGCCAGCACGATCACCTGATCCGCAATGGTCAGCAAGGAATCCAGGTCATGGGTAATGAGCAGCACAGTTAGTTTCAAGTTATCGCGCAAGGTAAGGATGAGTTGGTCAAATGCCCGTGCAGAAACTGGATCCAGACCCGAAGTCGGTTCATCCAGAAACAGCAACTCAGGGTCCAGCGCCAGTGCTCGTGCCAGGGCCGCACGTTTACGCATACCGCCAGACAGGGTGTCCGGCATTTGACAGGCCGCGCTGGCATCTAAACCCACCATCGCCAGTTTTAGACGCGCCAATTGCAAACAGGTTGCCCGTGGTAATGTGGTGTGTTCAAACAGCGGTGTGGCTACATTTTGCGCCACAGTCAGCGAAGAAAACAGGGCCCCATCCTGAAACAACATCCCAAACCGCTGCCGCAAGGCGTTACCTGTGATCACATCGGTATCCCATATGTCCGTACCGAACAACATCGCCTGTCCCGCGTTGGGCCGTATCAAACCGCCAAGTACTTTCAATAATACCGATTTTCCGGTGCCGCTGCCGCCAATTAAAGCCGCGATATTGCCTTGCTTCACCTGTAAGGACACATC
>JAJYMO010000063.1:0-9955 GCA_021786845.1 Pseudomonadota bacterium | reverse complement strand
GTTCACCAGCGTCACCGCAATCAGCGCATTCAGCAAAATCACCGCCACGATGCTGTGCACCACCGTGGCCGTGGTGTTGAGGCCAATGCTGCGTGCGTTGCGTGCCACGTGCAATCCGTTCTGACAGGCGATTAAGCCAATAAATGCCGCAAATACCGGTGCTTTGCCCAGGCCAATCACCACGGTAGAGGTGTCCAGCGCAGTCATCATGCGGTGAATAAAAGCAATCGGCCCGATGCCAAGTTGTTGCGCGGTCACCACCATACTGCCCAGGATGCCAGCCAAATCACCCAAAAACACCAGCAATGGCAAGGTCAGCACCAGTGCCAGCAGGCGAGGAATAATCAGCACCGCATAAGGGGATAAGCCCAGCACCCGAATCGCGTCGATTTCTTCATCAAATTTCATTGTGCCCAATTGCGCCGTCATGGCTGCGCCGGAACGCCCTGCCACCAAAATGGCCACCAGCACGGGCGACAGTTCGCGACACAAGGCCAGCGTCGTGCCATCCACCACAAACACATTCGCGCCATACTGGACGGCTTGTCGCCCCAACAAATACGCGAACACCACCCCCAGTAAAAACATGATCAACAACACCAGCGGAATGGCCGTGACAAACACCGCTTGCAATTGGGTGACGAATTCTTTCATGCGGAAGCGGTTTGGATGGCGCAATAATTGGGAAGATTCGGTGCCCAGCACCCCCACCAAGCTCAATCCACTTGCTAATTGCCGTATCAGCGTATGCAAACCGGCACCCAGCTTCGCCAACCACGGTATTTTGATGGCAGGTGCGGTCATGCTTGCCATGTAATGCTGGCGCACCAATTCAAAAATTGCGCGGTGTTGGGGGTTGAAGTCCCCCAACGTCATGCCTTCCAGTGTCGCGCCCCGCGCCAGCAAAGCCCGAATCAAAAAATAGGCGCCGCTGGTATCCAGCGCGTCTAACGCCTCGCCCTGTAAGCGAATCTGTGGCGGCAGTTTGGGTAAATTCCAATCCGGTACAGCCTCCATCCGGGTCAATTGCCAGTATCCACCCACAGTTACCTGCGGGGGCAGGGTGTTGGGTTCAAGATGCAGGTTAGGACGGGCTAACATTTCTTATCGCGGTGAACGGGCGCCATTGCAAATCACACCTCAGCCCGCGTAAAGCGGTAGACGGCAAGGCTGCCACTCAGGTTGCGCAACCAGTTCACACGGCGGCCACCGGTCATGACCACGCATTCCTGAATGTGTATGCCCACCCTGGTACACAAGGCTTCGAAATCGTGCATGGTGCACAAATGGACGTTGGGCGTGTCGTACCATTGATACGGTAAGTCTTCCGATACGGGCATGTGCCCACGCAAGATTTGCCAGCGGTTTTTCCAGTAACCGAAGTTGGGGAAGGTAATGATGCCCTGGCGACCCACGCGCAGTATTTCATGCAGGATGGCTTCGGTGTGGTGGACCGCTTGCAATGTTTGCGACAACACCACGTAATCGAAACTGTCGCTGGCAAATTCCGCCAACCCCGCTTCCAAATCACGCTGAATGACATTCACGCCATTTTTGACGCATCCCAGCACATGCTCATCGGAAATTTCTACCCCATAGCCATGGATGTTGCGCGTGTCTTGCAAATACTTGAGCAATTCGCCATTACCACATCCAAGGTCCAGCACTTTGGCCTTGGCGCTGATCCAGTCTGCAATGGTTTGAAAATCATGCCGCATCATAAGCATATCCTGTCCATGTAAGCGTTGATCAACGCATGATAATGGGGGTCGGGCATTAAAAATGCGTCGTGACCGTGTGCGGAATCAATTTCGGCATAGCTTACCCTGCGTTCATTATCCAGCAGGGCGCGCACTATTTCACGTGAACGTTCGGGTGCAAAACGCCAATCCGTGGTAAAGGAAATGACTAAAAATTCTGCCATGCTGGGCGCAAGCGCTGCTCTCAGGCTTCCGGCTTCATGCGCCGGATCAAAGTAATCCAGTGCTTTGGTCATGAGCAAATAGGTATTTGCATCGAAACTTTCGGCAAATTTGTCGCCTTGATAGCGTAAATAGGATTCGATTTCGAACTCCACGTCATACCCGTAGTTGACTGCCGCATGACGTAACACGCGACCAAATTTGCTGCCCATGACATCATCGGACAAGTAGGTGATGTGTCCCAGCATCCGGGCCAGTTTCAGCCCGCGTTTTGGCGTGGTGTGGTGAGCGTAATAATTTCCGCCATGAAAATCGGGGTCGGCCAAAATGGCCTGGCGCGCCACATCGTTGAAAGCGATATTTTGGGCAGTGAGATGCGGTGCTGCAGCAATGACCAGACAATGACGCACCCGTTCCGGATAAGCGATGCTCCAATGCAGGGCCTGCATCCCACCCAGTGATCCGCCCACGACGGCGGCAAATTGCCGTATCCCCAGCACATCCGCCAGACGCGCCTGCGTATCGACCCAGTCTGCCACCGTCATCATGGGAAAATTTGACCCCCAGGCCACCCCTGTGTCGGGGTTAATGGAGGCTGGGCCGGTTGAGCCGTGGCAACCCCCCAGATTATTGACGCCAATAACAAAGAATTTGCTTGTGTCGATGGGCTTCCCGGGGCCGATCATGTTATCCCACCAGCCAGGTTTTTTGTCGCTGACCTGATGGTAGCCTGCAATATGGTGATTGCCGGACAGTGCATGGCACACCAGAATGGCATTGTTACGTGCGGCGTTGAGCTGTCCATGTGTTTCATAGACCAGGTCGTACGCAGCAAGGACTGCCCCTGATTTTAAGGGCAACGGCGCAGAAAAATGCGCAATGCGAGGTGCGACCAGGGGGGTAGAATCAATCATGTTCATGCGCAACAATTCATGGCAGGCTCAGTGGCAAATGCGCACCGCACTGTGCGTGGATCATGCCAGCCAAACTGCTGATCAGTTCGCTGCCATCCCGTGTGTTGCGCCAGGCACCTTCTTGCCAGCGATAATGAAAACCACCCGAACGTGCAGCGACCCACATTTCGTGCATCGCCGCCTGACGGTTAATGATGATTTTACTGCCCGAGCAATCGATTTCCAGTACATTGCCCCCAGCCATTTCAAAATCAATATCGCCTTCCGTGTTTTCAAGCAAAGATTCAAGCTGTTGAAAGGTTTGCTCGCTCAGTTGGTTAAATTCCAATTCTGTCATGTTAGACTGTGCCCCTGTGCATAAAATGAAAGTGCAATGGTGATGCAAAAAGTGTTAAGGCGTTTAAAATCGCCGATGAGTTTGGCCCTGCTGTTGGCGGTAGCGGGTTGTGGCACCAAGGGTGCTTTATTTCTTCCAAAACCCGTTCAGCCCCAATCAACCCGGGTGCCGGTAAGCCAGGTGCCGGCAAGCCAGGCACCGGAACCCTCAACGGATGTGAGCCCAACTCCGGATAATACCCAAAATCCAAATCAGCTGCCCAATCTTGCAACACCCATACCAGTGAGTTCACAATGAGTTTTGCTACATCCCTGTTGCCTTTTGATGCTGACACCTTAACACTGATTGCAGACCGTTGGGATACCCCTTGCTATGTTTATGATGCACGGACGCTCACGGATAATTACTTGCGCTTTGAGCAGGCGCTGACCAATCAACTGCACCAATTATGTTACGCAGTCAAGGCTAACCCTTCGTTGGCCATTTTACAACTGTTTGCCCGTTTGGGTGCAGGCTTTGACGTGGTCTCCGGCGGAGAATTGCAACGGGTGGTGGCGGCAGGCGGCGACCCGAACAAGGTCGTGTTCTCCGGTGTGGGCAAGCAGGTTGACGAAATTGCCCTGGCACTGTCTTTGGGTATTCATTGCTTTAATGTGGAATCCGAATCCGAGTTGTACCGAATTAACCGTATTGCAGGTGAACAGGGACAGCGCGCGCCGGTTAGCTTGCGCGTGAACCCGGATGTGGATGCTAAAACGCACCCTTATATTTCGACCGGCCTCAAGTCGAATAAATTCGGCGTGGCACATGATGACGCCTTGCGTCTGTATCACCTGGCCGCCAGTTTGCCACACCTGACGTTGCGGGGGATTGATTGCCACATTGGTTCGCAACTGACTGAAATTGCGCCTTTTGTCGATGCGTTGGATCGGGTGTTGCATCTGGTGGATGTTTTGGCCGAACAGGGTATTGTTTTGCAACACATTGATTTGGGCGGCGGTCTCGGCATACGCTATCATGATGAAAACCCGCCTCATGTGGAGGCCTATATTGCTGCGCTACGCGAAAAATTGTCTGGACGGGGGTTGACCCTGTTGCTTGAGCCGGGCCGTGCGCTGGTCGGCAATGCAGGCGTACTGCTCACGCGGGTGGAATACCTCAAGCCAGGCACAGAAAAACAGTTTGCCGTCGTCGATGCTGCGATGAACGATTTAATGCGCCCCGCCTTGTATGGCGCCTACCATGACATTGTTGCCGTGCACCCGCGCGATGCCGCCCCCCAACAATGGGAAATTGTCGGGCCGGTGTGCGAAACTGGCGACTTTCTGGGCCATGATCGTACCCTGGCGCTGGCTGAAGGGGACCTGCTGGCCATTAAATCGGCAGGGGCTTACGGCATGTCCATGAGCTCGCAGTACAACACCCGCCCACGTGCGGCGGAAATTCTGGTGCTGGCGGGCCAACCGGTATTGATCCGGCAGCGCGAAAGCATTGCTTCGCTGTACGGGAATGAACGCTTGCTGGATTGAGAGACCGGGCCGAAATTTTTGGCAGTTCCTCCCTCTCCCCGCTGGGGAGAGGGTTGGGGTGAGGGGCCAGCAATCCTGATCCAGTGCGAGTGGGTCTTAATCCTGAACCGCCCTGTCAATTCACCTGCCGGGTACACGACCAAAATCATTTTAAAATCATGGCATATAGCATGCGCTACGCCTCATGCCGAGGCTATTTGAGTGGTTTGTTGTAAAAAAGTTGCAAAATTTTCAATTTTTTCTTAAAAAGACTTTGTTGTCCTGTTACATTCGCGTACAATTAGCAATGTGCTGTTGGAATTTTCTGGTAGCCGGTCTTTTGAACTCAGGGAGGATGTGTTTATGAATATCTTGAATTGGAACAAGAATTTCAATCGGTTGCGCGAGGCTGTTTCGACTCAAGCGCCCGTTGAGCTATGGCGCACAGCTGCGCAAAAGGCAACCTGGCAAGGTGTCTCAATCGCGTTGTTGGCCACAGTCAGCACCGTGGCGTCGATGGATGCGGCCGCTGTGCCCCTGTTTGCACGGCAAACCGGCCAAAACTGTCAGGCTTGTCATGCGGGTGGGCAATTCCCCGAATTGACGCCTTACGGTCGCATGTTCAAGTTGACAGGTTATACTCTGGGACAACGGACTTCCATGCCTGTTGCGTTGATGGCGGTGTTTACGAGCACTTCTGCGCCTACGAATTCTAGTCCTAACGTGCCTGGCAGTCCTCAGGTGGGTGGCGTAGGGACTCCGAACAATGGTACCCCAACTTTTGCTACTGCCAGCTTGTTTGCGGGCGGTAAGTTAACTGACAGCATTGGTATGTTGGCGCAATACTCGTTTGATAATTATGCTGGTGATACCGGTCAATCAGGGCGTATGTTTTCCGACAACACGGATATCCGCTATGCAAAACACATCATTAACAATCAAACGGATTTGATTTTTGGCTTTGACGCCAACAATAATCCGGGTGTAGAAGATGTGTGGAACAGTTCGGGTGCCTGGGGTTATAACGTGGTACCAGGCAGTGCGGGTGCGGGTCCTTCAGCCCTGCAGCCCTTACTGTTGTCTCAAGGTTTGGGACAACAGGCGGTGGGTGCTGGTGCATACATGTACTGGAATAAAACGCTGTATGCAGAATTGTCAGGGTATCGCACTGGCGACGGTGTATTTTCATTCCTGACCCATAATTATGGGCAAACTTATATTCAAGGTACTAACCCCTATGTACGCCTAGCGCTCACCCATGACTGGGGCACCAGCAATGCAATGGTGGGTTACACCTATTTTGATGCCAACGTATATGAAGGAGCAGTAGGCAGTAGTCTCGTGGATGAACACCGCGACAACATGGTGGATTTCCAATATCAGTACTTGCTGGATCCGAGTGTAGTCACCGTCGAGATGGCGGATGCCAATGAGCAGATTTTTTACGGCGGCGGTGGGGCTACAGATACCATCAATACCTTCCGTGCCAAGGCATCCTATACCTATCAAGCGCATTATGGCGCATCGTTGTCCTACTTCAATGCGAGTAACACGGCTAACAACACTTCATTTCAGGGTTGTGCCGATGGAACGGCCGGTAACGTCGGTCAATGCGGTGCAGAAGGATGGACGCCGGAAGTGTATTTCATGCCCGTGCAGAATGTCCGAATCGGCCTTCAATACACCATGTTTAGTACTGTGAATGGCACGACACTGAATGCCTCGCAGAACAACACCACCATGTTGTACGCCTGGACCGCATTTTAATAAACACTCGAATCACGTGACCTACGTGATTCGACTTTAAACTGAATTGGGAGAAATGACGATGAACAAAGCAATCCTTTCAGCCGTGTTGGGGGCTGCGCTGCTGGCGACAGGGTGTAGTAACCTGCAATCCAACACAGCTTCTATCCGCGATTTGAACGACCCAAGCGTATCCGGCCATGTACTCGCGGAGCAAGTGTGCAGTATGTGTCACGGCGTGGGCGGCAACTCGATCAACCCGACTTTCCCACGCTTGGCTGGACAGCAACCCGCTTACCTGGTTGAGCAATTAAAAGCCTTTCGTTCGCATAGTCGCAGCGACGTGGCCGGGTATCAATACATGTGGGGCATTGCCCGCAGCTTGACCGACAAACAGATTGATGAGCTGGCGCAATATTACAAGGGGCAAATCCCGGTTCCCGGCCCAGCGAGGAATGCTGGTCTGGTTGCGCAGGGGAAAGCCATTTTCCTTAACGGCGTTGAGGCAACCGGCGTACCGGCTTGCGCTTCGTGTCATGGTCCTCAAGGTTACGGACATGATGGTTTCCCACGCCTTGCATCACAACATGACAATTACATCCTGAAACAACTGAGTGTGTTTAAGCACACCAATGACCGTTATACTGGCATGGGTACGATGATGTCTCCAGTGGCCTATAATTTGTCAGGGGATCAGGCACGGGAAGTGGCTGCTTACTTGTCTTCCCAACCTTGATCGGGTGATGTGTCGCGCAATATCACATGACACCCGTGTGATGTTGCAGACACCCCGTTTTATCTGATGCGCTATGCAAGCCTGCTGTAAAAAGTGGACGGGCATAGCGCATTTTTAATTGTTCCGCACCGCGGTGAATGCATACTTCAATGCGTCTAACTGTTGCTTTCAAGTTAAAGTAACCTATACTTTCCCATCATAGCCGTTTATGATAAGGCATATATGATGTCTGAATCATCCTTGGCACTCACTTCACTCCCGCCCGAGGCAGCCGGTTCTCTGGCTACCCTTGGAGAGCATCTTGCCCTGGCCCGTCTCCGCCGGAATGAATCCCAGCGGCAATGGGCGATACGAATCGGGGTGTCCGTGCCAACGTTGATGTGCTACCCACTGGCCACTCACTCGGATACCAGGCGATGACAGTTGGCAAACAAGGCGCAGAATCAACCATCGACAATGCGCTTTCAATGGCGAGTGCTTAGTGGCTTACACCCCAAGCTGCTGTGGATGAAGCGCGAAAAGTGGCACGGGCTGTGGAATCGTGGCGAAAATCACTTCGCTGCAAAGGGGCTTGGCGCTATGGCTCTGGACGCGTTATCGACACACATTGCCGACCTTTTTTGCTGAAACAGCGTCAAGCACTGCTTCAGTAAGCCAAGGCATTTCGCTGGAAATGGGCGTTGGCCTCTGTGAAGGTGGCGGCAGACAACCAGATCTTCACTGTTCCGCCTTATATTTTGGGGTGCGCTATGCAAACAAATACTTTGGATCATGTCGATTGCCTGATTATTGGATCGGGTGGTGGGGGTTATCCGGCAGCTTTTTTTCTTGCCAGATCCGGTTTAACAGTGCTGATGGTTGACCCCATCGGGAATTTGGGCGGTAATTGTTTGGCTGAAGGTTGCGTGCCCTCCAAAGCCACCCGTGAAGCGGCATTGGTGCGCGGTTTGGCGGATAAATTCACCGGTTTTGGTCTGCGTGGCGCCAAGCCCGATGTGGATTGGCGTGCAGTGATGGCCCATAAAGATCGCATACAAAACTTGCGCTACGCCCAACACCGTGAAGACATCGAATCGAGTGCAGCCGTTTTCCTGCAAGCTGAGGCGAGTATTCTGTCTGCTGACACCGCATGCTTGCACACTCCTGATGGCAAGGAGCGCCACTGCCGTTTTCGTTATCTGGTCCTGGCCACTGGGTCGCGCCCGGCGAGCTTACCCATTCCTGGTGCAGAACTGGCCTTTACCTCACACGACTTGTTCCGTTTGGGCGCTGATTTGCCGCAACCCGGGCGCCTGGTTATTATCGGTGGCGGCTATATCGGGGTGGAGTCTGCTTCCATGTTGCAAAGCTTGGGCACCGAAGTCACCCTGCTGGAACATTCCCCGCAATTGTTGCGCGGATTTGACGCAGAGTTATCCAGCCACTTGTATGGCGGCCTTAGCCAGCGTGTGCGCATTGAACTCTCGGCACAGGTGTTGGACATTCAGCGCACGGACTCAGTATTGACAGTGCACTACAGCCAGGATGGGCAGACACTGGCTGTGCATGGCGATGCCGTGCTGATGGCAACAGGGCGAGCACCTGTGTTGCCAAAAGGTTTCGAGCATTTGGCGCTACACATTGACCGCGGTTATGTGGTGGTCGATGCCAGCCTGCGCACGAGCAACCCACAAGTCTGGGCGCCGGGCGATGTCAACGGTCGCAGCATGCTGTTTCATTCCGCCGTACGGCAAAGTTTGGTGGCGGCGCACTGCATCGTGGCGGGCGGTCAGGCCGTGGATCGCATGCGCTTCGATGCCGTGCCGATGACGGTATTCACCGAGCCGGAACTTGCGCACGTGGGGTTGACTGCCGAACAGGCTGAAGCCGCATTGGGTAAAGAGGCGGTGCTGGTAACGCGTTATGCCTATGCAACAGACTCCCGCGCACAGATCTACGGCGACATGCAGGGGTTTATTAAATTGGTGTTCGATCAGCGTAATGGGCTGCTGTTAGGCGCGCAGATTGGTGGCATGGATGCGGCACAACTGATTGCTCCACTGGCGCTGGCCATAGAACAGGGATTGGGTGCCGATGCCCTGGCCAATACCGCATTCCCTCATCCCATGTTGAGCGAGGGCATTAACCAGGCTGCCCGGAAATTTCGACCCTGAGCGTCAATGGCTCTGGAAACGACAATTCACCACGTAGCACACTCACCAAATGGGTGAGTGGTGACTTTTGGTCAGGTTGCGCGAATCAAGCACATATCGTGAGCGCCATAGCCTTTAATTTTGACCTGGCAGCAATGAGGTCACCGGCCTTCAGGCCGGTGGATATTTAGTCAGGGAGGGGTGTGCATCCCCTCCCTGACCGCGCCTTTAAAACCTCGCCCTTCAGGGCGGGGTTCGGCGCTCCTACCGGCCTAAAGGCCGGGGTTTTAAACCAGCAAGGAAAAAGGATAAATCCATGTGATGGTTTTGATCGGTTTAGTTATGCGTGGCCAAAAAACATCATGGCAAGCACACCAAGCACGGCGGCACCCAAACAAACCATACTGATAATAAACAAAACGTGACGGGTTTTATTGCTGACAGTTACCACCATATACCCCCTTTACTTCGCGCCGCTATGTCGGCCCGGATGAAAAAAATTGGACAGCCTGCCACAATGCGCTCGCCTGTCTGGATAAATTGATTTGGGTGCGCCCAATAGCAGTTTGGCAGTATAGCACCGGGATCTCGGTATCGACCAGTTCCAGTACAGCTGGTAATTATTAAATGAAAGTTGAGATCTATTAAATAAAGTTGAGA
>JAJYMO010000009.1 GCA_021786845.1 Pseudomonadota bacterium | reverse complement strand
GTAGCACCCATTTTAATTGCCACCGCAAAACCCTGCAGCATTTCGTCTGCGCCGTCACCAATCACATGCAAGCCCACTATTTTTTCATCTGCGCCCACAGTAATCAGTTTCATGGCGGTTTTGGCCGGATTCACAGTGAAGGCATCTATCATGGGTACAAAGCGAGTCTGATAAATTTTAACCTCATCCCCATGAAGTTCACGCGCCTGCTTTTCAGTTAAGCCTACCGTTCCGATGGGTGGATGGGTAAACACCACTGTGGGAATATGACTGTAGTCCAGATGTCGCGCTGACATGCCGCCGAAGAGCCGGTCGGCCAATCGGCGACCTGCGCCAATGGCCACGGGTGTTAAGGCCGGGCGCGGCGTGATGTCGCCGATGGCGTAGATGTGCGGTACCACGGTATTCTGAAACTCGTCAGTGGGCACATGACCGCGCGAATCGGTTGCGATCCCTGCTGCCGCCAGGTTGAGAGACTGGGTATGCGGTTCGCGTCCGATGGCCCAGATAACGCAGTCAAGTCCAGTAAGCGGTGCGCCCTGCTCAAAATTCAAAGTGAAGGTATCCTTCTCTTTGTGCAGCGCAGACGCATGGCAATGGGTGAGGACATCAATTCCCGCCTCAACCATGTTTTCCATCAAATTTTCCCGTAACATGACATCGAAACCGTCCAGTACATGCTCGCGACGCAATAATAAAGACACTTCGCTGCCCAAGGCATTGAGCACGCCTGCAAATTCCACTGCAATGTAGCCGGCACCCACAACCGCCACACGTTGCGGCTGGGTTTCCAAATCGAAAAACCCATCCGAGGTAATACCCAATTCAGCGCCTGGAATTTGTGGCACGCTTGGGCGGCCGCCTGTGGCGATCACAATATGATTCGCTGTGTAATGTTCGCCATCGACTGCCACTGTGTTGGCATCCACAAACACCGCCTGCCCCCGGATGACTTCTACCTGGTTATCGGCCAAACCGACGCCATAGCGTTGATTCAGCCGCAGGATATATGCATCACGTGCCTGTTTCAGCCCGGACCATTGAAATGTATGTTCACCCACCTTAATGCCATAACCGGCGGCTCGTTCAAGGGCATGGTGAACAGTTGCGGCGTTCCACATGATTTTTTTCGGTACACAGCCCACATTGACGCAGGTTCCGCCCAAACGACCACTTTCAATGACGGCGCATTTTGTGCCATAACGCGCAGCGCGATTCACCGTGGCGATGCCGCCACTCCCGCCGCCAATGGCTAATAAATCATAATGTTTGCTCATGATGCCGCTCCCTGTGCCAATTCAAAACTGTAACGATACGCGTGTTGGTCTGGTTCCCTGATGGGACTGTACTGCCTTCGCTGCTTTAACTTTGCTTTCGATTCCGGTTGGAATGAGCGATTCAACCCGCTATTTTTCCTGCCAATAACGGGTTGAATTGAGCATTATGCCTGAGCAATACCAAAGTAACGCTCCAGATCATCTCTACCGCCGATGTGTTTGCCGCCGATAAAGATTTGCGGTACTGTAGAACGGTCGGTGGTGGCGCGCAAGGTGCGGGATGAAATGCCTGTTCCCTGTCCGGTTTTAATTTCTTCATACTGAATGCCGCGCTCATTCAGGATTTCCTTGGCACGGATACAGTGCGGGCAACCTTCGCGGGTAAATATGGTCACGAACTCGGGTTCTTTGGCATTGGGATTGATGTAGTGCAGCATGGTGTCCGCATCGGACACGACGAATGGGTCACCCGGCAAATCCGGCTCGGCAAATACTTTTTCAATCACGCCATTTTTTACCAGCATGGAATAACGCCATGAGCGCGGTCCAAAACCGATGTCCGACTTGTCCACCAAAAATCCCATCGCTTTGGTAAATTCGCCATTGCCATCAGGAATAAAACGCAGATTTACTGCATTTTGATCTTTCGCCCACGCATCCATGACAAAGGCATCATTGACCGAGATGCACACAATCTCATCAATGCCATTTTCTTTGAATGTCGGCGCCAATTCGTTGTATCGTGGCACATGGCTGGATGAGCAGGTGGGTGTGTAAGCGCCCGGAAGCGAAAACACCACGATTGTCTTGCCCTTAAAAATGTCATCGGTGGTGATGGCTTTCCATTGACTGCCTTCACGGGTCTGGAATGTCACATTGGGTACATGTTGTCCCTCGCGGTTTTCGAATTGCATGTTTAAACTCCTTTAAGTGTGTGATGGAAGTGTCATTTGTCACAACCATGCGTCATCATGGAGGCAGATGATCAATAAATCCAATTGAATTATTTTAATCGATCGATAGTAATTTACTATTATGCCTTGGAGCAGTCCAGTTTAGAAGCGTAATTTTTGTGTGCCAACGCATGGTACAGCGGTGGGGTGAATAGGGCGGAGATGCGTGAGGCCACCAGCGCCGAGGCCATCATCGGAATGACCATATTGCTGCCATTGGTCATTTCCAGCACGATGACAAATGAGGTAATGGGCGATTGCGTGACCGCAGACAGATACCCGGTCATACACAAGGCAATCAGTGCGGGCAGCGGTGCCCAAATGAACAGGGCATGCACCCATTGCGCCAGGCCCGCACCGATGGACAGGGAGGGAGAAAACAGGCCGCCCGGTATGCCTGCCATATAACTGATCACCAGGCTTGCCCATTTGGTCAGCGGGTAAGTTTGGCTCAACGCGTGCGTGCCATCCAGCAGCTGACGGGCCTGATCATACCCACTGCCCCAGGTGGCATTGCTGGTCAAGGTCCCCAATGTTGCAATCATCAGTCCAATGACCAGGGCATAACGCAGTGGAGAATTCATTCGCCATGTTTGCAGTATTTTGGGCATCCAAGCCGTCCAATTCAGCAACGTCCAGTTGAATGCCGCACCCAGCAAGCCACTCAGGATAGCCGCCACCATGACGGGCTGGACAAAGGCCAGATGAAAACTTTGCGGGACATTAAGCTGACCGAAATACAGATAATCGCCTGCCAGTGCCAGCGAAGTCAATCCTGAAAATACCACGGTAATGATGACGGTGCTGTTGAGGTTACTATTGAAATCACGGGCCAGCTCTTCGATGGCAAAGATAATGCCTGCCAGGGGGGTATTAAATGCAGCCGAAAGTCCGGCAGCGGCACCGGCAAGCAATAATTGTCGTTCAAGTTGTGGCGTATGGTGCGGATAAAACCGTTGCAACTCATTCATAATGGCCGCGCCCAGATGGACAGTAGGGCCTTCGCGGCCGATGGTTAATCCTCCCAACAGGCCAAGCAGTGACACCACGATCTTCCCCACGATCACACGCAAACCAAACAGACGTGAGATGAGTGCTCTGTCTTGCGGTGCCTGCAAGGCGGCAATTACTTGCGGAATGCCGCTGCCTTCACTGCCCCCAAACCATTTTCGCGTCAGGAATACCGCCAAAACCGTCAGGACAGGTGTGATCACAAAAGCCACCCAGGGTCGCCCCGCAATGGCGCGAATGAACATCTGATAGGCATCCGTACTCCAGCGCGCGTACCATACTGCAACCAGCCCCACCACCACTGCACCGCTCCAGGGCAAGAGGTATTGAAGCAACAGGCGGCGAAGACGGGCTTTGAGCAGGCGTTGGTGCCTGCCCTGAGATGTTTTGCGCGACAAGACTTTGCTATGTGTTGCTGGCATAACGCCCCGCAAAATCCCGTGCAAATTGCCATGCGCTGCGGCCGGAGCGTGCGCCGCGAGTGAGCGCCCACTGTAGTGCTTCATGTCGCAATTGTGATGTATCGGTGATGGGAATATGCAAGGCATCCAGCCATTGCATGACGCATGTCAAATAAGTGTCCTGGTCGAAAGCGTAAAATGACAGCCACAGACCGAAGCGGTCGGACAGCGATGTCTTTTCTTCCACCGTTTCGTTGGGATGGATTTCTGGACCGGCTTCGGACAGGTTGTCGCGCAAGGATTCCGGCATCAGGTGGCGGCGGTTGGAGGTGGCGTAGATGAGCACATTGTCGGGTGCAGCAGCCAGGGTGCCATCGAGAGCGACCTTCATCGCCAGATAGCCGTTGTCATCGTGGCTGAAGCTGATGTCATCACAAAAAATGATAAAACGTTCAGGGCGTTCAGCCAATTGTTCGGTGATCCCGGCCAAATCAGCCAATCGGGTTTTATCCACTTCAAGGAGGCGCAGGCCATGCTGGCTGAATTGCGGAAGCATGGCTTTGACCAGTGAGGATTTGCCCGTACCGCGTGCGCCGGTGAGCAGCACATTGTTGGCCGGATGTCCGGCGACGTATTGCGCGGTATTGCGCAGTATGCTGGCTTTTTGTTCATCCACACCGCTCAGCCGGTTGACATCGACAAGTTGTGGGTGAGAAATGGGCACAATTTCACCCCGTCCAGCACGGTATTGCCATCGAAATGCGGTGTGCGAAGACCAGTCTGGTGGTGCTGCCGGAGCAGGCAAACAGGCCTCCAAACGGGCCAACAGGCTTTCGGCACGGGTCAGCAGTGAGGACAACTCAACTGCGGTATTCGGCGTTAATTTTGACATAGTCGTAAGAAAAATCGCAGGTCCACAGGGTCGCTGACGCAGTGCCGCGATGCAAGGCCACCCGCACGGTGATTTCGGCCTGGCGCATCACGCGCTGGCCGTCGGATTCCTGGTAGTGGACTGCGCGCCCGCCGTGTTCGGCCACCAATACATCATCCAGCCACACTTGCAAAGTATTCACATCGAGGTCGTCAACGCCCGCATAACCGATGGCAGCTAAAATACGCCCCAGATTCGGATCGGATGCGAAAAAAGCTGTTTTGACCAAAGGAGAGTGCGCAATGGCGTAGCCGATTTTACGGCATTCGGCTACGCTGGTGCCGCCTTCAACCTGAATCTGGATGAATTTGGTCGCTCCTTCACCATCGCGCACAATGGCTTGGGCCAATTCAATAGCGACTTCACTGATTGCTTGCAACAACAACGGGTAAGCCTGGTCAGTTGCGTCGCCAATCAGTGAATTGCCTGCTTTGCCCGTGGCCATCAGCATCAGGGAATCGTTGGTCGACGTGTCCCCATCCACAGTAATGCAGTTGAAACTGGCATCGGCCACCTGTTTCACCATCTGCGCCAGGATGGGTTGAGCGACGGCTGCATCGGTGGCAATGAACCCCAGCATGGTCGCCATATTGGGGTGAATCATGCCCGAGCCTTTGGAAATGCCCGTAACCGTTACATTGACACCGTTAATTTGTACCTGGCGTGATGTGCCTTTGGCCACAATATCGGTGGTCATGATCGCCTGGGCCGCATCAAGCCAATGGTTTTCTTGCGCATTGCCCAACGCGGCGGGCAATGCGGCGCACAGTTTATCCACTGGCAGAGGCTCTAAAATCACGCCAGTCGAAAACGGCAAGATGGCTTCGGCAGGGCAATTCAGTAATTGTGCCAGCGCAGTGCAGGTGTGTTTTGCGCGCGCCAGACCGTCTTCCCCTGTGCCTGCATTGGCATTACCGGTGTTAATCACTAATGCACGGGGTGCTGTGCCCGACAGGTGTTGCCGCGCCAGGATCACCGGCGCTGCGCAAAAACGGTTTTGCGTGAATACGCCCGCTACCTGGGTGCCGGGTTCAAGCAGTATCACCGTGACATCTTTGCGACCCACGGTTTTAATTCCTGCGCTGGCGATACCCAGTTGCACACCGGCAATGGGTAACAGTGTCGAAGCTTGCGGGGCAGTGAGGTTAACGGGCATGGTGTCGGAGATCCTTAAAGCAGGTAAATTTTTCTTGGGAAGAACGGGGAATCGCAATTTGTCAGGTTGTTTTAAACCCCAATAATCCATTAGTTCCGTCATTCCCGTGCAGGCGGGAATGACAAGTTTTCGTTCTAATGGACAACCAGGTTAAACTTCCCCGAGTGGTCTTGTTATGTGGCGTCTGCCACGCGCCTCATTTTTCCTTGTGTGCCATATTTTTCCTGCGCGCCTCATTTCGCGCGCAGTGCTTCGTCATTGTACGCGCCATCAATTTTATGCACGATGTCCTCGACCATGCGAAAGCCTTCAACCGGCGCATCGTCTTTCATGTAATGCAGGCGAATTGGCCCAAGGGCTTTAATGGCCTGTGCCCGATTCAGTTCGTCATCAGGGCTTTGCAGTGCGCGGTGGGTATATAGTTGCGCAATGATGTGACCAGCAATGGTGTTGTTGTGCTGTTCGTTAAGCGCGGCATTCAGTGTGGCGGGTACGTCGCCCTGCGCCAGATCGTATTTGCTGTGTTGCAGGATGTAACCAAGCAGTGCTGTAAAAGTCATATGGTCCCCTGTTGCGGTGCTAACTCGTTGACGATAAATTCATAATCCTGGACATTCAGCGGCGTAATGGACAGCCGGTTACCCCGTTGTAAAATACGCAAATCGCTTAATTCCGGGCAGCGACGTATCTCGGCCAACGAAATCAAACGTGTTTTGCACACCAGTTGTACATCCACGTTGAACCAGCGCGGTGTTTCGGGCGTGGCTTTGGGATCGAAATAACGGTGTGCAGGATCAAATTGGGTCGCATCAGGGTAGGCAAGGCAACTGACGCGAGCAAATCCCGCAATGCCTGGTTCTTTGCAGCTGGAATGGTAAAACAATACCCTGTCATCGATGTGCATTTGGTCGCGCATAAAATTTCGTGCCTGATAATTGCGTATGCCATACCACGCTACCGTTTGATTGGGAAAGCTGGCGAGATCGTCTATGCTGACATCCGAGGGCTCGGATTTCATTAACCAGTAGCGCATGAGTGAACGAAGCGAAAAGAAAAGCTGTAGTGTACTGGAAAATTGTGTTTGTGCATCGACATCTCAATACTCTTTTTAGACCGGATAAGGGCAGTTGGATGCGTGTGAAGCACGCTCGCCCATCAGAAAACGAAATATCATTCACCGGTCAAGGCACTTGCAGGTCAAACGCTCTGCCAAATTATGTAGTAAAATCCGGGCAACGGTATCAACTGTACATGACATAGCGCAGAAAAAATGCCCTGATGACCGAAAAAAATACATCGCTTCCGTGCTTAGACACGACCTGTTCAGCCCCCCTGAATGCGATTGGTGAGAGTGTTTTGCTCACTGATGCGAATCAGCACATCATTTACGTCAATCCGGCATTCACCCGCATCACGGGTTATACCCTGGACGATCTTCAGGGCAAGCGCTGTCATGTTCTGCAAGGTGCGGGTACGAGCGTTCAAACGCAGGCTGATATCCGTGTGGCCCTTGCGGCAGGGCAGCCCTACCATGGTGAGATACTGAATTACTGTAAAGACGGCGCACCCTTCTGGAATGAACTGACCATCAACCCCGTCTCTGATTCAGAAGGCATGATTACCCATTTTGTTGCCGTGCAGCGGAATGTCAGTGCGAAAAAAGCCATGGAAGCCGAGCTGCTCATTCGGCAAGAACTGATGGCGCTGAAGAATGAAAGGGATCTGTATCAACGGGTCACCGACCTCATTGTCAAAGAGGTTGATGCCGTTGGCGCGTTCATCGCTGTGACAGACCCTGGTAAAGAATGGCTCCAGATCAGCGCCGCCTCTGCCGATCAGGATAATTTACGTGCTGCGCTGCTGGCATTGACCCCGTCGTGCGATCCAGCGCATTTGCCGTTTGGCATGATGTTGTCCAGTCGCGCCTATCGTGAAAAGCGTCCCATCGGTCCGGAAAACCCGCAAAACAGCGCGTCGATGCGAGCGATTCAGGAGAAAGACCCTGTGTTGTACCAGGTTCAGGCTGTCATGGCCTACCCCATTTTTGTCCAGGGAGAAGAGATACCCGCTGCCGTGCTGCTGATCGGCGGTGCTTCGGCGCAGCACTTTACGGCACCTGTGCGCCAGCTTCTGGCACAGTTGACCATTACGGTTGGTGTGCTGCTGACCCAGTTGCGCCACCATCGGGACATGACGGAAGCGGTAACCTTCAATACCCTGCTGTTTAATGCCATGGGTGTTGCTGCCATGGTGATCAATCGCGATGGTGAAATCGTGCGCATGAACCACATCGCCGAACAGTTCATGGGTTGTTCTTTTGACGAAGTCAAAGGACAGGCTTATTTCTGGGAGCGTTTTATCCCTGAAGCCGAGCGCCTTGCTATCCACAATCTTTTTGAAAGGATGCGTGAGCATTCGATCCCGCCGGAATATGAAAGTCACTGGGTGAACCGCTTTGGGGAGAAGCGGTTGTTTCACTGGACGAACACAATTTTAGAGGATGCCGGGGGTCAAGCCGAGTATGTGATTACCCTCGGGATGGACATTACCGACCAAAAGGTTCTGGAACAACGCCTGCAGGCGGAAGCTGCCAAGAACCACGCGCTCCTTCAGTATGCCAGCGATGGCATCCACATCGTGGATGAGCAGGGTTTTCTGATCGAAGCCAGTCAGCAGTTTTGCCTCATGCTGGGCTATTCCCGTGAAGAAATGCTGGGCATGCACGTTTCCCGGTGGGACGCAGAGAAAACCGCTGATGAAATACAGAAACTCATTGCCCAGGAACTTTCCGGGCAAGCGCCCCAGCACTTTGAAACCCGTCACCGACGCAAGGACGGCAGCGTTTTCGATGTTGAAATCAGCGGAGTCGCTATTGATCTCCAGGACAAGAAAGTATTGTTTAATTCTGCACGGGATATTACGCAACGCAAAGTCCTGGAAGCCAGTCTGCGGGACAATGCGTTGCGTTTGCAACGGTTAAGTGATTTTAACGTATTGATAGCACAGGTGAGTGAATCCATCTCTACCGGCCTGGATGAACAGCGGTTGTTGCAGGATGTGTGTGATCTGTCCATTCGATATGCTCACCTTGAGCTGGCCGTCATCGCCCGCCCCGATGCCTCAGGGCGATTTCAATATCCTGCCGCGGCGGGGAAAACGGCTTTCCTGGATGATTTGCTGGCTTCAATTGACCCCGGCATACCGGAAGGTCAGGGCGCATACGCCAGCGTCTGGCGGGAAGAGCAGCCCCTGTTCACCGACAGCGCACTTTCTGCAGCCTTCGCCCAGCCCTGGTATGAGCGTTTCCGCCACTTTGAACTGAGGTCTTATGCGGTGCTGCCCATCTTTCGGCAAGGCCGGATTTTTGGCCTGTTTGCACTCTATCATTCGGAAGAAAATATTTTTGATCGTGATTTAAGCGCGACCTTAACAGAACTTGCCCACGACATTTCTCGTGGCCTCGATCATATTGATCTGATGTGCCAGGAACGAGCCACGTTTGCTTTCAATGAGGCGTTGCTGAACAACCTGGCCGTCGGCGTCATTGTCGTGCGCTATCCGGAGCGGGTGATCGAACAGGTCAACCCGAAGACGCTGGAAATTTATGGGGCCTCTTCCATGGCGGACCTGGTGGGTCATTTCTCTCAGGAATTGTTCTCTGACACAAAACCTTATGAAACGGTAGGAAAATTTGCAGAAAATATCCTGAAGGAAAACGGCGGGATGTTGCAAGATGTGCCTTACCGGCGGTTAAATGGAACCCCTGTCTATGCGGATATATCTGGGCAAAAGCTGTTAACGAAAGCGGGTGAACCAGAGCGGATTGTCTGGACACTGGTGGATACCACGGAACGCCATCATCTGCTGGATAATTTATCCAAACAGTCGCTGTCTGACCTGCTGACCGGTTTGCCCAACCGCCGTGCTCTGGATGTCGAAATGGAGCGCGCCATCGCACGTATGGGCCGGAATGAGAAACTGCTGGCGGTGTGCATGCTGGACCTGGATGATTTCAAACCCGTGAATGACACTTACGGGCATCATGCAGGTGATCGGGTGTTGCAGGTTGTCGCCCAACGTCTGCAGGAATCCTTGCGCAAAACCGATTTGGTCTCCCGTCTGGGGGGGGATGAATTCGTCTTGCTGGTGGAAAATCTGGACCACCTGGAGCGTCTGAAAAGTATCCTTGACAAAGTCGTGGAGGCGATTCAGGCACCCATCACACTGGAAGATGGGCAGATGGTCAGTGTCGGCCTCAGCATGGGAGTGAGCATCTATCCTTTTGTGGAGGGGGGAAATCTTCTGCGTTTGGCTGATCAGGCGCTTTACGAGAGCAAGGCCCATAAAGAAGACCGGTTGAGTTTTTGGACGCTTTATGGCGAACATACCCCGCAACGGGAGAATCGGGCCCAAAAATTGTTGCACGAGGATGGTCTCCGGGTGTTTTATCAACCGATTTTGGGCAATCACGGCCACACAATGATTGGTATTGAGGCGTTGGCACGTTTGCAGGACGGTGAAGGCAATATCCTGTCCCCCGCTGAGTTTCTGCCTATGTTCACCCATGCTGACCTTTTTGATCTCGGCAAGCAGGTGCTGAATCAGGCCCTGCATGATTTGGAGGCGCTTGTTCAAAACGCGGCGCTGTGGGTTTCCGTCAATATTGATCCGCAGAACATTACTGATGCCAGTGTCGTTTGGCTGCGGGATTATATTGCAGAGAGTAAAATAGAACCCAAGCGCATTTATCTGGAGGTTTTGGAAGGCAGTGTTTTTGATGATCAAGCGTCCGCGTTGGCGCATTTGAACAGTTTAAAAGCATTGGGTATACGCCTGGCGCTGGATGACATTGGCAGCGCCTATTCATCCTTGCTGCGTCTCAAGGACTTACCAATCGATAAAATAAAACTGGATCAGGGTTTTGTTCGCCAGTTGGCGCAGAAACCACGGGATCTGTATTTCGTGGCATCTGTTCTTGATCTGGCGAACGGCCTGGGTTTGGAGCTGGTTGTCGAGGGCGTGGAAACTGACGACATTCTCGACGCTATGATGATGCTGGGTATACCCAGCATGCAAGGTTATGCGATCGCTTATCCCATGCCATTTCATGAGTTACGGGATTTTTTAATGCGCGCACCTTCGCATGGTCGTACTCATCCGACCAGTTTGCTGGGTCTTTATGCCAAACAGCTTGCCAATCACAGTGCGCTGAAGAAGGCCATTTTGCAGAACCCGCATCTGGTCGATCGTCAGACGCTGGAGGATTCGTGTGCCTGCCCAATTCATCATGACTTGAATCAATTGCAGATACCGGATGGGAACGTCATTCATTCTCTTCATCGGGCATACCACTACGCCATCGCCAGGATGAGTGATTTAATTGCCACCACGCCTGCCGGTGATGATTGGGGGGAGGTAAGCGAAGCGCATGAAGCTTTGCAAAAGGCCATTATTACGGAATACTACAAACGAAAATCCGCAACAGGTTAGGTGGTCCTGTCAGCTTGATGACCGGAGTTTTCACCCTGCAATGCAAAAGGGTGCACTGCATTTGTTCCGTTTGAGCTGTCATCGTTACATCGTGCAAAGGTTACAGAATGTGAGTTCGATTGTCCTCCGTTCTGTTTCATATCCGGTCAAAATTTCCAGGGAGTCATGTTGAAACAACTGAATACTGATGCATTAAATCAATTGTCAGAAGCTGCCAGGCAGTCTGCACGTTACCGGATGAATGCCAATCTGCATGAGGCGCTGGAAGACCCCATCCAGCGTTTGGCGATTGCAATGGAGCCCAACACACTGATTCGTCCACACCGTCATCCCCAGACCTGGGAGATGCTCATGCCATTACGCGGACGTTTTGTGGTGCTGAATTTTGATGAACAAGGATTTGTGACGCATCGCGTGGTGTTGGGTGAGGGGTATGCTGTACAGGAAACCCCCGCCGGGGTGTGGCATGCGGTGTTGTCATTAGACAGCGGTGGAGTCATTTTTGAAGTGAAACATGGACCTTACGCGCCATTTACATCAGAGAATTTCGCTCCTGGCTATGCTGATGAAGCTGCGCTGGATAGCGCCGCCTTGAATGCATGGTATGCACAAGCTCGAGTGGGAGACCGGCTTTGGACTTATCTGTCGCCAACCTGATCTGATCAACAACTGCGACCGCGATGAGCGGTCGCAGTTGTTATACGTAACTGCGTAGCGTGCGGGAAAATCCTTGCAGGGCTTCAATGCCGCTGGATTCGGCACGAAGGCACCATTCTTCCAGTTGTTTGAGCAATTGTTCTTTTGATGCGTTAGACCGTGACCACAGTGTAGAAAGTTCTTGTCGCATGGTGTAAATCAATTGTAATTCACTGCTTTTCTCTAACACTTGACCCAGCCGGGTTCGTTCGGCTTCAGCCAGTTCGTTGGCATCAAGATGTAGCCAATGTTTAAAATTACGAATGATGCCAAGGTGTTCAATGTGCGGCCATGAGGCGCGTAATTTGTCAAATTCGCTCGTGCAGGTGGCTTTCATGGTACGTGAGTAACGAGTGATGACGTCATAGCGATGAGTAATAATGGCCTGCAACAGGTCCATATCACACACTGGTTTGGCTGCGCGTAAACGGGCTTTGGGCGCAACTTTCTTGACTTTGGCCAAGTGAAGCATTTCCATGATGCGGATGTACATCCAGCCGATGTCAAACTCGTACCATTTATTTGATAATTTTGCTGAGCTGCCAAACGCGTGATGGTTATTGTGCAGCTCTTCACCGCCAATCAGGATGCCCCAGGGGAGCACGTTGGTGCTGGCATCTTCGCAGGCAAAATTGCGATAACCCCAGTAATGGCCTATCCCATTGATAATCCCGGCGGCAGTCACTGGAATCCACGCCATTTGTATTGCCCAGATGGTCAGACCTATGGGGCCAAACAAAAGCAGGTCGATGACCATCAGACTATAAATCCCGGCCCCGCTATGAGACGCATAGAGATGACGTTCCAGCCAGTCATCTGGTGTGCCGGAGCCAAATTTGTCTATGCTGACCTGGTCTTTGCATGCAATACGATACAGTTCCACGCCCTCAAACAGGACTTTTTGAATGCCCAGCACTTGTGGGCTATGGGGGTCGTCGGGCGTTTCACAACGAGCATGGTGTTTGCGGTGTATCGCCGCCCACTGACGGGTGATCATTCCTGTTGTTAACCACAGCCAGAAACGGAAAAAATGACTGGGAATGGCGTGCAACTCCAGCGCGCGGTGCGCCTGGTGACGGTGCAGGTAAATGGTGACGGCCACGATAGTGATGTGCGTCAGCACCAGAGCGATGGCAATGTAAGCCCACCAGGACAAATGGCCGATCAGGCCATAAGCGATGAATGATTGTAACGTTAGATGCATAGTCAAGATTTGCCTTAAAATTAAGGGGTATTTTGTTGTCAGGTTACAAATCGCATAATCGACATGGTCTGCCATTGTAACAGAAGTGAATGCGGGGTGTTAATAACTAACCAGTTAGTCCGTGCTTCATCCTTTTTAAACTGGGGGATGGCCAAGTGCGTATCGCGTGAATGGGCACCCCAAAAACACCCGTTCGCCTGCTGGTCTGCGAGCTTATCCCGTTTCCTTGCCGGTGCGCTCAGCATTCATATACCGAACATCGCGACGTGGATAGGGTATTTCAATCCCTTCGGTATTAAAAGCATGCAAAAGAGACAAATAAATGTCTGAAATGAGGTTGGCTTGTCCTGCTTCCGGGTCGGCGATCCATCCTCTCAGCACTAAATTGATGCCGTTGTCGCCAAAACCGGTGAGATTGGTCTCTACCGTGTAAGTGTCTTGATTCAAGACCCGTGGATGCTGAATGGCAATGTTGTGCATCAGTGCACGTGCCTGTTCTATGTCGCTGTCATAACTGATTTGTACCGGGATTTCGAAACGGACTTCACGCTGGGTAAAAGAATGGTTGATCACAGTAGACGTGATCAGCGTTTCGTTAGGCAGAATAATTTCTGTGCCATTCAGAGCGCGCAACAGGGTGTAGCGGGTGTTAATTTGTCGCACCTCACCATATTGCCCATCCACAGTGATCATGTCACCGGGACGAATTGATCGGTCCAGTAAAATAATAAAACCGGAAACGTAGTTGCTGGCGATTTTTTGTAGGCCCAAACCCAGGCCCACGCCCAATGCACCGCCAAATACCGACAAAATGGTAATGTCTATCCCCACGGCAGGGAGTGCGATGATCACGCCGATTATAAGGAGCGCACTGCGCAAAAATTTAATCAGGGCAAGCCGCAAGCTCGGATCCATGCCTTGGGTACGCATTAAGCGCGCCTCGATCACCTGTGACAACCACAATGCAACCACCACCGCGACGGTAATGACTGTGATGGCTTCCAGCAACAACAACAATGAAAAACGGTGATTGCCCGAAATAAATGCCACCCTGTCCAGCAGATTGGCGGTCATGGGTAACAATCCGGTGATATGCAAGGCAAAGCCCAACCAAACCACCCACACGATAGCGCGCCCCCATACACGCAGTGCTTCGCGGCTACCCGTCAAGTGATGGAGCAGAATCATCGCAATCCGTATAATCAGTAAGGCGATCAATAACGGTACCACGATATTAAGCAAATGCAGTTCGTGTGCGTTTCGCAACATTTCCCGCGCGATAGCCACTAACCACAGCGTCATCATTGGAAAGACAACGGCCTTGATCGCACGTTTTTCCTGCCGCAATGCAGCATACTGCGATAACAGCCAGGCAACCAGGCCTCGTGTTGCCAGGAAGCTGATGGCAACACTGGTCACAACCACCGCCAATTGAATGAGCAGTTCAGTTTGGTGGGAGTCATGGATCAGATGAGTCAGTAAATTTTCCAGGGGCGAATGCATGAGTTATCCCGTGATGGCGAATTCAAGCACAGCGGCGAAAAAACCGTCTGTGCCGTGATCAGCCGGGTTGAGGCGCAGATATTCTCCCGTATCCAGTGCAATATGTTGCGCTGCGAGCACTTCTGCGGCTGATTTGAGGACGAATTGAGGATGCTGCACCAAAAAAGCTTCAATAATCTGTTCATTTTCTTCCGGCAAAATGCTGCATGTGGCATACACCAGGCGCCCACCGGGTTTCACCAGGTGGGAGGCGGACGCCAAAATTCGGGCTTGTTTGGCGGTGAGTTCTTGTATGCTTTGCGGGGATTGACGTAGCTTTAAATCGGGGTTGCGGCGCAAAGTGCCCAAACCGCTGCATGGGGCATCGACCAATACGCGATCTATTTTTTTGGACAGGCGCTTGATGCGTGCGTCCACTTCGCTGGTGATCAGTTGCGGGGTAATGTTGGACAGCCCGGAGCGCTTGAGGCGTGGTTTAAGCTTGGCGAGGCGTTTTTCAGCAATATCAAAGGCATACAAACGGCCAGTGGATTGCATCAGTGCGCCCAGCGCCAGTGTCTTGCCGCCGCTGCCCGCACAGAAATCCACCACCATCTCACCCCGTTTTGGGGCAAGCAACCAACTCAGTAATTGGCTGCCTTCATCTTGCACTTCCACATGGCCGGACACAAACAAAGGATGCTGATTAATTGCCGGTTTGTCTTCCAGACGCAGTCCCACAGGTGAATACGGTGTGGGGGTGGCTTTGATTCCGCTGGCGTTAAGTGCATTGAGCACCGTGTCACGATTCGTCAGGAAGGTATTGACGCGCAGATCCAGCGACGCAGGGCGCCGTAGCGCCAAAGCCAAACGTTCAGCGGCATCATGTCCCAAAGCTGTCAGCAATTTTTCAGTGAGCCAATCGGGCAGATCCCATTGCACACCCAAGGCTTGTTCGGACAGGTTCATGGCCTTGATGGTGGGTAACAGATCCATTTCAGGGCCGCGCAAATAGGGTTCAAGCTGGCGCGCATTAAAACCCTGAATGCGGGTCAGCCAGGCAACGGCCAGTAAGCGCGGTGTGGGTTTGCCGCAGGCGGTTTCGAGTGCGCGCAAATGGCGCAATACTCCGAAAACCAACTCGGCAATGAATGCCCGGTCTTTCGGCCCCAATGCATGGTTATCGCGAAAAAACCGGCTCAGTAATACATCGGCAGGTGAATCCAGTGGTAACACCTGACGTAAGGCGATGATGGCGGCATCTAATGGGAGCAGAGTGGGTGCTGTGGGCGGCATCTAAATTCCTAAATGGGTGAAGGTGAGGGATGCAAAGGGTTAACCCAATACAATTCGGGGGTTACATTCGTATGCTTCTTCCCCCGTCTACGTTAATGATTTGGCCGGTGATGTAACGGGCTTTCGCGGCCAGAAAATAAACCGTTTCAGCAATGTCGGTAGGGTGTCCGGATTGTTTCAGTAAAGTATGTGAGATAATGCGTTCTCGTGATGCATGATCAAAATGAACATCATCTTCCGGCCACAAAATAGGCCCCGGTGAAATGGCGTTGACGCGTACTTCCGGCCCCATTTCCAGTGCCAGCGAGCGCGTGAGACCGATTAGACCTGCTTTGGCAGTGCTGTACACCACATAATTTTCCATCGGAAATTCACCGTGAATGTCGGTAATGTGAATGATGGCGCCTTGGGTGCGGCGTAATTCGGCGGCTGCCGCCTGAGCAAGAAACAGGGGCGCTTTAAGGTTGGTGCCAATCAAATCCAGCCAGTTGGTTTCGTTGATGCCGCCTAATGGCGTGGCGTAAAAGCTGGAAGCATTATGTACCAGCACATCCAGTCGCCCAAAATGATGCAGTGTGGCCTCAATCAGGGCCGGCATATTGGCGCAATCGAGCAAGTCTGATTGAACGAGTGCCACTGAATTGGCGCGTTGGCGATTCAGTTCAATTTGTAACGCAAGCGCTTCCTGTGCTGAATTTCGGTAGTGAACAACGAGCTGGGCACCTGCCGCGTGTAAGCGCCGACTAATGGCAGCGCCCACCCGTTTTGCACCACCGGTGATTAAAACTGTTTTGCCTTGCATCAGGTTTCCTTTATCCTTGGGGCTCGTTAATGAATAACTTGGACATACGCTGGGCTTGCTTCGTACTCGCGCGTTTCTCGCCTTGCATCCATCGCGAAAACGCAGTAACGTCTGTTCAAGTTATTCTCTAACGAGCCCCTTCTTATTTTATCACTGATTGTACGCATGTCCCTACCTAAACCAGAACCTTACGCTTTGGCGATTAGCGCTCAATTAAGCGCGCTTGTTCAGGAAAATATCCTTAAACAGGGTGGCGCACTGGATTTTGCGCACTATATGGACTTGGCATTGTATGCGCCGGCATTGGGTTACTATGCTGCAGGTGCCGCAAAATTTGGTGCGGAAGGTGATTTTATCACTGCACCAGAAATTTCCCCGCTGTTCGGCCAGACTTTGGCACGGCAAATTGCACAGGTATTGACACTAACCGGCGGCGATGTATTTGAGGCTGGAGCGGGCAGCGGCGCCCTGGCTGCAACGGTGTTGGGTGCGCTGTCCGAACTGGATTGCTTGCCGGATCATTATTACATATTGGAAGTGAGCGCCGACTTGCGTGAGCGCCAGGCCCAGCATATTGCGCAACAACTGCCTGACTTGGTGCAACGGGTGGTGTGGCTCGACAGTTGGCCAGAGACCATGACAGGTTGTGTCATGGCCAATGAGTTACTGGACGCACTGCCTGTGCACATACTGCACTGGCGGGATGAAGGGATTTATCAACGCCAGGTCATATGGGGTGACCAAGGCTTTGCATGGCAAGATGCCCCTCTGCCCGCGGGTGAATTGCGTGAATTGGCTGAGCAGATTGCGGTACCACCGGATTATCTCAGTGAAATAGGATTGGTGGGCCAGGCTTGGGTGCGCAGTTTGGCTGATCGGGTGCAGCATGGCGTGGTATTACTGATTGATTACGGGTTTGGTGAACGTGAGTATTACCATCCCCAGCGTTCGCAAGGCACCCTGATGTGTCACTATCGCCATTTTGCGCACCCTGATCCATTTTACTTCCCCGGTTTACAAGATATTACTGCGCATGTGGATTTTACTGCCATGACAGTGTCTGCTCAACAAGGCGGTTTGAAATTGGCCGGGTTCACCACGCAGGCGCATTTTCTGGCCAATTGCGGGATCACAGATTTGCTGGCGCATACACCGCCTGACCAGCCAGCGAAGTATTTGCCTCAAGTGGCTGCGGTGCAAAAACTAATGAGCCCGGCAGAAATGGGGGAACTGTTTAAGGTGATTGCATTCACGCGCGGGATAGACAGGCCCTTGATGGGTTTTGTGCAAGGCGATCAACGGCGGCGGTTGTGATGAGGGCACGTTTTATCTACAGTTTTATCTTGTGGCTGGCCTTGCCACTGGTGTTGATACGGCTGGCCTGGCGCGGTTTCCGTCAACCCGGTTATTGGCAGTATGTGCCGGAACGCTTTGGTTGGTGTCAACACAAAGTTGAAAAACCCGTTATCTGGTTGCACGCGGTATCGGTGGGCGAAACGCGTGCCGCTACCCGTTTGTTGACCTTGTTCCGCCAGCAGTACCCGCATCATCAATTGTTATTGACTCACGGCACACCGACGGGAAGGGCGATGGGTGCGCAGTTATATGGCGCTACGGTGTGGCAGGCCTATTTGCCCTATGACTTGGGTTTTGCAGTGCGACGGTTTGTGCGGCATTATCGCCCGCAACTGGGCCTGTTGATGGAAACCGAAATTTGGCCCAATTTGCTGAGGGTTTGCTGTCAGGAAAACATACCGGTGATGCTGATCAATGCGCGGCTTTCCGAACGTTCTGCACAACGTTATCGTTATTTGGGCGGCGTGTTGAAAACGGCTTTGGCAAGCTTGTGCGCAGTGGCCGCACAAAGTGAGGCTGATGCACAACGTTTACGCGAGTTGGGTGCTGTTGACCCACAAGTCATCGGCAATTTGAAATTTGATACCAGTCCGCCTGAAGCGCAGCGAATGCAAGCTCAGCATTGGCGCTCAGAATGGAAAAGTAAACGCTTGACATGCCTTGCTGCCAGCACGCGCGAAGGTGAAGAGGCCTTGTTGCTGGATGCGTGGCAACACACCCATAAGGGCGACGCTTTGCTGATTATTGTACCGCGTCATCCGCAACGCTTTGACGCCGTGGCGCAATTGCTGAGACAACGCGGTGTGCGGTTTCAGCGGCGTAGCGATGGTTTGGCCGTGGACAAACAAACACAAGTGTGGCTGGGCGACAGCATGGGCGAAATGTTTGCTTATTACGGCGTAGCAGATGTCACTTTAATGGGGGGAAGTTTTTTGCCATTTGGCGGACAAAGCATGATTGAGGCAGCGGCGATGGGCAGCCCGGTGCTGATGGGTCCTCACCGCTGGAATTTCAGCGAAGTCAGCCGTACTGCCATTGCATCTGGCGCTGCCATCGCAGTACCGGATGCTGCGCATTTGCCCGGGATATTGAGTGAACTGCTTGCCGATGTGCCGCGCAGAGCACATATGGGTGTGGCCGCCCTGCAATACAGTCATCGCCATCAAGGGGCAACGGAGCGTTTGATGCCAATCATCGGCGAATGTCTGCGGCAAGATGAGGCCTCGCTCCGCGAATAAGCCAGACGCCCTCCTTTGCCGTATAATTGCCCCGGCTTTGCATGAAACACGCGCATATTATCCGCGCATTCATTTTGCTGTGTGTTAAAAATCGTATTGACTGGAATTTCATGAACAATATTTTTGATCTGGTTGTGATTGGATCTGGCCCTGGCGGCTACCGGGCTGCGGTGCTGGCGAAACTGCGCGGGATAGAAGATGTCGCGATTGTTGAACAGGCTGCCTGGGGCGGTTGTTGCCTGAACCGGGGCTGCGTGCCAAAAAAAGCCTGGCACCATACGGCCAGATTGATTACGAGTAGTCAGGCCGCGCAAGCACGCGGTGTCGTTGGCAGCCTGCAGGGCGATCTGCAAGCCGCTTGGGTACACCAGCGTGAAGTGGTCAAGGGCGTGCGGGAAAGTTATTCTGATTACCTTAAGCGCTTGGGTATAGCGACTTTTCAAGGCGCTGCGCATTTTATCGATGCGCATACTCTGGCTGTGGGCGAGGTGACCTTGACCGCACGTCATGCCGTGATCGCGACCGGTTCCAGCCCTTTTATTCCTGATGCGTTCCCGCGTACGCCAGGGCGAATTTTGACCACCGACGATTTGTTTGACGCGCCACCGCCGGCAGGTCGGCGCGTTGCCATTTTAGGCAGTGGCGTCATCGGCACCGAATTTGCTTTTATTCTTAAGCAATTGGGTTGCGATGTGGTGTGGATGTCCAATACCGCGCCCTTGTCGCACAGCGCATTCTCTCCGGCTGCATTGTCTTTGCTGGAAAACGCATTGAAACCGCTGAATATCCCCCTTTATCCCCGGGCACAAACGGTGCAGGTATTGCCTGACGGCGTGATGTTGCAGTTTGCCGATGGGCGTAGCGAACAAGTGGATTGGGTATTGCTTGGGTCTGGACGTCGGCCGCACACTGATGGCTTACAGCTCGATGCGGCAGGTGTCAACACCGATGAACAAGACTTTGTGATCACCAATGATTATCGACAAACCAATGTGGCGCATATTTTTGCCATTGGTGATGTCGCCAATCCCCGGATGACCGCCAACCATGCGATGGCAGATGCCGATATCGCCATTACCAACCTGTTGGTGCCGCAGTCGCGTGCCAGCAATCCGCATGCAGTACCGGAACTTGTTTATTCTGCGCTTGAGATGGGGCGCATTGGTTTAAACGAAGACATGGCCATCGATGAAGGCTTGGAACCCGCAGTGGGGTTCTCTGCCTTTGAGACCAATCCGTGTGCCCTGGGTCAAGATGACAGTGCAGGTTTTGTGCGTCTGATTGCCGACATGGACAGCGGGAGTTTGTTGGGTGCCGAAGTGATCGGCAGCGAGGCTGGGGAGATTATTTACACCATTGCGACCCAAATGGGGCATGATGATGCCTTGCATCGTTTGGCCCATCTCGGTGTGAATCACCCGGCGCGTGCCGAAGAGATTCGTAATGCGACAGAAACTTTGGCCGTCAAATGGGGGTTGAGTGCGCAGGTGTTTTGCGATTGAGTAAGCCAATGCCCAACGCCCACAGCTTCGCATTGTATTGGCGCTTGTTGCGTCAGGTACGCCCCTATTGGCGCATGTTTGCCGGCTCGTTATTGGCGATGGCGGTGACTGCGGCGGCGGAGCCAGCCATTCCTGCCTTGTTCAAACCTTTGCTGGATGGCAGTTTTGTCCACAAAGACATGCATTATGTCAAGCTGATCCCTTTGTTGATGGTGGCTGTTTTTTTGGTACGCGGCGTGGCCGATTTCGCCAGCACCTACGGCATGAGTTGGGTGGGAAGCCGACTGGTGATGGACTTGCGCAAAGCCATGTTTGATAAACTCATTGCCATGCCCACGCGTTTCTATGATGACCGCTCCACCGGCAACCTGATTGCCTTGATTGTATTCAATGTCACGCAAGTCACTCAATCAGCGACCGGCGCAGTCACCCTGCTGGTGCGAGATTCGCTCGCAATTGCCGGTTTGTTGGCTTGGTTGCTATGGATTAACTGGAAGCTGACTCTGGTGATTATTGCCATTGCGCCGACTGCGATATTTGTTATTCGTACGGTGAGTCGCCGTTTGCGACAAATCAATCGTGATGCGCAAAAAAACATTGGTAATATCGCTCATGTGGTAGAAGAGGCGGTCGGCGCGCACAAAGTGCTCAAGATTTTCGGTGGGCAGACCTACGAGCGCCAACGTTTTCATTTGGCGTCCAATCAGGACCGGCGTTTATACATGAAAGCGGTGAGTGCGGCAGCCAGTAATGGCCCGGTGGTACAATTGGTCGCAGCGTTTGGCGTGGCTCTGGTGGTCTACATCGCCACCAAACAAGCCTTCAATGGCGAAATCACTGTGGGCGGCTTTGTGTCGTATTTGGTGGCGATGATGATGATTTTTGGTCCAGTGAAACGTTTAACCGGCATTAATGAGCAATTGCAACGCGGCCTGGCAGCGGCGGAGGTGGTGTTCGATTTGATGGACAGCACCACGGAGACGGATCAGGGTACGCTGACTTTGGCGCGCGCTCAAGGCCGACTTGAATTTCGTGATGTAAGTCTTCACTATGATGGCAAGACCCATCCTGCCCTGGATCACATTAATCTGATGATTTCGCCCGGTGAAACGCTGGCTTTAGTCGGCGCATCAGGCAGCGGTAAAACCAGCCTTGTTAACATGATTCCGCGCTTTTATAACCCAAGTCTCGGACAAATTCTGCTGGATGGCATTGACATTCATGATATTCAATTAAGCGCGTTGCGTGACAACATTGCCCTGGTCTCACAAGACGTGGTGTTGTTCAACGACACCATTGCAGCCAACATTGCCTATGGTAAACAGTCGCAGGCCAGCGAGACAGAGATTGTGCGTGCGGCGGAAGCTGCGCATGCCATGACGTTTATTCGCGCGATGCCGCAGGGTTTAAATACCATGGTGGGTGAAAATGGTGTCAAGCTGTCCGGTGGCGAACGTCAGCGCATCGCTATCGCGCGCGCTTTGCTGAAAGATGCACCCATACTGATTTTGGATGAAGCCACTTCGGCCCTGGACAATGAATCGGAACGCCATGTCCAGGCTGCACTCGATACGTTGATGCAGGGGCGCACCACGCTGGTGATCGCGCATCGCTTATCAACCATAGAAAATGCAGACCGGATCGCCGTGATGCAGCATGGGCGTATTGTGGAAATCGGGCCGCACGCTGAATTGCTGGCTAAACAAGGCGTTTATGCGCATTTATATCATCGCCAGTTCCAGCCGCAGCAAAATAAGGGCGTTGGCTCTTTAACCTGAAAACAGCAAGAAAAACATGCCCACGCACATTAAACCCCCACGTTCCTTACTTTCCGTTACGGGTCGCGCGATTGGCGATTTTGATATGATACGGGCGGGTGACCGCATACTGTTGGGGTTGTCTGGAGGGAAGGATTCGCTTTCCCTGTTGCACATTTTGCTCGATTTGCAACAGCGTGCGCCAATAAAATTTTCGCTTGCCGTGTGTACGGTTGACCCGCAATCTCCAGATTACGATCCCAGTCCACTGGTGCCCTATTTGGCTGAATTGGGCGTGACTTACCATCTGGAGCGGCAACCCATCGTTGAATCAGCCAAAACCCAACTGCGCGGAGATTCGTTTTGTGCGTATTGTTCACGCATGCGACGAGGTATTCTCTATCGGGTGGCACGACAACATGACTATAATGTGCTGGCTTTGGCGCAACACCTGGATGACCTGGCTGAAACCTTGCTGATGTCGGTGTTTTTTGGCGGGAAATTACGTACCATGAAAGCACACTATACCAATGATGCGGGCGATATTCGTATCATCCGGCCACTGGTGTACGCGCGTGAGCGTCAAATGGCCAGCTTTGCTCAACTGGCGAATTTACCCGTCATTATTGAGAACTGCCCAGCGTGTTTTGCTTTACCTACCGCCAGGCAGGAAATGAAGTTACTGCTTGCCGGGCTGGAGAAACAACACCCAAAATTGTTTCCAAACGTACGCACGGCGATGCGCGGCTTGATGACATCATAAAACGCTGTCGATCAAAACTGTCCTGTGAAGAAGTGGTCACCGCTTCGCGCCCAACCTGGAAATAGCAATTCGATTTATTGCGCATTCACCCGTCGGGTGAGGCTTAAAACAGCTAATCGGGCGAATGGTGAAGCAAGGACAATCTGTTTATCCGGCATGTGATTGTCTTAACAAGAGGGCAGTCAACAGCCGTTTTCGGGTTCAAGCAGATTCGCTGCGTTTGTCCTTGATTACTGTAGCAATTTTATCAATTCCCGTGTTCACTAAAAACACATATACCAGTATATTGCTGAGGATAATGGTTACTTTTTTCCCTTTACTGAGTAGCTGGATCAAAGTGTCCATCAGCATCCCGACACAGGAAAAATCTATCCGTGGCACATTCGCCAAATTCAGTACCACATCAGTAAGGGGGGTCGCAAAAGTTTTAAACGTGTCTAATTGGGCGATGGCTTGGGCATCCAGGACGCCCTGAAAAGCGAATACATTTGTAGCGACTCTCCGATCTACGAAATTTCCCGATTCGGCTTGCTGAGTCGAGACATCTTGAGCAATTTTTTTGGGTGCTTCCCACGACGGTGGCGACACTTCAAAATGCATCGCATATTCAATCGCCAAATCTTCGAAGGCGGTTATTTTTCCATTGATCTGGTAGAGCTGTAACAGCAATAACCAATATTCTGGCTGAGAATTTTGTTCATTGGTCACGAATGTTTTGAGGTGGGCAATGAAAGCGCCACTCGCAAGTTTTACCAGTACATGCTGTTTTTGAAATTGAATTAAGGCTTCCCGCAACGTATTGCAACCTTCGGGCGTGACAGAATTGATGCCGGACAAATCCAGCTGTATTTGTCCGGTAGCAGCCGCTTTGACCATCAGTTGAATGCGTTCATCCATGCCGCGATCAAGGACGCCGCGTAAACTGAACAATTGGGCACCATCTGTTTGTTTTTTTGTGTTTGGGTTGCTGCGCATCGTTTGTAAACGATCCATCAACAGGGTAGGCGGAGATTTTTCGCGTTTGAGTACGTAATCCATGCTCAGTTGCTCAAAGGCGTCAACTTGTTGTGTTGTCACATACAATTCGAATAGCATCATCCATAGCATATCTTCCTCCGGATTTTGCTGTAGCATGGTTTGTAGCAGGGCCGCCGCCGCATCCACCTTGTTATTGGCATACAGCATGGCCACGTCTTCTGTGCCGGGCGGAAGTTTGGATTCGATTTCGGTCACTTCGATTTGGGTTTCTGTTGCATTTAAACCGAAACCCTGTTCAGACAGCGGTTCTTGTTCGATTTGCGCAATGGCTAACTCCATTGCATTTTTAGGGTGAGTAGAGCCAGATTCCTCGGTAGGCGTCTTCTTAGCCTTTTTACGTGAAAAAAATGTACCGAAATCCACTGTTAAATAACCTTTTCTGTTGTCAATTCATCATGAAATCTGGCATAG
>JAJYMO010000041.1 GCA_021786845.1 Pseudomonadota bacterium | reverse complement strand
GTGATCGCGCTCCCTGCGATGATGGCAAACAGGGCGATAAACGAGCCGAGTGCCAGGGTGGAGACCCCGGTGATGCCTTGGCCGATGGTGCAGCCCAGGGCCAGCACACCACCGAAGCCCATCAGCGCTGCGCCAACAATGTGGTTGATGAAGTCTTTGCCCGATGCGAACCATTCGATGCGAAAGCTGCGCGACAGGAGCGCCCACGCCAGCGAACCGGCGATCACGCCGAGCACCGCCATTACGCCGAAGGTCAGCAGCTCATGTTTGAAGCCGGATGCGACGTAACCCAGCGTTTGCCCCATGGGATTGATGAAGGTGAACGATTGCGCGCTGAGCGCGCGGCTGTTGGCCGGTTTGCCGACATCGGAACTGGCAAAAAAATCCCACTGTTGCGCATAATCAACCAGCGTATGCGTTTCGCCATCGACTTTGACCATGACGTTGCTGGTGACATACCAAGCGCCCAGCACGACCAGACCGACGACCAGACCAGCAAGGATATTGTCACGGTTGCTGCGGAAATCGGCTGACTTGAATACCCAGATCAGTATCGCCAACCCCAGTATGCCGCCGATGATGAGGCGCGCCTTGACTGCCGAAGCGGTCCCAGCAACCAGTGAGCCCAGATCTTGATGACCTCCGAGCGTGATGGCCAGTGGACGCAGCCAGTGAAGGAACAGGACACTGAACAGGGTCTTGTCCGAACCGGGGAACGGGTTGGTCATGAAATAAGCAATCACGCCGATAATGAGCACCACGAAGACCGACTTAATATTGCCTCCGCCGAGGCGGATCAGCGATTTGTTGCCGCAGCCCGAGGCGAGGGTCATGCCGATGCCGAACATCAGACCGCCAAGCAGGTTTTCGGCCCACACGAATTGCGCGCCCCGGTAGGGAGGAAACGACGTATCCGGGCTGACTTTGCCGAAATACTCCAGCACGACTACGCCGATCATGGCGACTGCAATGGCCAGCAACCACGCACGCATACGCCCGGTATCGCCCATGTTGACCCAGTCGGATACGGCACCCATGGTGCAGAAATTGGTCTTGTTGACGACTGCGCCGAGGATGAACGCGATGCCAAAAGTGAGCCACAGGAAGACGGATTGCGCCTGCGCAAAATTGTCAAAATTCATGTTATCTCCATCCAGTGATGCATGCACTGGGCGCGCATGCTTTTTTTATGATGCTGTTTTATGGTTCTGTCGTATTAGCGTACCGCCTACACGGTTTAGTTTACCCTGAACAGGGTTCCAGGCGCAAGCTGGCAGAATTTATCCCGCACCTAAAACTGCCCGGTTTTTTGGTAAAACAGTTTATTCCAATCCGAATTTGAGTTTGAACAGAGGGTGTAGATCTGTCTGTTTATCCCTGATTCTCTATCGGTCTGGTTAGTAAAACTGCTTCGTTCGTTCCATTTGGAGCTTTCTCAAGCGTATTGCCTTTGTGCTGCAAAAATGGTCTTGAATAATTGCTGCCCTGCTTTATTGAGTGCGGCCGCGGCCTTATGGGCGTTCATATGTGCTGCGATTGCATTTAGTTGTTTAAACATCACGCTGAGTTTGAGATGTTGATCGGCTTTTGAAATTTAGTGCTGGAAAACGCCGTTTTTAACGAGTAGCAAGGAAGTGGGGTCACCGATTGCGAAGGTGATTAGGAAATAATGGCGAAACTGGTCAGCTTGTGAGTAACTAAACTTGCGTGTGCCACTGCACCTTTAGAGAGCGATATTCTGATTAGATGTTACCCGGCGGATTCCATCAGAAACTGAAAGCCTCACTTTAAAGTCCGGATGTATGGCTGCAATCTTTACCCTTCAAAAATGATTGATTAAAAGCTTTGCAAACAGTGGGCGTCCATGTGTGGTGACATACGCAAAGCAATTTATACCACCATTGCTATTGAGTCGCTCAACAATGTGGTTCGCCATGCTATCAAGAAACGCAAGGTATTCCCTGTCGTTGATTCAGTACGGAAAGTCATTTATTTGGCCATACAGGCGGCCGCCAAAAAGTGGACCATGCCCATACAAAAATTGGCGTAATGCCATGACTCGGTTTATGATTGCTTTTGAAGGCTGCCTGAAAGGGCGTATTTAAAAACGGTGTTTACACAGAGTTGTTTACAGCCCCGGTGACGCCAGTCTGCGTTCCGTTTAACAGGGGCAGTCGCATGACCTTTGCCTCAACTCTATCCAAGGCCGACATTTGCTTACGCTGCCCTCACTCACCACGGAATGGTGGACCCTCTCTGCATTGTTTGTCGCCGGAGTGGGTGCCGGGTTTATCAACGTCCTGGCTGGTGCTGGATCCATGTTGACCCTTCCGCTACTCATCTTTGTGGGCCTTGCCCCCATCTCCGCAAACGGCACCAACCGTATTGGCATACTGCTGGAAAATCTCACCGCCACACGCACCTTTTATCATCACAACCTGGTGGATTTAAAAAAAGGGATGAAGCTGGCCCTGTGGACGTTTCCGGGAGCCATGCTCGGGGCTATTGCGGGTGTTCATATCGGCAATCTCTGGTTTCAGCGCATTCTGGTGATGATATTGGCGTTCAGCACGGTCAGCCTGTTTTTCCCAACGGGGACTACCGAAAAAGATGCACGTCCCGATGGCATGGCGTCACCATGGTTGTATCCAGCCATGCTGGGGCTGGGTTTTTATGGCGGCTTTATGCAGCTTGGTATCGGTTTCCTCTTCATCTTTGTCCTGCGCCGTTTGCTCACCAAGAATCTGGCGCAAGTGAATGCTTACAAAACCCTTATTGTCGCGCTGTATACATTACCTACTATCCTTATCTTCACATGGATGGGACAAGTTCACTGGGGACTCGGCCTGGTCATCGCCATAGGCGGCATGATCGGCGCACGGTTGGCTACGGGGCTTACGGTGAGCCGACGCGGAGAGCTGTGGATTAAGGTGATGATGGCGATCATCGTGCTCGTGATGGCTGCCAAACTCTGGGTTTGACTAAGGACCCCACTTTTGACGTCCGCCGAGACATTGCAGTCATTTGCGAATGTCAGGTACATGACCAGAATCGAAGCGCGTATCTTCATTTTGTCAGATTCGCATAGAGGGAATCACGCCGACTTGCACAGCAGTACCCTTTGCCGGCATGCCAAGCATCATCCCATTAAGATGGAATAGTCCGATTGTCAATCAGGGCGCAAAAATTTCCACGAAACAGAGCATGCTGTTACCAACAGTTTTGCTGAATATCCTGGTTTTATGGGGATTGTGCGGTCTTTCCAGCTTGCTGATTTGCATGAAAATCGGAAAATCAAGTGCGCTGATTTATAAAAATTCGGTTTTGTGGCCAGATTTACGCGGATTTCAATAGCCATTCACAAGCAAAAACTGCTATGTGTGCGGTGGCGCACGGCAATACTGTTTTATGACGAGCAATATGCAGAATTGTTACAGGTATGTGAAATCAAGATGTGTCATTTGGAAAAACAGCAATGAACGGGACTTATGTAGGGCGACTGTCCGTACATGATCCCCTGCATGAATATCTGCAGCATTACATTCAGCCGCAGATTAACGGTGCCCCAGGTAACTCGACATACCGCGTATTCAGGCTCAATGCATCAAACGACGTGTACCTGTATGAAGACCGCAATACCGGCTCGAAGGTCATAGGCAAGTTTTTTCTCTCATCAAGAAAGAAGGACGCGGTGAAGGCTACCTCACGCCTGGCGCGCGAATTCGACAATCTGTGCATGATGCGCGATTATGGGCTGACGGGTTATCCTCACGATGTCGTCAGACCGCTTGGTCGAAATTATTCGATGAACTCACTTTTAGTCACCGAATGCAGCGAGGGAGAACTGTTAAGCAAAGTGATCCTGGAGGCGATTCGGAGTGGCTACTATGGCAAACTTTTTCACAAACTAACCGCACTCGCTTACTTTCTGTCAGCCTTTCACAACAGGACAGCCATAGGTGAAGGGGTCGAGTTTCACGATGTCTGTGATTATAAAGATCGCCTGATCGGCAAGCTGCTTGAAATCAGGGCAATCGACAGAGGCGAGGCAGGAGAGTTGTATTGGCTGCGCGACCAGTGGCGCAATACGCCTAAAATGTGGGAAGACCAGAAGGTACTGGTACATGGAGACGCAACCCCTGAAAATTTTATGTTCGGCGAGGGATTAAAAGTAATCACGTTCGATCTGGAGAGAACCCAATATGCTGATCGTGTTTTCGACACAGGCCGCATCGCCGGAGAACTGAAGCATTTCTTCATGCGTGCAACAGGTAACAAGGATGCCGCAGAACCTTTTATCGGTCACTTCCTGTGGGAATATGCCTGCCACTTCCCAAACCGCGATAGGGCCTTTCAATCGATCGCCGGCAGGATGCCGTTCTATATGGGAATTACACTACTGCGCATTGCGCGAAATAGTTGGGTTGAACCGGAACACCGTCATCGACTGATCAACGAGGCAAAAGAATGTTTGAGGAGATATTAAATGATCGTCAAGGGCATTGTTTTCGATATCAACGGAACGCTTACAGATATCAGGACAAATGAGTGGGACGACGATGTATATCGCGTCATCAGTAAT
>JAJYMO010000099.1:18881-25129 GCA_021786845.1 Pseudomonadota bacterium | reverse complement strand
TATACGGCTTGATCAGGACATGATCTGTCGGCAGCGGGGTGAGTATTTTGTCAACCGGCATGGCGGCCAGTATCGAACCGGCTCCGCCAGTGTGGTCGTTGTCGTCGTGCGATAACACCAGCGTGTCCAATCGTGTCACGCCTTCACCGCGCAAATAAGGCAAAATGATGCGCCCGCCGCTGTCGCTGTTTGGACCATAACGCGGCCCGGTATCGAACAGGTAATTGTGATGTGCCGTGCGCACCAGCACCGCCAAACCTTGTCCAACATCCAGCGTTTCCACCCACATCGCGCCGATCGCTGGCACGGGGGCTTGCACCAGCAATGCGGGCAGCAAACAAAAGGCACCCAGCCAGCGCGCAGGAAAACCACGCGGCAACAACCACCACAAGGCACCCAGCATCGCCAAACCCACGGCAAACGGGGAGGGTTCGGCTTGTTGCCACAGCGGCCATGCCGCAAAAATTTGCAGCAGCCAGACCAGTGCGCGCATCCCTCCGTGGGCGACATGCAACAGTATCCCCAACCCGGGAATGCTGCCCAGCAGCGCCACCGGCGCGACCACAAACTCGATTGCAGGAATGGCCACCACATTCGCCAGGGGCGAGACCGTTGACAATTGACCGAACAACAACAGCAGCACGGGTGCCAGCCCCATGGTGACCGCCCATTGCGATCGCCACCACGCTTGCAGCCAGTGCGCTTCACCGACCCGCGCACCGGAGCTGAACATCAGCAAGCCGACTGCGCCGAACGACAACCAGAAACCGGGTGACAACACCGCCCAGGGGTCCAGCAGCACCACGGCAAACAGGGCTACCGCCAACACCCGGGTCGGCGCAAGCGTGCGCCCGGTCCACAAGGCCCAAGCCGCCACCGCCAACATCAACAGGGTCCGTTGGGCAGGAATGCCGAATCCGGCCAGTGCCACATACGCCAATGCAGTCAGGGCGCCCATCAAAGTGGCCGCACGTTGCGCGGGCAGCCACAAACTCAGGCGGGGCACTCGCCGCCACAACCAAAAACAGACGAAATAGGCCAAACCGGCCAACATAGTAATATGCGACCCGGATATGGAAACGAGGTGAATTATTCCAGTGCGTTGAAATAATTGCCATTGTGCTGCCGGAATCGCCGATTGATCGCCCACGGTCAGCGCCTTGAGCACGCCAGCATAGGGTTGATTGGGCAACGTCCGGTCAATGCGTTGTGCGATGTCCTCACGCATGAGGTTGATGCGATTCATGGGACTGTTGACCCATGCGGTCAGTAATTGTGGCGGAGGCCGGGTTTCCACCACCCCCATCGCCCGCACATCATTGGCAAACCACACCGATTCCATGTCCATCACGTGCGGGTTTTGGCTGGCATGGGGCCGGTTCAAACGTACCGTCCACTGCCAGCGCTGGCCCACCTGAACGGAAGGCACTGCGGACACACTGGTACCTTTTCCCGAATACAGGCTCAACTGAATGGCGCTGGGCACTTGCGCACCCGGCGTCAACACCCGTTCGACATCAAATTCAAAATGTTGGCCGCGATCAGTGCGCACCGGCAAATCCGACACCACGCCGCTGACCACAACCGGCACGCCCGCCCACGTCGCAGGCAAGTGATCAGCCAGGCGCAAGTCCGCGCGCCAGGTTGCCCATGCCACACCCAATGCGGCCCAGCACAGCAACAACCCTGCTAGACGAACAATTCGCCAGCCGCCTTGACGAGGCAGCGCCCAAACCGAAGCCAAGAGCGGCATACCCCATAGCCAATAGGGTTGGGGCAGTTGTGCCAATTGTTGCACCCCCATCACTCCGACCACGAAGGCCACAATGGCTGCGCGCCAGGACAGAGCCTGCATCACTCCATGGCGCTTTCATCCACGCCGAACAATGCGATTTTGAGTCGCCTCAATTCGTCGCGCAACGCCGCTGCCTGTTCAAATTCCAGATTTCTGGCAGCAGTCAGCATGTCTTTTTCGATGCGTTTCAAATCGCGCGCCAGGGTTTTTTCATCTTTCAAACGATAATCGGCCAATTGCTGATTGACGCGAAGCGCCGATTGCGCCGCCCCGGCATCATACGGACTGTCGAACTGGTCTTTAATCATTTTCACGATCCCACGCGGCACAATTCCATGTTCCTGATTAAAAAGTATTTGTTTATTCCTGCGTCGTTCCGTTTCGTCCATTGCCCGACGCATCGAACCCGTGATGCTGTTGGCATACAGGATGGCTTTGCCGTTTAAATGCCGTGCCGCCCGCCCCATGGTCTGAATCAGCGAACGCTCGGAGCGCAAAAAACCTTCCTTGTCGGCATCCAGTATCGCTACCAGAGACACCTCCGGAATATCCAGCCCTTCCCGTAGCAGGTTAATTCCCACCAGCACGTCGCACACGCCCAAGCGCAAATCGCGGATAATTTCCACTCGTTCTACGGTGTCCACATCCGAATGCAGGTAGCGCACTTTGATCCCGTGCTCGGACAGATACCCGGTCAGGGATTCCGACATGCGCTTGGTCAGCGTGGTGACCAGCACGCGCTCGCCCAGAGCCACGCAGCGGTTAATTTCCGACAACACATCATCGACCTGGCTGTCTGCCGGACGCACCTCAATTTGCGGATCAATCAACCCGGTGGGCCGCACGAGCTGCTCCACCACCTGCGCCTGATGCACCCGCTCATATTCGGCGGGTGTGGCCGACACAAAAATACTCTGCCGCATCACACGCTCAAACTCATCAAAGCGCAAAGGGCGGTTGTCCATCGCCGACGGCAAGCGGAAACCGTAATTCACCAAATTTTCCTTGCGTGCCCGGTCGCCCTTGAACATGCCGCCCACCTGCGGAATCATGACATGCGATTCATCCAGCACCATCAGTGCATTGGGCGGCAAATAATCGATCAGGGTCGGCGGCGGTTCGCCGGGATTGCGGCCTGACAAATGGCGCGAGTAATTTTCAATGCCTTTGCAAAAACCCAGCTCATTCATCATTTCCAGATCAAAACGGGTACGCTGTTCCAGACGCTGCGCTTCCACCAGACGGTTATCGCGATACAACGCCTCCAGGCGTTCATGCAATTCTATTTTGATGTTGTCGATGGCGCGCAAGGTGGTGCTGCGCGGCGTGACATAATGGCTGGATGGGTACACCGTATAGCGCGCCACCTTGTGCAACACGCGTCCGGTCAAGGGATCAAACAGGCTGATGGACTCAAGTTCATCATCAAAAAACGACACCCGCACCGCATGTTCGGCATTTTCTGCCGGAAAAACATCCAGCACATCACCGCGCAACCGAAACACGCCCCGCTTGAATTCCACATCGTTGCGGGTGTATTGCATGGTGACCAAACGTTGCACGGCGTCGCGCACGCCCAAACGCTCACCCTGACGCAGGTGCAAAATCATCTGATGGTAATCCGCCGGATCGCCGATACCGTAAATGGCTGAAACGGTGGCGACAATGATGCAATCTTTACGCTCTAACAACGCTTTGGTGGCAGAAAGCCGCATCTGCTCAATGTGCTCATTGATACTCGAATCTTTTTCGATAAACAAGTCGCGCGAGGGCACATAGGCTTCAGGCTGGTAATAGTCATAATATGACACAAAATATTCCACTGCGTTTTCAGGGAAGAACTCGCGCATTTCTGCATATAATTGTGCTGCCAGCGTTTTATTGGGCGCCATGACCATGGTCACCCGCCCCATTTGCGCGATCACATTGGCAATGGTGAAAGTTTTCCCGGAGCCGGTCACCCCCAACAAAGTCTGGTACATCAGACCGTCGTTTAACCCCTCAGTCAGGCGTTCTATCGCCTGCGGCTGGTCTCCGGCCGGTTCAAACGGTTGATGCAAACGAAATGGACTATTGGGAAAATCAAGAATCACGAGTAAAATTGTCCTGAAGTTTAATGAGGCGAGCCCAATAATCAGCGCGCCAGTAATCGCACCGTGGCGATTTTACCGCCGCGCTGCAAAACACAAGGATCAATATGTTAGCACTTTCTCACCGCGTACAGAAAATCAAAGCCTCCCCTACCCTTGCCGTGACTGCCCGTGCCAACCGTTTAAAAGCAGAAGGGCGCGACATTATCAGTCTTGGCGCCGGCGAACCCGATTTTGATACCCCACAACACATCAAAGATGCCGCCATCGAAGCAATTCGTAGCGGATTCACCAAATACACGGCTGTCGGCGGCACGCCTTCGCTCAAACTCGCAGTCGTCAACAAATTCAAGCGCGACAATCACCTTGACTACAGCATGGCGCAAGTGCTGGTGTCCTGCGGCGGCAAACAAAGCTTCTTCAATCTGGTACAGGCCTGGATTAATCCGGGGGATGAAGTCGTTATCCCTGCACCTTACTGGGTGTCCTATCCCGACATCGTGCTGTTGGCAGGCGGCGCTCCGGTAATTGTCGAGGCCGGGATCTCCCAGGGTTTCAAAATCACCCCTGAACAACTGCAAGCAGCCATCACACCGCGCACCCGTCTGGTGGTCATCAATAGCCCCGGCAACCCCAGTGGGGCGGTATATTCCGCCGATGAGCTTGCCGCACTGGGCGAAGTCTTGCGCCGCCATCCCAATATATTAATTGCCAGTGACGACATGTATGAGCACATCCTGCTGCAGGATCAATCATTTTACAACATCCTCAACGTATGTCCCGACCTGTATCCCCGCACGGTGGTACTCAATGGGGTGTCCAAAGCTTATGCCATGACGGGTTGGCGCATCGGTTATTGCGCGGGGCCCATTGAACTTATCACCGCAATGGAAAATATCCAGTCGCAATCCACCTCCAACCCCACTTCCATTTCACAGGTGGCCGCGCAGGCCGCACTGGATGGCGATCAATCGTGCATCGCCCCAATGATTGCTGCATTTCGTGAACGCCACCAATTTATCGTACAGGGTTTAAATACCCTGAACGGCATTCGTTGTCTGTACGCCGGTGGGGCATTTTATGCCTTTTTCGATGCCACAGAGGCCATTTCTCGCCTGTACCAAACCGGCCAATTAACTGCGGCAACCGATCTGGCGCTCACCGAATACCTGCTCGAGCAAGCGGGTGTAGCACTGGTTCCCGGCTCTGCATTTGGCAGCCCGGATTATGTTCGCCTGTCATTTGCCACCTCGATGAGCCAGCTTGAAGCGGCATTAGATCGTCTCGTGAATGTCATCAACTAAGCCCCCCATACAACGCGACGGCCTGCTGTATCGCTTGGCTCGTCCGCTGTTGTTCAGTCTGGATGCCGAAACCGTTCACCATCTGACGCTGAGCGGCTTGCAACTGGCGTACAAGCTTGGTTTGCACAGAAATTCACTGCTGCAAAATCAAGCGGTTGAAGTGATGGGACTGCATTTTCCAAATGCTGTAGGCCTCGCCGCCGGTTTGGATAAAAATGGCACTTACATCGATGCGTTGGCGGCACTGGGATTTGGTTTCATCGAAATTGGCACTGTCACGCCACGCGCGCAACCGGGCAACCCGCAACCGCGCCTGTTTCGTCTGCCCAAAGCACAAGCCATTATTAACCGCATGGGATTCAATAACCTGGGTGTCGCAACGTTACTGGAAAACGTACAAGCTGCCCGCTACCGCGGCATACTGGGCATCAATATCGGTAAAAATGCCGACACCCCCATCGAACGCGCTGCTGACGATTATCTGTTTGGATTGGAAGCGGTTTATCCTCACGCCAGCTATGTTGCCATCAATATTTCATCGCCCAACACACGTAACCTGCGCGCACTGCAATCTGCTGACGCACTGGATCACCTGCTCCAACAGCTTAAAATCGCACAAACCCGTTTGGCCGATCAACATGGTCGCTATGTGCCGATTGCCATCAAGATTGCCCCCGACCTCGATGAGGAAGAACTGCAAAGCATCGCCACCCTGCTCAAACAACACCGCATGGATGCCATCATCGCCACCAACACCACCTTGCGCCGCGAAGCGGTTACGGGCCTGCCACACGCCGATGAAACCGGTGGATTGTCCGGCGCACCGTTAACTGCGGTCTCCACTGCCATCATCCGCCAACTGGCGACCGCATTGGCTGGCGAACTGCCCATCATTGGCGCAGGCGGCATCATGAGCGGCGAAGACGCGCTGGACAAACGGGCAGCGGGTGCCAGTTTAATTCAACTGTATACCGGGCTCATTTACCGGGGGCCTGCGTTGGTCGGTGAATGTATCAGGAAGCTTGACAACCCTCTGCATTAATTCAATTCATTATTTTT
>JAJYMO010000099.1:0-18553 GCA_021786845.1 Pseudomonadota bacterium | reverse complement strand
ACCATCGGGCAGCGCGTCAATGCGCACCCCCCACGGCAAGAAGTCATGCTGACGCGCATGCAGTTTATGATTCACAAAAAACTCAGTGAGTTGATGAATCACAACCTGCAACCTTATGACCTCAATGACACGGTCTGGACAGCATTGATGATGCTGTACTCCAGCCCGGACAATTTTATTTACCCCAGCGATTTAAGCCATGTCATTGCGTCTTCACGCACCAATGTCACCCGTTTGGCGGACGAAATGGTGGAACGCGGCTGGGTCAGTCGCCAAGGCTGTGAATCGGATCGGCGCAAGATTATTCTTACCCTGACGCCTGCAGGCCTTACTTTGGTCGAAGCCATCCTTCCCAGCCAATGGCAACTGTATGAAACAATTTGGCAAGACTTTAACAACGAAGAAAAAAACCTGCTGGAAGCCCTGGAACATCGCTTCATTCAATCTCTTTCAAAACTGCACGCGAACACGATCCCGGTACCATCTGAGCCAGCCTCGCACAGGACTTGACTATGCGCACATGTTTATTTCCACTTTTATTCATACCAGGCATATTGCTGACTGCGTGTACGGTTGGGCCGGACTTCAAACACCCCGATGCACCCAAAATAGCCGCCTACACCGCACACAGCATGCCTGACGCCAGCGCGTCTGCACCCGTTGCCATGGGCACAACACAACATTTTTCCAGCACCTTGTCCGACACCGAATCCTGGTGGACAAGCTTTGGCTCAAACCAGCTCAACACGCTGGTTGAGCAGGCTTTACAAGCCAGCCCAACCATCACCGCTGCACGCGCCACATTAGAACAGGCGCAGCAGACTTACGAAGCGCAAGCAGGTTCGACGCTGCTACCAAAAGCCGACCTCAATCTGGGTGCGCAACGACAAGTATTCAATGATGCATTATTCGGCCAAAGCGGTACCAGCAAACCCTTCAATCTTTACAACAGCAATGTGGCGGTCAGCTACCTGTTTGATATGTTTGGTGGAAACCGTCGCGCACTGGAGGCATTTGCTGCACAAAGCGATTACCAGCATGATCAATTGCGTGCCGCACAACTGACCCTGGCAGGAAACATTGCCACCACTGCAATGACCCAAGCTGCGCTGTATGCCCAAATAGAGGCCAGCCAACAAATTCTGGCGCTTCAGCAACAGGAATACCACATCGCCAAACAGAGACAAGCATTGGGCGCTTTAACCCTGGTGGATGTGCTCCCCATTAAAACGCAACTGGAACAAACCCGTGCGAGCGTCCTGCCCCTCAACCTTCGTCTGCAACAGACTTCCCACCTGCTGGCCGAGTTGGCAGGCAAAACTCCTGCCAATTTCACCACACCGCACTTCACCATGGCGGAGTTCGTCTTACCCGATCAATTGCCTTGGGTAGTGCCGTCGCAACTGGTACGCAGGCGTCCGGATATTCAAGCCGCTGAAGCCCTGTTACACGCAGCCAACGCACAATATGGCGTGGCCATCGCCAACACCTATCCCCAGATTAACTTAACGGCCAATCTGGGGCAGGAAGCTTTAAGCACCGGCAGTTTATTTAATGCCAATTCTGCGATATGGTCACTGGCTGGACAACTTACCCAACCCTTGTTTAATGGTGGGCTCAAAGCAGGCGTCAGAGCAGCCAAAGCCAATTTGGCGATCGTTGATGCCGATTACCAACAAACCGTTTTGCAAGCATTTCGTAACGTAGCGGATGCCTTGCGCGCGGTTGATAATGACGCACAAACCTTGACAGCACAAGCAGCGGCAGAAGATGCGTCGCATAATTCACTTGATTTAACCACTGAACAATTCAAACTGGGCAGTGTCAATGTGTTGCAATTACTGACCGTTCAACAACAGGAAGCACAGACACGCATCAACTTGATCGGCGCGCAAATGCAACGTTTAACCGATACCGCTGCGCTTTATCAAGCGATGGGCGGTGCATGGGTAGCACCCGCCACCACCACACAGACCAGCTCAAGCCACTGAAATCACCAAGGATAATCAATGAAACCCACTTCACGCAAACCCATGATTGTGATGCTCCTTTTGGTTGGCTTGGTGTTCGGCGCAATTTACGGCTTCCAGCAGTTTCGCAATCACATGATCCAGAAAGCAATTCAGGGCCAGGGCATGCCTCCCCAGGCCGTCTCAACAACCATTGCTCACAAGGAAATCTGGTCGCCAGGCATAGAAGCCATGGGCAGTTTGCACGCAGTGCTTGGCACCAATTTATCGACAGAAACAGGTGGGCTGATCACTGCGATTCACTTTCAGTCTGGCGATACCGTGGCAGCAGGTAAATTGCTGATTGAATTGAATGCTGAACCACTGAAAGCGCAGCTTGGTGCCTTGCAGGCAACGGAGAAACTGGCTCAAATCAATTATAACCGCGATTTGGAACAATTTAAAATACAAGCGATCAGCCAAGCCGTTCTGGACGCTGATGTGGCTAACTTGCATAGCGCACAAGCGCAGGTCGCATCACAACAAGCACTCATCGCACAAAAAGTGATTCGTGCCCCTTTTGCTGGCAAACTGGGTATTCGTCAAGTGGACCCCGGCCAGTACCTGACGCCCGGCGCAAGCATTGTCAGTCTGCAGAAACTGGATCCCATTTATCTTGATTTCAGCGTGCCGCAAACACAGCTGTCCCTGATCCATCCCGGTGAAAACATTCATGCCCAAACCGACGCGATGCCTGACAAATTGATGTCTGGCAACATCATGGCCATTGAGCCGCAAATTGACAGCAGCACACGCAATATTGCGGTACGCGCTGAACTGCCCAATCCCGGAGGAAAACTGCTACCCGGTCTGTTTATGACTGTTCACATCAATCAGGGTAGCCCACAAAATTTAATTACCCTGCCCAATGCAGCCATTGCCTACAACCCCTATGGCAGCACAGTATTTGTTGTACATAATCAGGGCAAAAATGCTGATGGCACACCCAAACTGAATGTGGAACAGCGTTTTGTGACCACAGGTGCCACACGTGGCGATCAGGTTTCCGTGCTCAATGGTCTGCAAGTGGGTGACGTTGTGGTCACTTCCGGTCAACTCAAACTGCATAATGGCGCACCGGTATTTATCAACAACAGCATAATGCCCACCGACAATCCCAATCCCAAGGTGCGTGACGAATGAGTTTAGCCAACAGTACTGCCTTGCGTAAATTTACGGATATTTTTGTCGAACGCCCGGTACTGGCTACCGTGGTCAGTCTGGTCATACTTGTACTGGGTTTACGTTCAGCCGGTCTGCTTCCGATTCTGCAATTTCCTTATACACAAAATGCCGTGGTCACTGTGACCACAGCGTACCCTGGCGCCGATTCCAATCTGGTTGCCAGCTTCATCACCACCCCGCTGGAAAATGCGGTTGCTCAAGCTAACGGCATTGATTACATGACCTCAAGCAGCGTTCAGGGTGTCAGCACGATCACCGCCAACCTGCGTCTCAATTATGACCCGGACAAGGCCATGACCGAGATCAACACCAAGGTCAATGCCGTGCTCAACCAGATGCCGCCCCAGGCACAAAAGCCCGTTCTGAGTGTGAGCATCGGGCAAACCATCGACGCCATGTACATTGGTTTTTACAGCGACCAACTGAAACCCAATCAAGTGACGGATTATCTGGTCCGTGCCGTACAACCCAAGTTGCAGGCCATCAACGGCGTACAAACGGCTGAACTTCTGGGTGCGAAAAATTTTGCCTTGCGTGCCTGGCTTAATCCGCAAAAACTCGCTGCTGCGGGCCTGACTGCTACCGATGTCTATAACGCACTGGCGGCCGACAATTTTCTGTCCTCAAACGGCCAAACACGCGGGCAAATGGTTCAAATCAACCTCAATGCGTCCACGTCCCTCCACTCCGCAGAACAGTTTCGTCAAATTATCCTTAAACAACAGGGCAATGCCGCCGTGCGGCTGGGCGATGTGGCCAATGTAGTGCTTGGCTCGGACGATTACGATACCAGCGTGGCATTCGATGGGAAAAAGGCCGTCTATGTCGGAATACAGGTTGCGCCCAGCGCCAATCTGTTAGAGGTAGTCGCCCGCGTCAACAAGGCATTACCTGGTATTCAAGCTGAACTTCCCAACGGGATCAAAGCGCGTGTCGTCTATGACTCCACCAAATTCGTCAACTCGTCCATTAACGAAGTGGTCAAAACGTTGGCCGAAGCGGTGCTCATTGTTACTTTGGTGGTATTCGTTTTTCTTGGCTCACCCCGTGCTGTATTGATTCCTGTCATCGCCATCCCGCTGTCTTTAATCGGCACTTTCACCTTAATGCTGGCTCTGGGATACTCCATCAACCTGCTGACCCTGCTGTCCCTGGTGCTGGCGATTGGTTTGGTCGTGGATGACGCCATTATTGTGGTTGAAAATGTCAGCCGCCATCTGGAAAATGGCCTGACGCCTTTTAACGCCGCCATTCAAGCCGCACGCGAATTGTCCAACCCCATTATCGCAATGACCATCGTGCTGGTTGCCGTTTATGTGCCGATTGGTTTTATGGGGGGATTAACTGGCGCCTTATTTACCGAATTTGCATTTACCCTGGTCAGCACAGTGGTCCTGTCGGCCATCATTGCCTTAACCCTGTCGCCCATGATGTGTTCGCGAATGTTACGCGCACCAAAACGCGAAGGCGGAAACTGGTCCGACCATCTGGTGTTGTGGTTAGATCATCAATTTGCGCGTCTGGATGGTGCCTATGAACGACGGCTGGAAGGTGTATTAAATCACGTGAAGGTCATTGCCGTGTTTGCCATCCTGTTGTTAGGCGGGATTTATTTTCTGTATAGCACGTCCATGTCAGAACTGGCTCCACAGGAAGACCAGGGGGTGCTCATTGCCGCCTCGTTCAATGCCCCTGATGCAACCCTTCAACAACGTGAACTGGATGTCAAGGCTGTGCGGCACATATTTGATCGTCATAGCGAAACTGCGCATGTCTTTCAGCTCGACATGCCAACGCAAGTAATCAGCGGCATGGTGTTGAAGCCCTGGGATGAGCGCAAGCAAACCAGCAACATGCTACAACCCCAGCTTCAAAAAGAATTGGGACAAATTGCCGGCACCCAGAACGCCATTTTCCAGCCCCCTTCACTGCCTGGATCACGGGGCCTCCCTGTGCAATTTGTACTGACCACCACTCAACCGTTCTCCGAGTTGTTCAATGTATCGCAGAAATTTCTGAATGACGCACAAAAATCCGGGGAATTTATTTTTCTGCAATCAGATTTAAGAATTGATCTTCCCCAAACCACTGTGGTGATCGACCGCAATATGGCTGCGCAATTGGGCCTCAATATGCAAGATATCGGTTCTGCGCTTTCCGACATGCTGGGTGGCGGCTATGTGAATTACTTCGCCATGGATGGTCGCTCTTATCAGGTGATCCCGCAAGTTCAGCAAGCCTTTCGCCTGAACGCCGACCAGTTGAAAAACTATGAGTTACGCAGCGCCAGTGGGAAAATGGTCCGCTTATCCACTGTTGCGCATTTGGAAACCAGCACCCAACCGGAAACCATCAATCATTTCCAGCAACAAAATATGGCTACCATTCAAGGTGTCGTGTTTCCAACCATTTCTCAAGGACAAGCGCTGGCACACCTCAAATCGCTTGCCGAGCGCACCTTGCCCGCCAATTACAGCTTCGATTATGCCGGACAATCACGTCAATACATGCAGGAGTCCGGCGGACTGGTGCTCACCTTTCTGTTCGCGCTGGTGATTATTTTTCTGGCCCTGTCCGCCCAGTTTGAAAGCTTCCTTGACCCCATTATCATTTTGGTGTCGGTCCCCATGTCAATTGCTGGCGCACTGATTTTTATCAATCTGGGCATAGGGCACGCCACCTTGAACATTTTTACTGAAGTCGGCCTGGTGACTCTGATAGGACTGATTTCAAAACATGGCATTCTGATTGTCGAGTTCGCCAACACCTTGCAGCGTGGTGGCATGAACAAACGTGTCGCAATCACCAAAGCGGCTGGTCTGCGCTTACGCCCCATTTTGATGACCACCTTCGCCATGGTGCTGGGTGTCATGCCACTGATTTTTGCTCAAGGCGCTGGCGCAGTCAGCCGCTTTAATCTGGGCTTGGTGATTGCCAGCGGCCTGTCCATCGGTACGCTGTTCACCCTGTTTGTGGTACCCGGCATGTACATGCTATTGGCCACGGATCACAGCAAGGAAAGAAAAATAAGTGGCTAACACGATATGGCGCCAATGCGCAGGCATTGATCGTCACAAAAAATTCATCTATTTTCACTTCCAGAATCATGGTGAAAACAGTATTATTCATGGATTTTAAAAGGGTTTTACATGCAGGAGTCCCCATACAAAGGCAAAACAGGCGTTAAACGTGTATTCAATGCCTTGATGTATTCGCTGGACGGCATGAAAGCCGCGCTACAGTATGAAGATGCCTTTCGGCAAGAGATGTTGTTGTCTGTGGTACTCATTCCCTTAGCCCTGTATCTGGAACGAAATGCGGTGGAACGCGTACTGATGATTGCTTCGGTACTGTTTGTGCTGGTGGTGGAATTACTCAATTCTGCTGTTGAGGCGGCAGTTGACCGCATTTCGCTTGAACATCACCACCTGATTAAACGCGCCAAAGACATGGGCAGTGCAGCCGTATTAATCTCTTTACTCAATGTGCTGGTAGTATGGGGATTAATCTTGTTGGGTGGATAAAATATCAGGCGACCAGCCTGTAACAAATTTTCATATTGTCGAATGCACCTGCGGCAAATCACATGATGAAGTTTTGCCATGAATGTGACAGGTATTGACACGATTTCCATCCGTATTCCAGATACCCACTTCCCAGTCTTTATCTCCTGTTCGTTCCAGTGTCATATAACCGAATCCGTCCACCCATGAACTGAAATGGGCCACCTGCGCCCCGATGGCTGGCGTAGCCTGATCTGGAAGCATTTTCGGCATGGGAACGATGTCTTCCTGCGTGCCCGAAAACCCCGCCACAAATTGACTGGGATAATCATTGGAAAATCCGATTTGTTCCCACACATGCACATGCCCTGACAACAACACATCAATATTTTCCGGAAATAAATGCGGATTAAGTGGGTGCCATACGGATTGCAAACCCACATTTCCAGGCAACATGGTAATGCGCCCATGCACCGGCTCAGCGGAAAAACCGAGCACAGGCTGATGATTAACAATAAAATTATCATCTGCCAACCTGGATAATCGGTCTAATTGACGATAGAGTTTACGGTACGCCACGGCACGGGGATCATCCTGTGCAAATGGTTTATTCGCCGTACTGGAGGTATCCAGCACAATCATTTGAGCGCGATCACCCAGAGGTACCGCATAAGCATCGCTGAAATCACCGATGTCATCATTTGCCGCCGCATTGCAATCCTGACCCACAACCAAAGGATGGGGATCAAGAAACCGCCACCAACCTTGTCCAGCGCGAGCACAGGACTCATGGTTACCTCGCACCACAATCCACGGCGCGACGCGTAGCAAGGGACGCGCAGGATCAAAAAAATCTGCTTGCCAACTGTCGGCACCGTAACCCCACGGACTGCCGGCACAACCAGGCTGGTCTTTGGGGCAAGGGTTTTCCCGGTACAGATAATCGCCCACATGCACGACGATATCCGGGTGCCAGCGGGCAGCCAATGCTGCAATGCGGGAAAAAGGATATTGCTTGACATCATGACACGATTGCCATGCATGATCAGTCTTCTTCAGACGGCAGCCCGTGTCCCCGATGACAACAATACGGCGTATCTCTTTGGGTGGCAGCGGCAAAACCTGACCATTGACACTGGCGGAGCTTGCGTTTTTGGGAACAAGATACTCGCATGTTCTCACCGGAAAATCAGAAGACTTCGATTCAGATACCGAAGAATGTGTTGGGCGTTGCGGCTCCAGAGCGGGCGCAGCACGTTCGCTCATCGGCTCTAACTGCCCATCAATACGGATGCCCGGGCATTGCGCTTCAGAGGTAATCATTCGTGCAATGGCCTGTCCACCGGAACCCAGTACCACATAGGCGTCGAAATGATCATGCTTCGCCTGTGCACAGGCGGCAGAACCTGTCAGGCTTGCCACGACCATAGTTATCACAGCGAGATTGATCCGTGCACTCATCAGAAAGGTCCTTTCATATCGGGAAGCATCACCAGCACGCCTTAACAGAAAATCTCAACCCAAAGGCTCAATACCGGACAAACTCATAAACACTTGTTCGCGCAGCAACGTAATAAAATCGCGCAGATAAGCACGCTCCGCGTCACTCTGTCGTACCGCCGCGTACAAACCGCTCCACAAACCTTTGGCGCCAATAGGACGCGCGACCACATAACCACGTTCCAGATAAGGCACGACCGCCCAGGCAGGCAAGGCCGCCAACCCTTTTCGGCTGGCCACCAATTGTACGATGGCGATGGTCAGTTCAACTTGTCGCCGTTCCGGATAGACCCCAGCCGGTTTAAGCACACGCCGCACCACATCTAGCAAGCGGTCAGGGGCAGGGTAAGTGATCAATGTTTCAGAAGCAAAGTCAGCAGCCTCTAACCATGCTTTCCCGGCAAGTGGATGACCGCGGCTCATCAGCGCCTGCATTTCATAGCGGAACAAAGGCTCACACACCACGTCACGATTAGCTTCCGGTTCGGACACAATCACCAGATCTGCCCGGTCTTCTTCCAGCAAACCGATGGGGTCAGCATGAAACCCTCCTACCAGATCCATTTCCACCTCTGGCCAACGCATACGATACTCATCCATCGCTGGCATCAGCCAGTCGTAACAGGTGTGGCATTCAACGGCCAAACGCAAACGCCCAACCGGCTGATGCGCGGCAAGCCGGGCCAGGTCACGCTCCGCTTCATGAATGCCCGGCGTAATGGCGCGCGAAAGCTGTAACAGGCGTTCCCCGGCTGGGGTAAGCCGCATGGGGCGTGTGCGTTCAAACAAGAGCACATCATAATGCTTTTCCAGCAGCACCAATTGGTGTGACAAAGCCGATTGCGTCAAGTACAGGTGCGCTGCCGCACGAGTGATGTTGCCAAATTCGTAAATGGCTTCAATCAAGCGAAGGTGTTTGAGTGTGAGCACATTGCCTCAGCGATTAAGGACGGAACATGAATAAATTTCATCACTTGCAGCAAAACAATTCGTTTGCATCATAAAGCATCTTGCCGCATGATGCACGCTGTCTCAATTTTTATTTGAATTTGGAGTGCTCGCATGACTACTGTACACAGCCTTGGCTTTCCCCGCATAGGCAAACACCGCGAATTAAAATTCGCTCTGGAAAAATTCTGGCATGGTGAAACCGATGTCGCCGCCCTGGAAAATACCGCAAAAGATTTGCGTACGCAACACTGGAAAATCCAGGCGGATGCAGGTCTGGATTTCGTGAGCGTCGGTGATTTTGCTTTTTATGACCAAATGTTAAACCACATCCAATTGCTGGGTTGCGAACCCAAGCGCTTTGGATTTGCCTCAAACGCATCAGAAATTGACCGTCATTTCACCATGGCGCGCGGCGTAGCGAATGAAACTGCCAGCACATGTTGCGGTGGACATGCCGAACAACACAGCAATGCAGCGCTGGAAATGACCAAATGGTTCGACACCAACTACCATTATCTGGTACCTGAATTCACCAAAGATACGCAATTTTCCCTGAATTCAAACCGCCTGTTCGATCAAGTCACGGAAGCGCAGTCTCACGGCCATGCCGTCAAAGTCAGCTTGATCGGCCCACTGACTTTCCTTTATTTGGGCAAAGAAAAATCTGACGGCCTTAACCGTCTGGATTTGCTGCCTGCCCTGTTGCCTGTTTACAAAAACATCCTGGCACGTCTCAAAACCCTGGGTGTTGAATGGGTGCAAATTGATGAGCCTGTTTTGTGTCTGGACTTGCCTGCCAACTGGAAGGCCGCATTCCAACCCAGCTACCAGCAATTACAAGGCAGTGGCGTCAAGCTATTGCTCGCCACCTATTTTGGGGCACTGGAAGACAACCTGAACCTGGCATGCAGTTTACCTGTCAGCGGTTTACATGTAGATGTGGTGCGTGCGCCCCAACAATTTGACACGGTGATCGCCGCGTTGCCTGCTGACAAAATCTTGTCCCTGGGCGTGATTGATGGTCGCAACATTTGGCGCGCCGATCTGGTACAGACCCTGTCCCTGGCACAAGCCGCTCGCGCCAAATTGGGTGATCGTTTGTGGTTAGCGCCATCATGCTCGCTGCAACATGTGCCCGTTGATTTGACGACAGAATCCAAAATGGATGCGGAATTGCGTTCATGGATGGCCTATGCAGTACAGAAGCTGGATGAATTGGGCGCCTTGAAACAAGGGTTGGACAAAGGGATTGCTGCTGCACAGGCCGCATTCGACGCGTCAAGCGCAGCGGCCGCTTCACGTCGCAGCAGCCCACGCGTACACAATCCGGCTGTGGCGGAACGTTTGGCGCATCTGCCTGCCGATGTGGATCAGCGTCATGCCACGTTCAGCGAACGGCAAGCAGTACAACGCGCACGATTCAAATTACCTGCGTTCCCCACCACCACAATTGGTTCATTCCCGCAAACCAAAGCAATTCGCGCGGCCCGTGCTGCTTACAAGCGCAATGAATTGAGCGAGGCCGATTATGTGAAAGCCATGCAGGCTGAAATCAAACTGGCCGTTGACAAGCAGGTTGAGCTGGGTATAGATGTATTGGTACACGGCGAAGCTGAACGCAATGACATGGTGGAATATTTCGGTGAACAATTGTCCGGTTTCGCCTTCAGCCAAAATGGCTGGGTGCAAAGCTACGGTTCGCGTTGTGTGAAACCACCCATCATTTTTGGCGATGTGTCACGCCCCAAAGCGATGACGGTGGAATGGACCCGCTACGCACAAAGCTTGACCAGCCTGCCGATGAAGGGCATGCTGACCGGGCCTGTGACCATTTTACAATGGTCCTTCGTGCGCAACGATCAACCGCGCAGCACCACAACCATGCAAATTGCCCTGGCGATTCGTGATGAAGTGGTCGATCTGGAAAAAGCGGGTATCGGCATCATCCAGATTGACGAACCTGCCATCCGTGAAGGCTTGCCTTTACGTCGTGGCGATTGGGCCGACTACCTGAACTGGGCGGGTCGCGCATTTCGCATTTCTGCTTCTGGCGTGCGCAACGAAACCCAGATCCATACCCACATGTGTTATTCGGAATTCAACGACATTTTGCCCGCTATCGCAGCACTGGATGCGGACGTAATTACCATTGAAACTTCCCGTTCAGACATGGAGTTGCTGACTGGTTTTGGTCAATTCAACTACCCCAATGAAATTGGGCCCGGCGTATATGACATCCACAGCCCGAATGTGCCAACCACGGAAGAAATGGTACGTTTGATGAAAAAAGCCAGCGATGTCATTGCCCCTGACCTGTTGTGGGTGAACCCGGATTGCGGCCTTAAAACCCGTGGCTGGCCAGAAACTGAAGCCGCTTTGGCCAACATGGTTGCCGCAGCGAAGGTGATGCGTGCGTCAATTTAACTGTAAGGTTTAATCGAAAAAAAGGGGCTGCGTGTTGCGCAGCCCCTTTTTTTATGTGCATTCACTCACCGCAGCGATCATTGATTACCTAGAAATAATCGACATCAATCATCATGATTGCCAGCGTACCACCGACACGGGCACAATGAGCCGACAGATGGGCAGCCGCTTCTTCCAGTCCGCGCCGGTTCAGTGCCCCGGTCAACCCATCGCGTAATGCGATTTTCTGTATATCTGTAATCAACCGGTAATTCAACATCAATATGAAACCGAAGGTCACACACATCAACACCAAACTGCTGGCCAGAAATCGCACAGGGACGAAGGGCAATTGCGGATAAACACCCGCAAGGGTACTGTGCCACCCAAGAAAAAGAGTGATCGCCCTGGTCAGGGAAATCACTGCCAGCACCGTGAATGACACACCGGTAAACCAGTAAGCAATACGCAAAGGCTGTTCGATACGAATGAGCAAGGCACGAGCACAATCATCCAATCGCCACCAGCATGCGCCAGACTTTCAAATGCGACAAAACTCCCGGGGCTATAGCAAAGGCTGACCAGCGCGCGGCCATAAACTGTCCTTCAGAACCCACGGCATCTTAAATACCACCTGACTTTTCCTGGGCTCATTCAAAAGAACTGTGGGTGCCCATGTACGAGTCCACAATTCAGGTAAAATACGCCCATCTCAGACGAAGGTTTAATCATGACAGACAGCAATTCATCCCACAGCCAATTTTCACCGGCGGACAAAGCGCATATTTTGTCTGAGGCGTTACCTTTTATTCAGCGTTTTTTTAAAAAAACCATTGTCATTAAATATGGTGGCAATGCCATGACTGATGCCTCATTAAAAGAGGGTTTTGCCAGTGATGTCGTGCTACTCAAGCTGGTTGGCATGAATCCTGTCATTGTGCACGGAGGCGGCCCGCAAATTGGTGATTTATTGAAACGTGTTGGCAAGCAAAGTGAATTTATTCAGGGCATGCGTGTGACAGATCGTGAAACCATGGATGTCGTGGAAATGGTCTTGGGCGGCCTGGTCAACAAGGAAATTGTCAACCTCATCAATCAGCACGGGGGTAAAGCGGTCGGTTTGACTGGCAAAGATGGCGGCATGATTCGCGCTAAAAAACTGCTGATTGATGACCGCGACAACCTCGGCGGCAAACTCGATATTGGCTCGGTCGGGGACGTAACTTCCATCGACCCGGAGTTAGTTGAATTGCTTGATAGCCATGATTTTATTCCAGTTATTGCCCCAGTAGGGGTAGGAATGGATGGCGAATCTTACAACATTAATGCTGATTTGGTAGCAGGAAAACTGGCAGAAACTTTACGGGCAGAAAAACTCATCCTGATGACCAATACCCCCGGCGTACTGGATAAGGAAGGCGAATTATTGACTGGCTTAAACGCCGGAAATGTGCACGAACTGATTGAAAACGGCACCATTTATGGCGGCATGTTACCAAAAATTCACTGCGCACTGAACGCGGTGCACAATGGCGTACAAACGGCGCATATTATTGATGGTCGGGTAAAACACGCATTGCTGCTAGAGGTACTGACCAAAAATGGCGTGGGTACACTCATTAAACGCGGTTAGCATCATCATGGTACTGCGCAGCCAGCTGCATGTAATGTTGAGCCGAATAGTACAAATAAGCGATTTCTTCATCGGTGAGCGGGCGTATCCGTTTGGCTGGGCGTCCCAAATACAGATAACCACTTTGCAGTGTTTGCCCTTCAGGCACCAGACTGCCTGCGCCCAGCAAGACTTCTGATTCAATGCGTGCGTTGTCCATCACAATACATCCCATACCGATAAGGCTCGCATCTGCGATGTGACAACCATGCAGGATACAGCTGTGCCCAACTGTGACATCATTGCCGATGAACAGTGCTGCGCCATCCGGGCGAGACGGCGCAGGATGGGAAACGTGCAGCACGCTGTTGTCCTGAATATTGGTCCGCTCACCGATAGAGATGCTGTTCACATCACCCCGAATCACTGCACCACACCAGATTGAACTATTGCATCCCAGGCTAACCTGACCAATAATTTGCGCACTATGGTGCCACCATACACCGCCACCCATTTGTGGCAGATGGCCCATAAAATTTTGCAAGGATAATTGCCTGGATGTCATGTTCTACGCGTGCGTGGTGTCATTCAATCAGGTATTATAGCCGCATGGTTCGCACATACTCATTCACTTGCACTTTAATTTTGTTAAAAAGCGATACCCTTGCCCCCGCTTATTTTTGGGCTTGATTAAACGCCCACACCTCAACGTGCTATTTTAGTTTTTTGAACGCAAAAAATAAACAGGAAATCATTTACCCATGTCGAACAACCCGTTACTGGATTTTTCTGGATTGCCCCGCTTTGGTGAAATAGCCATTGCACATATCACCCCTGCTGTAGATCAATTACTCACAGAAAATAGAACGCTGATGACGCAATTGTCCCACCAGTCTGATGCAGCAGTCACTTGGGAAAATTTCGTCTTGCCGCTGGAAGATGCGAACGAACGCCTGTCTCGTGCCTGGGGCACCGTAAGCCATCTCAATGCAGTGATGAATAGCCCGGAATGGCGGGCCGCATACAATGAAAACCTGCCAAAAATCACCGAGTATTACAGCGAACTCACTCAACAACCTGATTTATTCCGTTTATTTCGTGCGTTGCGGCAAGATGATAAATTTAACAACTTGAATGCAGCACAGCAAACCGTCATTCAACATGAATTACGTGATTTTCGTCTCGGGGGTGCAGAACTTGACGGGGTAGAAAAAGAACGTTTCCGCGCCATACAATCTGAATTGGCGCAGCACTCTGCCCGTTTTGAAGAAAATATACTGGATGCCACCAACGCCTATGCACTGTTTGTCGACTGTGCAGGGGATTTGACCGGCCTGCCCGAAGATGTCATGCGCGTTGCACAAGCCGCTGCCGCCAGGGATCAACGCGAAGGCTGGAAATTTACCCTTCATGCCCCCTCCTATCTTCCTTTTATGCAATATGTGGTGCATCGTGGCTTACGTGAACAAATGTATCGTGCATATGCCACACGGGCTTCGGAAACCGGTCCGGCAGAATGGGACAATTCCACCTTGATGGTTCAAATCCTGAACTTGAGACAGGAAGAAGCCAAGTTATTGGGGTTTACAAATTATGTCGAATTATCACTGGCCAGTAAAATGGCTGAAACGCCCCAGCAAGTAGAGGCCTTTTTGTCTGATTTGGCACAACGCGCTCGACCTTTTGCCGAGCGTGACCGGGACGACTTACATGAATTTGCACGCACAAAATTAGGCATAGAAACCCTGCAAGCGTGGGACATTGCCTTCGCCAGCGAACAATTGCGTCTGGCCTTGCATCATTTCTCCGATCAGGAAGTGCGACAGTATTTTCCGGAATCACAAGTTTTGTCAGGCTTGTTTAAGTTGATTTCCACGCTATACGGCCTGGAGGTTCGTCCTGCGACGGCAGCGGTATGGCACCCCGATGTGCGTTTTTATGAAATTGTTGATGCGACAGGCGAACTGATCGGTCAGTTTTATCTGGATTTGTATGCCCGGGAGCATAAACGGGGCGGCGCATGGATGGACGACACCATTACCCGCCGCAAGCGGCATGGCATCATCCAGTACCCGGTTACCTATTTAACCTGCAACTTCTCTGCCCCGGCGGGTGAGCAAGACGCGCTGTTTACCCATGATGAAGTATTAACCCTGTTTCATGAGTTTGGTCACGGGCTGCATCATTTAATGACCCAGGTTGAAGAGTTGAGTGTGTCGGGTATCCATGGCGTAGAATGGGACGCAGTGGAATTACCTTCGCAATTCATGGAAAATTTCTGTTGGGAATGGGATGTACTGCAACCCATGACCCAACATATCCAACACGGCACACCTTTACCACGCGATTTATTTAACAAAATGGTGGCGGCAAAGAATTTTCAAAGCGGTTTATTTACTCTGCGCCAGATTGAATTCGCCTTATTCGATTTTCGCCTCCACACCGGCGAAATTCGTGACGGCGCGGTGCTCAAACTGTTAAATGAAGTACGCGCTGAAGTGTCCGTGCTGATCCCACCCGAATTTAACCGCTTTCCGCACAGTTTCGCACATATTTTTTCCGGCGGGTATGCGGCGGGGTATTACAGTTACAAATGGGCTGAAGTATTGTCCGCAGATGTATACAGTTTGTTTGAAGAACAGGGCGTGCTGTCGCAAGAGGTAGGGCAACGATTTTGGCGTGAGATCCTGGCTGTAGGCGGTGTACGCTCGGCACGTGATTCTTTCATCGCTTTCCGTGGTCGCGAACCCAATGTAGACGCTTTGTTACGGCACAATGGCATGGTGTAAATGTTCCGCCAAAACCAGGTAAACGCTACAAGGGAGGATGCATTGAAAATGCTTATGCGACTAATTGTGATGCTGTGCAGCCTGATGACCGTGACTGCGCAGGCGACAGAAATGTACCGGTGGACAGATCAAAATGGCGTGGTCAATTACAGCAACGAACCGCCTCCTGGGCATGTTCAGGGCGTAAAGAAGACCGACATCACCCCCAACGTGATTGACGGGCAAGGTTCTTACAACCTCAAGATGTCCATGAAGAAATCCCCGGTCGTGCTATTTTCTGGCGACTGTGGCGCAGTCTGTCGTGAAGCCAAAGCGTTATTGGATAAACGTGGCATTCCCTATACCCTGCGAGACCCGGATAAAGATAAAACAGTTGCTGCTGCATTGGGTGAAACCTCAGACCATATTCTCTTACCCGACTTGAAAGTAGGCAATCATCTCCTGAAAGGCTTTGAAATCAAACAATGGAATGACGCACTGGATGCAGCGCAATATCCGCGGCACCCCATGCCAGGAGGCCAGCGTGATACATTTCTGCCGGTTTCTTCGTCTTCAACCTCAACGGGCGACACTGCCGCATCACCAGCACAGTTTTCCGGCCGGGCAGCACCGTGATGCGACTTGCAAGCTGGAATGTCAATTCGCTCAAGGTGCGTTTACCTCATGTACTGGATTGGTTAGCTGAACAAGCTCCCGATGTATTGTGTTTACAAGAGACCAAACTGGAAGATGGCAATTTCCCCATTAAGGAAATTGAGGCGGCAGGCTACCATGCGGTCTACTCTGGCCAAAAAACTTATAATGGTGTGGCGATTTTAGCCCGCACACCCCCACAGGATGTGATCTACGGAATACCCGGATGGGAAGATCTGCAACAACGTGTGCTGAGCGCCACTATCGATGGCGTGCGAGTCGTCTGTGTCTATGTGCCCAATGGGCAGAGTGTGGATTCGGACAAATATCCCTATAAATTAGCCTGGTTACAGGCCCTGGAGAACTATCTGCGAGACAGCTTGCAATCTCACGCCCAATTTGCCGTACTGGGTGATTACAACATTGCCCCCACTAACCGGGATGTGTACGACGTTGCCCTTTTTGGTGAAGGAATACTGGTATCCGAACCCGAACGCGCCGCATTCACACGCTTGTTAGCCTTGGGCTTGATTGACAGCTTTACCCTTTTTGAGCAGGCAGAACCTGTTTATACCTGGTGGGATTACCGCATGGGAGGATTCAGACGCAACCACGGTTTACGCATCGACCACATTTTGTTGTCCGCATCTTTAGCGCGGAGCTGCACAGATTGGCAAGTTGACAAGGCCCCACGCAAATTGGAGCGTCCATCCGATCACGCACCGGTATGGGTAGATTGTGTTGACGGATAAGTGTGCGCGTAACGGCCCGCCACGACGCGATGACATAAGAAATATTCGCACCAACCCAAACAAAATCAATCCGTTAAGCAACCAAAATCACCCATGCAAACACTGATGAAAACTCGGGTTAAAAGGTCCTCAATATTTTTCATTCAAAATCACCTGGGCCCGCTGAAAAAACTGGTCGGCAAGTTTTTCGCTCACCGTCAATTTGATCACTTTTTTGCAAGAAAGCACAGCCCCCTCAAGGTCAGGTATTTTTGCAGGAGATGAATTAATTTTGTTGATTATTTTTTCGCTGTTTGCACCAAGCAATTCCCGGCAGAGCGCAACAAGCGATGCTTGAACCACCAACCCGGAACCACCTGCCTGCCTCACTTGATTGCCAATTGTGTTGACATCACCACTAATCAAGCCCATTTCGTAGAGTTCTTGCAATATTTCTGTGATATTTTCCACCCAAAACACTTTATTCACCAAATCCTGAACGGAAGACTGTCCGTTCACCGCAAGCAAAGTTCTTCGCTGAATGGTAGAAATTTCATGTCCATGCGCCGAAGCAAGGCGTTCGCCCTCCGTCGTGCGAAATAAAATCAAATTTGGATTCATATTTTGACTCGTCATCCCACCTAAAATCGCCTGCGAATTTCAAACTCCACATTCTGCGACTCATTCATTAAAATGAATGGCTATTCAGAACGGCAACGGAGCCACAGTTCTGTCTGCAGGCTGACACCCGATTGAAATTGATATGAATTTTAAACCCTTGAGTGTTTGCTTCGATATTCGGTACAAGACAAACCGGGTACATGCCCTGAAAAAATCGAAGCCGTCACAAACGGAAACGAATATGCCTACTCGACCAGTTCACGAATAACGGTGTATACCATGCGTATGGTCACCATGACATAAACGGCGCCCGCCGCAAAAACAACCGCCACGAGCAATCGCAATACATCGTCCGGGATTTGATCGAAAAATGGTGTTAACAAGTAACCGAGCGTAAACACGATGACCAACAAAGACAGTAAATTCCAACTTTTTCCGACCACGCCACCCGGTATATTCGCTTTGAGCGAAAAAACCAGATACAGGCAGTAAAACATAATAATGATCGCTGCAAAATCAAGAATCGTGGTGATACTACCGAGCGTACTAAAATCCATCGTGCTGCCTCCTGTTATTTTTTCACGATTAGAACCAATAGTGAATTGCCAGGTGCAAC